>DFHG01000001.1 GCA_002372615.1 Mycoplasmataceae bacterium UBA3729 | reverse complement strand
GAAGGTAATAAAGAAATAGAATTAGATGATTTTAATAGCATTTTTACTATTTCAACAAAATCTGGTCCGTTAAAAGGTAGTGTTTCATCATTACAAAAAGATTTTGACAATGATTTAATTCCTGGGTATACTTTAAAACCTATTATACATTCAATGAATGCTGATCCATATAAAAATGAATATTCAATTGATGTTGATTACACACTCATAAAAAATGAATATCTTGACAAAGATGATGCTGCTAGATATACTGTTCATTCTGCGCTACTTGAGGATGAATCAATATACCAAGATGATAACATATCAGTATTTGATATTAACACTATTGAAGGTGAAAGAAGTTACACTAAGTATGATTTACCTATAACTTTTAATTATGAGCATGATCAAATAATAGATACATATTTTGATGGAGATTTCACATTTTCTTGAAGTAATGATAGAAAATATGGGTTTGATAATTTTTGAGTTGAAGCAAATAAAAATAATCAATACATAGGCGAATTTGATAAATTTGCTTTAGCAAATACTGGAATGATGGTTAATGGTTACTTATTATCTGATTTAATTGAAGAAACAAATACTGAAGAAGATATTAATCTACTTCAAATTGATAAACAGGAAGCTATTAATTTCGTTAAATATGTTAACTTTAATTTAAACTTTACTGAAATTGATGAAAATACTGTAATAGTGGTTAATGACATTATTGTTAATTATGATAATTCATGTAATAAATTTAATAATTTATCTAATGGATTTAAAAATCAAATATTTATTGCTATTAATGATGAATCAACTGTAACAGATCATGCATCACTTAATTTCTTTACAAATGTTAAAAACGACTATGATTCAGTCGTAAAATTAGCATCAACAGATGATTTAAGAGGAGATATTGTAAGTTTATCTGAAGAATCAATTACTTTTGATGCTATAACACTTGCACTTATTGCTATATTAGTTCCTCTTTTATTCTTAGGAGTTGTCGAAGGATTTATAGAATTAAAGAATGAATGAAGTGGAAGCAAATGAAATAATTTTAAATTAATATGTGTTTTAATTAGTAAAATTTGTGGTTTAATTGGTGCTATTTATGGTATTTATTCTAATACTCAAAATATCGAACATGGTACTGAAAATGTTATAAATAAGCTTGATAATATCGAAGAGGAATCTCAGTTGAAACGCAATATAAAAAATGATCAAAAATACTTTGTAAATAATGATCATTTCCCTGACACTATGTCTGTTGAAGAAATGCGTCGATTAAAGTTATATTACAGTTCTTCTTACATAAATGATTTAACTGAATTTTATTCTGGAAAACATAGTATGGATGAAATGAAAGAAAGTATGGAAGTTGATATTATATATTTTATGAAAGATGTACTATGAAAGATTGTTTCATTAACAGCAATTATTGTATTTGTTGGATTTATAATTTTTTATTTTAAATGAGATGAAACTAAAAAAGTTTTTCGTATAATAATAAGAGGATTTCAACGTTTTGGAAATTTTATTGGTCGTATGATCATTCGACTTTATCAAGGATTCACATCTATGTTTCGTTTTTTACATCGAGCTTAATTAACCACAGTTTAAAATTTTTTAACTATATGTATAATAGTTAATAGTAAATGTCTTACCATTATGTGGTAAGACTTTATTTTTAAAAGAGGTATATAAATGAAAAACATAGATATGAATTTTTTGAATCTTATTATCGCAATTTCTGATGAAAAAAAAATTCCTCGAGATAATGTTGTTGATGTTTTAAAAAATTCCATTATTAAAGCATACATTAAAGAGTATCCAGAAGAATTAATTGAAGTAAATATCGATATTGATAAAAATATATTTAATATATATTCTGTTTTTAATGTTGTTGAACCATATGATGATATAAATGATTATTGTGAATTAACAATTGAAGAAGCAAATAAGTATTTTAAATCTATTAAAAAGGAGCAAAATGCTAAAGTTGGTGATGTTATTAAAAAACCATTAAATCCTGAACTATTATCAAGTAAAATTGTTGAACACATTGTACAAATTTTTAAACAAAATATTGCTGTTCAAGCAAATAATCAAATATATGAGCAATGGAAAGATAAAATCAATCAATTAATTTATGCTGAAGTAGAAAAAAATGATAATCATGGTATTTATGTAAATTTAGAAAATGGATTAATGGGTTTTTTATCGAATAAAGATACAATTCCAAATGAAAAATTAATACCTGGTCAAAAATACTATTTCTTAATTAAAGAAGTAAAACAACAATCATCAGGTTGACCAATTGTTCTTACTAGAACTAGTGAAATATTGGTGAAAAAATTACTTGAACAAGAAGTTCCTGAATTACAAGATAACATTATTGAAATTATTGATATAGCACGTGTACCTGGTTTTAAAACAAAAATATCAGTGATTTCTCATCAAGCAGGTATTGAACCATGTGGAACTATTATTGGACCAAAAGCATCAAGGATTCAAAGTGTATCAATGAATTTGAATTATGAAAGAATTGAAGTTATTGAATATAATGATGATTTTGAATCTTATTTAATTGATACATGTTCTCCTGCACAAATTAGTGGATATAAAGTTGTTGCTGAAGCAAACGAAGAGCATAAAAAACAAGTAATTATTATTGTTCCTAGTAATCAATTACCATTGTTGTTAGGCAAATTAGGAAATAATATCCGTTTAATTAGTAAATTATTAAATTGTGATACTGATGTTAAAACTCCAGAAGCTGCTGCAGCTGAACAAATTAATTACAACCATTTAGAAGCAAAATCAACACATGAGAGAAAATTTGAAAAAGTATTATTAAGAAACAAAGGGTCATATGTTGTATACAACAAAAATAATGCTCAATCTAATTCTGATAGTCAAGATAATGTTCATGTGATCGACAATTCTACTTCTTCATTGCTTAATAAAATTGATAGTTTTGATTATGATACATGGTCAGTTAGCAATGAAAGTAATAAAAAAACTAAAAAAACTATTGAAAAATCAAATGAAAATAAAGTTCAACCAAAACTAAAACATACCCAAAAAGCTATTAAGATGAACAACATGGATTTATTGCAAAAACTCCAATCTACTGAAGCTACACGATTGGAAAATAAAACAACTCAAGACATTGAATTAGTAGAGACTCTTAAAAAAAATAAAGATACTAAGAAACCTAAAAAATGAAATAAAACAAAAAATATTAGTAAACAAATTGATAATAGCAAAATTTCTGTTAGTTCAATTATGGATTCATTTACAGATACTGATCAAGAATCAATTTTAAATCAATTAAATGAGGAAAACCAAAATCGTGAAGATATTGATGATTCATATGATGATTCATATGATGATTTAAATGATAAACAAGATTAATTAATTCAAAAAAAGGAGGGAGAAATTATGCAAAAAAGCAATATCAAAAAAAAGCAGAAGATTACAGATTCCCGTCAGTCAATCGACTTAAAATCACAATTTAAAAAAGTTGATACTGGAATAAAAAATGGTGTGTTTATTTACACTAATACTCTAAGTATTGAACAATTTGCAAACAAAATAAATAAAACTTCTTCCGAAATTTTAAAATATTTTTTCTTAAAAGGAAAAATAAAAAATATCAATACAATTCTTACAGAAGAAGAAATGGGTGAATTGTGTTTAGAATATAACTATGATTTTGAAAAAAAAGTTGCTATTGATGAATCTAATATTTTAAGTAATTTAGAAATTAAAGATGATCCATCAATGTTAAAACCTCGTCCTCCTATTGTTACCATTATGGGCCATGTTGATCATGGTAAAACTACTTTGTTAGACTATATTAGGAAATCTAATATTACTAAAAGCGAAGCTGGTGGAATTACTCAATCTATTGGTGCATATCAAATAAAATATAACAATAAAAAAATTACATTTATTGATACTCCTGGGCATGCAATTTTTACAGAAATGCGTGCTCGTGGAGCTAATGTAACTGACATTGTTATTTTAGTTGTAGCAGCAGATGATGGAATTAAACCACAAACAATTGAAGCAATTGATCATGCAAAAGCAGCAAAAGTTCCTATTATTGTTTTTATTAATAAGTGTGATAAACCAAATGTTAAACCTGAAAATGTATTAAAACAACTTTGCGAGCATGATTTAACTCCAGAGGAATGAAATGGTGATACAATTGTAGTTAAAGGTAGTGCATTAAATGGAACTAATATTGATAAATTATTACAAGCAATATTATTAACAAGCGAAATTCTTGAATTGAAAGCAAATCCTAACCGATTAGGTTTAGGAGTAGTTATTGAATCTAGCTTAAGTAAAAGTTTAGGACCAGTAGCAACTATTATCATTAAAAATGGTACAGTGGCTCGTGGTGATATGATGATTGCTGGAAGTTGTTATGGAAAAATTCGAGCTATATTTGATGAAAATAATCACCAAGTTAATGAAGCCAAACCTTCTCAACCTGTAAAAATTGCAGGTCTTAATAATGTTCCTTTAGCTGGTGACAATTTCGTTGTAAGTAAAAATGAAAAAGACATTAAATCGATTGCCGAAAAAATTCATTTATACCAAGCTAATTTGTTAAATAGAGAGCAAGAATTATTAGCTAAACACATTAATGAAAATGATAAAAAATTAATTATTATTTTAAAAACAGATACAAATGGTTCATTGGAAGCTATTAAAAGTATGCTATCAAAAATAAATATTGATGGAGTGACAACAACAATTATTCGTGGTGCCACTGGCGGAATTACAAAATCTGATGTTGAATTAGCAAAAGCTTCCAAAGGGTTTATCATAGGTTTTAACGTAAAACCTACAAAAGATGTAAAAGATTTAGCTAATAATCAACATGTCACAATTTACTTTTTTGATATCATTTATAACCTTAATGATGCCATCAAAAAAATGATTAAAGGCAAATTAGATCCAATTCTTGTTGAAACTGAAAATGGAGAAGCTGAAGTAAAACAAATTTGGACTCATTCAGTTATTGGTACTATTATTGGATGTGTAGTGAATAATGGAGTAATTAATCGAAATGATTTAGTGAGAGTTTTAAGAGATGGTGTTGTGATTCATAAAACTAAAATTGCTTCATTAAGACATAAAAAGGATGATATTACCAAAATTGAAGCTGGCAAAGAATGCGGTATTACTTTAGATAAATACAACGATTTAAATGTTGGTGATATTATTCAATCTTATAAAATTGTAGAAAAGAAACAAGATGAGTAGTGGTAAAAGTAAATTTCATTTACAACAAATAGAATCATTAATTTTAAATATTTTAAACAATACTTTAAAATATGAAATCTATAATGATGAATTAAAACATGTTAGTTTTACATATGTTGTATTAAGTAAAGATTATATTCATCTTAAAGTATTTGTTGATTGTTTTGACCGAAAAACTATCAATAAGAAAATAAAATTATTGAATAATGCTAAAGGTGTTTTTCGAACAGCAATAGCTAAAAAAACTAAACTTTATCGAGCACCTAATATCATTTTTTTATCTGATGTTACAATTGATAAAAATTTACACATTGAAGAAATATTGAATAAATTAAATAATATATAATATATACCTTATATAATTAAATTATGGCAGATAACAAAGAAAATTTATTAGATACAGAAAAAGAACATCAATCAAATATTGATAAAAATGATGATCCTAAAATTAATAATGCTTCTGTTCACAATCAGAAATTAGATATTAATAGCAATGTTGGTAGTTTTGTTAATGTTGAAGAACCAATAGCTGATGGGATTAATGAAATTGATGTTACTGATAAATCTGCTAAATTAGGTACTATTAAAGAACAAGACAAATTAGTAAATTTTGAAAAATTTAAGAATGTTAAAAGAAAAAGTAAAAAACAACATATTTCTGAAAATAAATTCATGATCAAAATTGGTACATGATTAAGAAATGATCGTACACTTAAAATAGTTTGAATGTTCATTGGCATTATCATGTGCATTATATTAGCATTATCAATTTCAATGGTAACAACAATTACTCTTGATTGAACTCACAAACCAAACTATGGTCCACTTAATTTACCTGGTATGCATACTAAAGTGATAGTTGCTCAAGTATTCTCTTACATTTCACTAGGTTGTATTGTTCTTCCTTTACTTTATTTATTTATTACTATATTAGTGGGAATTAATGGTGTTTATCGTTCACAATCATTCCACTTATTCCTTTGAATTTGTTTATTAATTGCTTTTATCTGTATGGGAGTTTCTGCTGGTTTTGGTTCATACATTATCATTGAATTTAATTCATTTCATTTACCAACTATTTAATTAAATTAACATGGCTAAGATAGTGGAAAAAGCCAATCACTTACCATCAGAAAAAATTGTTTATAGTGTTGATAATAAAACTAATTTAAACAATAAAACTTTAAATGCAAATGATTTTAAAAATAATAAAAAAACACATATTATTTTGTTTGCAATATTTTCTTTATTTTTATTAATTTCATTATTACGTGTTCCTTTTGTTGGCTCAGTAATTGATGCTATATTATTTGATTATTTATATGGTATTGGTAAATATTTAATCTATTTATGATTAATGATATTGACTATAATTATGCTTTTTAATTTTGATAGATTTAAATTCTTTTTAAAACCATTAACTTTATTATTACAAATATTTATTATTATTTCTCTTAGTATTTTAATTTCAACTATTACCACTTCAATTCAAGATCATGATATTTGGAAAATGGTTGGTTATAGTGCTTCGACTAGGATGAAAATTTATGCTAATCATTTTTTTGTATATTTAAAAAATTTTTATCATTATAAATTTAGTATTAATTCTTCGTGGTTTGTGAACACATATTTAAAAATTTCTGATAAATATTTATTGTTGTTTACAGGTGGTCTTATTGGAGAATTAATAGTTTGTTTATATCAAGTTTTTGTTATTTTATTTTCAATAATGTTCTTGATTATTTCAATATTATTAATTATTGCCCATGCTAATCTCAAATTTAAACAAAAATTACATAACATAGTAAGAATTTTATGTAAAAAATTTGTGCGTGTAGTAATTAACAATGAATTAATTAAAGAAAGAATTAATCAAAAGATTTATCATATTAATCAAAATAAAATTAAAGAAATTGCTAGTCGTAACCAGATACTAACACCTCCTATATCATTTCTATCAGATTTATCAATAGATAATTATTCAATTAATAAAGATTATGCTAATGACATTAAAACTAAAATAAAAGAATGAAATAAAAAACAATCTTTTTCTTTAGTTTATGATTCAGAAATCATCATGCCACAATACATAAAATTAATTTATACTTGTGATAATAAAAAGGATATAGAATCTATATTAAAAAATGGTAATGAAATAATTAAAGTATTATCAGTCAAATCATTACTTTTTTTTCAAAAACATAATAAATTAATTATTCAAATTCCTATTAATGATAAGAAAATTTCTAAAATTTCGATTAAATCAATTTTGTTAAAACAATTGGTTAATCCTAATTCTAATTATGCAATAATAGGTACTAGCGAAGAAGATGATAATTTAGTTATTGATTTTAATAAGGAATCAAATTTATTAATTGTTGGTAGTAAATATATTTCAAATATCAATAAATTGTTGACAACAATTATTATTTCATATGCTTTTTTAAATACTCCTTATGGATTCAATATTGATGTTATAGGATATCAATCCAATAAATTTATTAGTTACATGAAAGATTTAAAACATGTGACAAGCATTTCTTTATATGATGATATTAATTCATCAAAAGTTTTCCAAACATTACAAAAAATTATAAAAGAAATTGATATTAGAGAAAAAAAGATGTCATTACTCAAAATCTCTGATTTTAATGCATATAATTGACATTATCATTCTTTGCCAACAGAACAGATGCCACATAAAATATTAGTAGTTAATAATTTTAATTTAATTATTCACAATAATTCAGTTATTTCTTCACTTTTAGCTAACATTATGGCAAAAGGTAAAAAATGCGGTATCCATGTTATATTAACTTCACACAATGTCGATAATGACATACTAGAAAATAAAATTATGAATAAAATAGATACGAAATTAATTCTTAAACTTGATTCTACTCAAGAGAGTATTAATATTATGGATGGTAGTGAAAAAGCTTTTTGACTATTTGGCGCAGGAGATGGGTATTATATAAATAAACATTCAAAAAAGATAAAACGTTTTCAAGCTTGTTATACTAATGGAAATGAAATCAATCAAATTAATAAGATAATATGAGATTTTTATAAAGTAAAAAAAGAAAAAAATATTATTTAGCACTTTAATGTTGAGAGTGCTAATTTTTTGTTATAATATGTTATATTACAAAGGACAAAACATATGAATTTTAATTTTAAACAAGCAGATGATAATGAAAAAATATTAGAAAAATATGGACGTAATTTAAATGAAGATGTAATTAATAATAAGATTGATCCTGTTATCGGTCGAGATGATGAAATTAGACGTGTTATCGAAATTATTTCCCGTAAAAATAAAAATAACCCTGTATTAATTGGGGAACCTGGAGTAGGTAAAACAGCAATTGTGGAAGGATTAGCACAAAGAATAGTTAATAATGATGTGCCAAGCAATCTTAAGAATAAAATTATTTATGAAATATCTTTACCTTCACTAATTGCTGGAGCAAGTTTTCAAGGACAATTTGAAGAACGTTTAAATAATTTAATTAAACAAGTAAAAGAATCAAATGGTCAAATCATCCTTTTTATTGATGAAATTCATTTATTAGTTGGTACTGGAAAATCAATGAGTTCAAGTATTGATGCTGCAAATATATTAAAACCTGCTATGGCAAGGGGTGAATTAAAAATCATTGGTGCTACAACATTGAATGAATATCGAGAATATATTGAGAAAGATTCAGCACTAGAACGTAGAATGCAAAAAGTTTATGTTAAAGAGCCTTCAAAAGAAGAAACATTAACTATTATGCGTGGACTCAAACATCGATGGGAAATTTTCCACCAAGTAAAAATTCATGATTCTGCTCTAATTGCTGCAGTAAATTTATCTGATCGATACATCAATGAAAGATTTTTGCCAGATAAAGCTATTGATTTAATAGATGAAGCTGCTGCTAAAGTCAAAACACAAATGTATTCTGTACCCACAGAATTAGATACAATAAATAGACAAATTGTCTATTTGGAAACAGAAAAAGCAGCTTTAATGAACGAAAATGATGAAAAATCAAAGAAAAGTCTAGAAGAAACAAGCAAAAAATTAGAAACTGCTAAAAGGAAACAAAAAAAATTAAATGATGAATGAGTAGAACAAAAAGAGCAACATAATCGATTAAATTCACTAAAAAAAGAAATAGAAGAAGATAAACAAAAAGTTGATCGATATCAAATTGATGGTGAATTTGTTAAAGCATCAAAGCTTTTATATTCAACTATTCCTTCATTAGAAAATGATGTTAAAAAATTAGAAAATGAAATTAATAAAAATCCAAATTATATGATCCATGATGCAGTCAGTGCTAATGATGTATCATTAGTTATTTCTAAAACAACAGGAATTCCATTAGAAAAATTAATTGAAACAGATCGACAAAAATTATCCAATCTTGAACAAGATTTAAAAAAATTTATTAAAGGACAAGAAGATGCAATTAAAGCAGTAAGTAATTGCATTTTAAGAAATAGAGTAGGTATTAATGATCCTAAGAGACCTATTGGTTCATTTTTGTTTATTGGTCCTACAGGAGTAGGTAAAACAGAATTAGCTAAAGCTTTAGCTTATAATTTATTTGATAGTGAAAAAGCAATGATCCGATTTGACATGAGTGAATTTATGGAAAAACACTCTGTTTCTAAATTAGTTGGTGCACCTCCAGGATATGTAGGTTATGAACAAGCAGGTGAATTAACTGAAGCTATTAGAAGAAGACCTTATTCTGTAATTTTATTAGATGAAATTGAAAAAGCACATCCCGATGTATTAAATTTATTTTTGCAAGTTCTTGATGATGGGCAATTAAGAGATTCACAAGGTAGAGAAGTAAACTTTAAAAATACCATCATCATTATGACAAGTAATATTGGTGGTGAATACATTTTAGACAATAAAAAAGATCAAGCAATTAATGAAATTAATAAATACATGAAAAAAGAATTTATTAACCGAATTGATGAAATCATTATTTTTAATAAACTTGATAAAAAAATTATTGATCAAATTATTGAAAAATTATTAAATGAATTAACTGAAAGATTAGCAAATCAAGATATTATTATTAAATATGATAACTCAATAGTTGACTTCATAAATAAAAAAGCATATGATCCAATTTTTGGAGCTCGTCCAATTAAACGTTATATTCAAAAAGAAATTGAAAATTTAATTGCTAAAAATATCATTTCTAATGACATTGTTAGAAATAAACCAGTCAAATTAATAATTGAAAAAGATAAAATTTCCATTAAAAGAAAATTAATTAATTAACTTTAATCTATGGTTGTTCTAATTTATATATAATATTAAAAATATTGAAAGGAAATTAAAATATGGCAAAAACAAAATTCGATCGTAGTAAACCACACGTTAATATTGGTACAATTGGACATATTGACCATGGTAAAACTACATTAACAGCAGCTATTTGTACATTCTTATCTAAACACAATGATAAAGGTAGTGCAGAAGCTCGTGCTTATAACCAAATTGATAGTGCTCCAGAAGAAAAAGCTCGTGGAATTACTATTAATACAGCTCACGTTGAATATTCAACACTAAAAAGACACTATGCACATGTAGATTGCCCAGGTCACGCAGATTATATTAAGAACATGATTACAGGTGCAGCACAAATGGATGGTGCTATTTTAGTAGTTGCAGCAACTGATGGTGTAATGCCTCAAACACGTGAGCATATCTTACTTGCTCGTCAAGTTGGTGTTCCTCGTATTGTTGTATTCATCAACAAATGTGATATGGCAAATGATCCAGAAATTCTTGAACTTGTTGAAATGGAAATTAGAGATTTACTTAACAAGTACGGATTTGATGGTAATAACTCACCAGTTATTAAAGGAAGTGCATTGAAAGCTCTTGAAGGTGATGCAAATTATGAAAAATCACTTACTGAATTATTAGATGCAGTTGATGAATGAATTCCTACCCCTGTTCATGATTTAGATAAACCTTTCTTATTACCTATTGAAGATATCTTTACAATTTCTGGTCGTGGTACTGTTGTAACTGGTAGAGTTGAACGTGGACAAATCAAATTAAATGATGAAATTGAAATTGTTGGTTTGAAACCTACAACAAAATCTGTTGTTACAGGTTTAGAAATGTTCCACAAAATGTTAGATTATGCTGAAGCAGGTGATAATGCTGGTGTATTACTTCGTGGTGTAAACCGTGAAGATGTAGAACGTGGACAAGTATTAGCAAAACCAGGTTCAATTAAACCATATAAGAAATTTAAAGCACAATTATATGTTCTTAAAAAAGAAGAAGGTGGAAGACATACTCCATTCTTAAATGGATACCGTCCTCAATTCTACTTTAGAACAACTGATGTTACTGGTACAATTACTTTAAACCAAGGTGTTGAAATGGTAATGCCTGGGGATAATACAGATATAGTTGTTGAATTAATTGCTCCTATTGCTATTGAAAAAGGTTCTAAATTCTCAGTTCGTGAAGGTGGACACACTGTAGGTGCTGGAACAGTAACTGAAATTGTTGAATAATTTTAAATATTTTATTTATATTAAAAACACTCATGCACAATGAGTGTTTTTTATTATTGGTATAATAATTTTGCCATATAAGTGGCAATTGAATAATTGGGGATGTCACGGGTTCGACATGATTAATGATTATTCAAATGCAGTGGGGTAATGCCCCTTATAGCATGAGATCTAATTAAATGCAGATCACAATCTAGGTAATGTTAATCTAAACCAATCATTTATGATTAATCAATTATCAAATCAAGCTAATTTAAATTTAAATATTTAATTTTAGCGGGATATGAGTTAAAGTTTTATAT
>DFHG01000006.1 GCA_002372615.1 Mycoplasmataceae bacterium UBA3729 | reverse complement strand
TTTCTAATCCATCATATGTAGCAATAACAAAGAAATTATATTCTCCAGCAGCAATATTACCACTTCAAGATACAGTACCATTATTTATAGATATACCATCTATTGGATTTTTATAAATATCTTCTATTTTTCAAGTAATACCTTGAGTAATTTGTTGATTGTCAATTGATAATTTTCATGATCTATTATCACTTCCAGTATTACCATATGCACCAAGTAAATCTGTATTACCACCATCTAAAATATATCGACTTATCTTTAATTGAATTACTGGAGATTTTATTTCTAATCCATCATATGTAGCAATAACAAAGAAATTATATTCTCCAGCATCAATATCTTCCGCTCAAGATACAATTCCACCATTTACAGATATACCATTTATTGGGTTACCATTATTATCTTCTATTGCTCAATCAATATTATCGGTAATAATTTTTCCATTAAGCGATAATTGTCATGATTTATTATCACTTCCAGCTTGACCTTGTGTACCACTTAATTGTGTACTACCACCACTTAAAATATATAGACTTATATCTAATGTAATTAATCCTCTAGATGTTATGCGTAATCCATCATATGTAGCAATAACAAAGAAATAGTATTCTCCAGCAGCAATATTACCACTCCAAGATACAATTCCATTATTTATAGATATACCATCTATTGGATTATCATCAAAAGCCTTGTCTATTGCTCAATCAATATTATCGGTAATAATTTTTCCATTAAGCGATAATTGTCATGGTTTATCATCACTTCCAGCTTGACCTTGTGTACCACTTAATTGTGTACTACCACCACTTAAAATATATCAACTTATATTTAATTTAATTAATGAAGATTTTGTTGTTACTCCATCATATGTAGCAATAACATAGAAATAGTATTCTCCAGCATCAATATCTTCCGCTCAAGATACAATTCCACCATTTACAGATATATCATCTATTTGGTTACCATTATTATCTTCTATTGCTCAATTAATATTATCAATAATAATTTTTCCATCAATTGATAATTGTCATGATTTAGTATCACTTTCAGCTTTACCTTCTATACCATTTAATTCAGTACTACCACCATTTAAAATATACTTACTTATAATTAATTTAATTAATGAAGATTTTGTTGTTACTCCATCATATGTAGCAACAACATAGAATCAGTATGCATTAGCAGCAATATTGTCACTCCAAGATACAATTCCACCATTTACAGATATACCATCTGTTGGTTTATCAAAAGCCTTGCCTATTGCTCAATCAATATTATCAGTAATAATTTTTCCATCAATTGATAATTGTCATGATTTAGTATCACTTGCAGCTATGCCACATACACCAAGTAAATCTGTACTACCACCATTTAAAACATACTCATTTATATTTAATTTAATTAATGCAGATTTTATTTTTATTCCATTATATGTAGCAGTAACATAGAAACTATATTCAAAAGGGGCAGCAATATTATTACTTCAAGATACAACACCATTATCTACAGATATACCATTTATTGGGTTACCATTATTATCTTCTATTGCTCAATTAATATTATCAATAATAATTTTTCCATCAATTGATAATTGTCATGATTTAGTATCACTTTCAGCTTTACCTTCTATACCATTTAATTCAGTACTACCACCATTTAAAACATATTGACCTATAGTCAACTTAATTTGTGATGATTTTACTTTTAATCCATCATATGTAGCAATAACATAGAAATAGTATTCTCCAACAGTTATATTTGCATTTCAAACTACACTACCGTAATATTGGATTATACTTACAATTTCTATATTATCTACTGGGTTACCATTATTGTCTTCTAATCCTCAATCAATATTATCAGTAATAACTTTTCCATCAAGTGATAATTGTCATGATTTATCATCTCTTCCTTCTTCACCTTGTATACCATTTAATTCTGTACTACCACCATTTAAAACATACTCATTTATAATTAATTTAATTATAGGTGATTTTACTACTACTTCATTATATGTAGCAGTAATACAAAAATTGTATTGCCCTGCATGGATATTTCCACTTCAAGATACCACACCATTATTTATAAATATATTATTTGTTAATTTATCATCACTAAGGTTGCTTACTCCTCAATTAATGTTGCTTGTAATATCTGCTCCACCAATTGATAATTTTCATTGATTATAATCTTGTAAATCTTTTTGATATATACCTTTTAGCTCAGTGCTTCCACCAGATAATCCATAACTATCTATAGATAATTTAATTTGTTCAGAAAAAGTCGTATGATTATTATTATATTTAGCAATTACATAGAAGAAATATTCACCTTTTGTAATATCTTTTGACCAATGAACGAATCCATTATTTATGGTTAAAGAATTTGATCATTGTTTATCATTCACAAATTGTAATTTTCAAGTAATGTTGTTTGTAACTTCTTTTTCATCAAGGTATAATTTTCATTGATTATTATCTAATCCGCCTTTACCTTCTATACCTTTTAATGATGTGCTTCCACCTATCAAATAATAATTTTTTATTTCATTATTATTTGTACAGCCAGTTAAACTAGAGATAGTTGTTGTACTTAATGTAATGCCAAGTGTTGGAATTAACAAAGATTTAATGATTTTGAATTTCATAATTTATATAGATATATAAATATGTATTATATATTACAAAAATCATATTTAGATAAAGAACGATAGATATTTTTCTTTTACATTACTTGTTATCTTCTATTATTATTTGATTTATTTTCACCAAATTTTTTTGATTCATATTTAATTGATAATCCTTTTTACTTGTTTATTTATAATCAGTTTTTAAATCTCTACCTGTTTTTAGTTCAATATCAACTTTATCATTTAAAGTAAATATAGAATTTCTTCTCCCATCTACTAAACATGAAGAATGTGTTGCACTACTTACACTCTAATTACTGCTTCAGCATTTCTTTCAATACATTGAGCAATTACAACTTCTCCAACAAGGTCACAAGTTAATTCTAAATGATGTTTCATTGCAATTATTGCTGTACATTCAATATTTGCTAGGTTGTAACTATAATGATGTAATTAAAACTAGCAGCAGCATAAGCAGTAGCTACACTAAATATTATCATTATTGGAACATTTAAAACAACAAAAGTTAATTTAAGTAAATATATAGTTAACAAAATGAAATAATTAGAATTAAGAATTAATAAATTTATATTGTTTAATAAAGAATTTATTAATTAATAATCATCTTTTTGCTTTTTCTTTTTCGGATTACCAAATGTTAAATCTTTATAAACTTTATGTTTTTTATAATAATCATTACTCATCATAGAACTTACTTCATCTAATTCATCTAAATCAGATGTAAATTTCATTTTATTTCCTTTGTATTATTGTGTTATTTATTTTTAATGTATTATTCACTTATAACCAAATGAATTATTGGTGATTTTATTTTTTAATTCATCATATGTAGTAGTAACACAAAAATAGCATTCTCCAAACAATACTTTTTGTAGCAATTTGTTGTCTTTCAAAAGATATATAAGATTGATCATCTTCCCCATCAATATCATTTGTACATTTAATTCAACACTACCGCCATTAAAGTATATTAATTTATAGTTAATTCAATTAATGGAGATGTTATTACTAATCCATTATATGTAGCAATAACAAGGAAATCATATTCTCCAATAGCAATATTGTCACTTCAAGATACAGTACCATTGTTTATAGATATACCATCTTGTGTAATGCAAATAAAATATGTTGTTCAACCAATATTATTTGTAATTTGTTGTCCTTTAAAAGATATATATAAAATTGATTATCTTCACCATCAATATCATTTGTATAGTTCAATTCAATAGCACCACTATTTAAAGTATATTAAATTATAGTCAATTTAATTTGTGGTGATTTTACTTTTAATCCATCATATGTAGCAATAACATAGAAATAGTATTCTCCAGCAGCAATATTACCACTTCAAGATACAGTACCATTATTTATAGATATACCATCTATTGAATTTTTATAAATATCTTCTATTTTTCAAGTAATACCTTGAGTAATTTGTTTTCCATCAAGTAATAATTTTCATGAGTTATTATCTCTTCAATCATTACCATATGCACCATTTAATTGAACACTACCACCTCTCAAATAATATTTTATTTCACTATTATTTGTACAACTAGTTAAACTAGAGATAGTTGCTGCACTTAATGTAATGCCAAGTGTTGGAATTAGCAAAGATCTAATGATTTTGAGTTTCATAATCAAATATATATATATATATATGCATTATATATTGTAAAAATCATATTTAGATAAAGAATGATAGATATTTTTCTTTTACATTACTTGTTATTTTTTATATTATTATTCAATATATTTTCACCAATCTTTTTTGATTTATATTTGATTGATAATCCTTTTTTTACTTGTTTCTTTATAACTAGTTTTTAAATCTCTACTGTTTTTAGTTCAACATCAACTTCATCATCTAAAGTAAATACAGAATTTCTTCTTCCACCTACTAAACATGAATGTGTTGCACACTTATAATTCTAATTACTGCTTCAGCATTTCTTTCAATACATGGAGCAATTACAACTTCAACAGGTCACAAGTTAATCCTAAATGATGTTTCATTCTAATTATTTTACTACATATTCTATATTTGATATTAATGTAATGATGTAATTAAAACCAATAGTAGATATGGTGATAGCTACACTAATATATAAAATGTATTATTCACTTATAACCAAATGAATTAATGATGATTTTATTGTTAATCCATTATATGTAGCAATAACATAAAAATAATATTCCCTAAACAATACTTTCTGCAGTAATTTGTTGTCCTTTAAAAGATATATAAGATTTGATCATCTTCCCCATCAATACCATTTGTACTTTTTAATTCAACAGTACCACCACCATTGAAAGTATATTATTTATTCTAAAGTTAATGTAATTTGTGCCAATTTTACTCTTATTCCATTATACATCGACTATCTTTAATTTAATTAATGGAGATTTTATTTCCATTTCATCATATGTAGCAATAACATAGAAATAGTATTCTCCAGTATTCATATTTGCTTCCCAAGATACAATTCCACCATTTACAGATATACTATTTATTGCTCCACCATTATTATCTTCTATTTTTCAAGTAATACCTTGAGTAATTTGTTTTCCATCAAGTGATAATTGCCATGATTCAGTATCACTTCCATATAGATCTTGTGTACCAATTAATTGTGTACTACCACCTGTCAAATAATAATTTTTTATTTCATTATTATTTGTACAACTAGTTAAACTAGAAATAGTTGTTGTACTTAATGTAATTCCAAGCATTGGAATTAATAAAGATTTAATGATTTTGAGTTTCATAATTAAATATATATGTATTAATTATATACGATAAAAATAATAGATATTTTTTTTACATTACTTGTTATCTTCTATATTAATTGATTTATTTTCACCAATCTTTTTTGATTTATATTTGATTGATAATCCTTTTTTGCTTGTTTCTTTATAACCAGTTTTTAAATCTCTACCTGTTTTTAGTTCAACATCAACTTCATCATCTAAAGTAAATACAGAATTTCTTCTTCCACCTACTAAACATGAATGTGTTGCACTACTTATAACTCTAATTACTGCTTCAGCATTTCTTTCAATACATGGAGCAATTACAGCTCCTCCAACAGGGTCACAAGTTAATCCTAAATGATGTTCCATTGCAATTATTGCTGCATATTCAATATATGCTATGTTGTAACCATTAATGATGTAATTAAAACCAGCAGCAGCCATAGCAACAGCTACACCAATTTCAGCTTGACATCCCCCTGTTGCACCAGCAATTGAACCATTAGTTTTAAATACATTACCGATTACTCCTGCAATTGCTAATGCCTCAATGATATTTTCTTCAGGAACATTCAAATGTTTATATGCATAATAAAAAACTGCAGGTAATATTCCAGCACTACCCAATGTTGGGGCAGTAACTAATTTTCCATGAAGTGAATTAAGTTCAGCTACAGCATATGAATACAAATATGCCTGGAAAATAGAATTTTTACCATATAAATCAGGGAATATTTTACATAATTTACCATAAACTGAATATTCACCAATAAGGTTGTTTTTAACAATAAAAGTTTTTCTTTTAAAATTCAAACCAGGGAAATTAAATTCTTCTTTATTATTTAACCCCTCATCAATAGCACCTTTCATTGTTTCTCAAACAGTATATAAATGTTTATAACCTTCTTCATCATAATGCTTAACATAATCAACTAATGTTTTATCATTCTTATAACATCATTTTTTTATTTGGTTAAAATTTGTTTGTGGATAAACTTTATTATCAACTGGAGAAGGATAACCTTCAATTTCAATACTACCACCACCAATTGATCTAAAAGTAACAGTTTTAATTAATTTATTATTTTGATCATATCCAGTTATATCAAGAGTATTTGGAAAACTAGGTTTAGTTTTGTAATCAAAATTTATTTTAGCCTCTATTTCTTTTGCAGCTTCAATAATAGAAATATCTGTTTGATGTCCCTTACCCGTTAAAGCTAGTGAACCATAAAGATTTACTATGATACGATGAGTTTCAGGGAATGTTTCTAAAAATCATTTTGTAGCACGGAAAGGTCCAATTGAATGTGAGCTAGATGGGCCTCGTCCAATTTTGTAAAGTTCAGTTAAAGATTCCATATTAATTTTATTATATGAATATGATTTAATGTATTCAAATTATGATTTGATTTTGATAGGTCAAGATTTGATTTCATTATTCTAAAATAAAATTATGTATAAACCTCAAAAAATTATTAAACCAAATTATGTAAGAAAATATGATTATCTACGATCATTTTATCGTCCTAAAAATCATTGATATATTTCAAATAGTGTTATTGAAAAATTTATTAAAGATGCTATTAAAGAGTCACTTAAAAAAGAGGCTGACAGTGAATTAATTAATTGATTATATCAAGGTGATGAATATGATGATTTTGATTTTAGTGATGAAAATGAATTTGATTCTTATTCAACTTATTATGAAATTCTTAGTGAATGTAATGTAGATATGGATGAGAATGATCCAAAAATTATTGAAGGTAAATTAATTGATTGTGAATCTAAAAAAACGATTGAGCAATATTTTAATAGAGATAAATCTTATCAAGTATTTAATTTATTTGATTTGGGTAAAGATAATGATAGTAGATTTAAAAAAACCATTGATTTAATTAAAGATACAAATAATAAAAGATTAATTCTTTTTCAACCTACATTTATTGCAAAAAATGCTGTATCACAGCCTGATGCATTAATCATTAATGAGAATGAAATTATTTTAGTTGAAACAAAAGGAACAAGTTCTACTAAATTACTTCATCTATTCGATTTGTTTTTCCAAAAAAATGTTATTAATGAATCACTATTTAGTAATGGAATTTTAAGATCGATTACAGATTATAGATTATGTATTGTTAAATATGAATTGTTAAAACGTAATAAAATTAGTTTTGTATTAATAGACAAATGTAATCCTAATAAATCAGCTGTTACGCTTAAAGAACAAGATTTAGCAAAAAATGGCTATGATGTTGAAAATATTTCATTAGAAACAAAAGTTGTATACAAAGCAGCGTTAAAAGAATTAAGATATTCTAAGTTTGATGTAATTGATGTTAGAATTAAATCTATATTTGCTGGAGAATGTCAAAAACTTGGAAGAGAAATTTATGAAAAATATTTTGGCAATTTGAATTATTTTTGACAGCAAATAAATGAATTACATGATTATGTGCCTGATGCAATTATTTCGCCTTCTCTTGAACCAGCTTATATTTTTAAGAAAAATTGTATAAAAGATGTTGATTATTGATTACTATTAAGAGATTATTATTATTTGAATGATATTGAATATTTCCCATTATGTTTTTCAGGCAATTTAATTCCATATGACATTGCATGTAGTGGATATTTAAAAAATAAAGGATTTAGAATTAAAAAAATAACAAATGAAATTTTAAGCAATATAGAAAGTAATCGAAAAAGATTTGATATTTACAAAAGTTCTATTTATAAACCTAATAAAAATGAAGTTTATAACGAAAAATATGAATGTTCATGTGAGCCAGATTTAATAAAAAAACAATGATGATCCAAATTAAAAAATAAGAAAGTATATTTTGATTTTGAATCATTAAATTTAGCAGTGAGAGTAATAAATGATTACCCACCTTATATGCAAGTTGTTAATCAAGTATCAATTATTTTTGACCATGGTGATAAAAAATTAATTGATAAACCTTCATTAATCATCGATCCTAAATATCCATTTGGTAAAAATGAATTTAAAAAAATAATCGATAGTATTTTACCATCAAAAGATTTGGATGAGTGTAAAAAATATTCTTATGTAGTTTATAACAAAACATTTGAAAAAACTAGATTAAAAGAAATGGCTGAATACATAGGAGAAGATGAATATAAAGAAAAGGTATTATTAATTGTTAATAACATTTTTGATTTAGCTGATCTATTTATTATTAGTCCTGATAAACCATCAATTATTTTTAAAAAGTTATATGGGTATTATTCAATCAAAAAAATTCTTCCATTAATTCAAAAATATGATATCAGTATTTTTAATCAAGTAGGATGCAAAGATTATACCACATTAGACATACATAATGGTAGTGATGCTCAATTATGAGCAACAAAAAGATTTTTTGGTAAAGTTTCTGATAATGAGTGATCAAAAATTCATAATCAATTAGCCACATATTGTAATAATGATGTTCGAGCAATGATAGCAGTTGAATATCTCATTGATAAGATAATTAATTTTTAAATAATACAAAATTATTTTTGCTTAATCGCGTAAATATTTCTTTTACAACATAGTTCCATTCATCATCATTGAATAAAGGATGATGATTATCAAAAATAATTAATTTGTTTGAGTATTGTAATAAACTTAGCATGTTAACAATTAACATTTGTTTTAAATTTAATTTTATTGATAAATTAATATTAAATTGTTTCATTGTTTTGATAATAAGTTGATCATTGTGGATTAATTTGTAATTCAAATCATTAAGTAAATATTCAATTTTACTATCAACATAACACACCATACTATTTATGTATTTTTGATTAATATTTTTTATATCAATATCATTTATGTATAAAGCTAATTTTTTTGAATATGAATGAACAGCTATTAATGTGTTGGTAAGTAATTCCTGACATATTGGCATGTTATTGTTTATAATATAATTTTCATTCCCATTATTGATTTTTATAGTTTGGATTTTATCTATTTTAGTTTGAGAAGAATTATCAACATTATCAATTTCAATAAACATCAACAATATAGATAACATTTTCTTATAAATATCTCGTTTTGAAAAGAAATCAGAAATATTATAGATTGAATTAGTCATAATCGAGAATGTGTTAATAACAAATAACATTTTGCCAATAGTAAAATTAGTAAAATTTCATATACAAATTACACAAACTCCAGTAATGATTAAATTGATTAGATATGCAAATATATTGCTAATAGAATTAGTTTTCATATTAAAAATATTTTGTTTTAAATTTAATGAAAAAGATTTGTGAAATTCTTTGTTTATTTGATGTAAATTTTTTTCATAAATTATTCCATTTGACAAATTGAAATTTATTTTAAACCTAGTTGAAAGTAAACTGATCATTGATTGATTATTAATTTTTTTATCATTATAATCACTATAAAATTTAATTTTATATAGAGCTGTAAAAATTTCAAATAATACAACTATAGAAACAATTAATAAGAAATACAATGAATTAATACATAACAATATTGTTGTTAAAACAACAATAAAAATATCAGTAATTAAATTAGCAAGAAGTTGTAAATTATAAATGCACGTTGAATAAATTGCATCATTAAGAATACAAAAATAATTAGGATTGATTTTATTGATAAATGTTTGTTTTTTAATTAATAGATTTTGCAATAATTTGTTTTTAATAAATGCATAATTAAAAGAAATTTTTTTATTACATAATTTGTTGCTGATAATGTTTATTAACTCTTTTAATAGATGTATTAGGAAAAATGAAAAACAAATGATTACTAAATTTTTAATATTTTCATTATCAATACATAGAGATAAAATATTGTTCATGAATAACCCTAAGCATATTGATAATCCTGTTACTAATAAATTTAAAATAAACATTAAAAATAAGTATTTAATATCAATATTTTCTCATCATTTATTGCTTTTAATTTTTAATTTTTGTTTAATGTTTGCTTTAGTAACAATTATTAAAACACAAAGGAATATATTTTCAAGTTCACTATAGGTTAAGTTGTATATTCCTTTATCTGAATCAAATATTTTGATAAAATTTTCATATTTTTTGGCAATTACATAATGGTTACAATTATTGTTGTTAATCATTATGACAAAATAACTATTTGATTTTAATTGCTTAATATCTTCAATTGTTGCTTCATAAGTATCGGCTAATAATCCATTGTTTAAACAAATATTTTCAAATTCAATGATATTGATTCCATTTTGTGTAATATTTGCTTCTGATAATAGTCTATTTTTATCAGAATATTTGTAAAAATGGTCAATAAAGCTATTAATTACACAAATACCACATTCGTTCTCTGTTATTTGTTTAGTTATATTCACATTAAATAGTATTAAAAATATCAAGTAAATAGAAAATTATATAGGAATAAATACCACAAAAAGCAATATTTATATTATTTTTTATTTTTTATGTTATATTTAATATACATTTCTTTAGATTGCTGATACACCAAAATGTGTTGTCATGTATCAGGTAACTATAGAAATTAAAAAAATATAAAATTAGGAGACAACAATAAATTATGAAGGAACTTAGAATTAAATTATTTTCTTATGATCCAAGTTTACTTGAACAAACTGTTAAGAAAATAATTGTTATTGCAAATGATACTAACTGTACCTTAAAAGGTCCTATTCCTTTACCTACAAGATGTGAAAAATTTACTATCTGTAGAAGCGTACATGTTAATAAACCATCAATGGAACAATTTGAAAGACGAACACACAAACGTCTTATTATCTTATCTAATACTAATCCACAAACTATAGAAAGTTTAAAACATCTTTCTATTCCAACTGCAGTTGAAGTCCAAATTAAATTATAGAGGTAGCAACAATGAAATATATTATCGGTAGAAAAGTTGGAATGGTTCAAGTGTTTGATGCGACTGGAAAATTATTACCAGTTACAGTTGTACAATGTGAACCTAATAAAGTATTGGTTAAAAAAGATAACAAAATTGTTATTGGATATGAAAAAATTAATGCTAAAAAATTAACTAAACCACAACAAGGTTTCTTTAAAAAGTTTAAAAGTGACTGTTATAAGATAGTTGCTGAGTTTGATTGTGAGGATACAAGTAAAATTAATGATACTTTAACAACAGATTTATTTACTAAAGGTGAATATATCGATGTTCAAGGTATTACAAGAGGACATGGATACACTGGGGCTATTGTTAGATGAAATTTTAAAATGGGACCAAAATCTCATGGTGCAGGTTATCCACATAGATATCAAGGGTCAATTGCTTTTGGTCGTGGTGGTAGTCAGGGTCAAAGAGTTCCTAAAGGTAGAAAAATGGCTGGACATTATGGTCATGAAGTTGTAACTACACAGAATTTATTGTTACTTGAACCAATTCCTAAATGAAATGTTTTACTTATTTTAGGTGCTATTCCTGGACCTAAAGGTGGAAATATTATTATTAAATCATCAGTTAAACGTCCTTTAGATAAAAAGGAAATAACTATTATTAGTAAAGAAATTAAAGAAAATATATTAATGGCTAATGAAAAGCTAGAAAATAAAGAAGCTTTATATGAAACAAATAAAGCTATTGAGGAAAAAGAAGCTAAAAAAGAAGCACAAATAGCAGCTCAAAAACAAGCTGAAAAAGCTAAAAAAGATCAGGAAGCAGCTAAAAAGGATGAAATAAAAAAATAGGAGAATGCTATGGGAAAGAATGTAAAACTAGTTAATATTAATGGTGAAATAATTAAAGAAGTTGCTTTTAATAAAAATCTTCTTGTTGATAAAATTTCTAAGCAAGCAATGTTTGATGTTGTAGTTGCTGAACTTGCCGCTCAAAGACAAGGCACTCATTCAACTTTAACTAAAGGTGAAGTACGTGGTGGTGGTAAAAAACCATACATGCAAAAACATACCGGTAATGCACGTCAAGGTTCAATTAGAAACCCACAATGAGTAGGTGGCGGTATTGTTTTTGGTCCAAAACCAGGGCGAAATTATAAGAAAAAAGTTAATAATAAAGTATCTCGTTTAGCTTTTAAATCAGCTTTAACTGAAAAACTTAATAATGATAGTTTAATTTTATTAGAAGATGTATCACTTAATAAACCTAAAACAAAAACTATTATTAATCTATTAAACAAATTAAATTTAGATAAAAAAGTTTTATTTATATTAGGTAGTGGAAATGATAACTTGATCAAGTCTATCCGTAATATAAATAAAGTGTCAGCAAAATTATTTAATCAAGCTTCAGTTAAAGATATTATGAATGCTAAAAATATTATTATTCAAAATAATGCTTATGAAGCATTAGGAAAGGTATATTGCTAATTATGGATATTAATCGTGTTATTATAAAACCTTTATTAACAGAAAAAACATATGCTTTGAATTCACTTGAACCAAAACAATATGCTTTTTTAGTTGATCCTAAAGCTAATAAATATCAAGTAGCTTCAGCTTTTGCGGCATTATTTGATTTTACTCCAATTAAAGTTAATTTACAAATAAGAAAATCAACAAAAGTTCGTACAGGTACTAAATTTCCAGGTTATTCAAAATTAATAAAAATTGCTTATATTACTTTACCAAAAGGTAAAGATATTAATGTAACAAATGAAGAACCAAAAAATGAGACTAAAAAAGTTGATGTTAACAAAGAAAAATCAGTTGCTACCGCTAAAACCAAAGGTACATTAAAAACTGTAGAAACTAAAAAAGATTCAACAGCTAAGAAAGAAAGCAAGTAGGTGATAAAATGGCAATTAAATTAACAAAAACTCGTGGAAGTGGTAAACATACTATAGTTTCTATTGACTACAAAAAAGAACTAACTACTTCACAACCATATAAACCATTAATTAAAATTATTCAAAATAAATCAGGAAGAAATGTATATGGGAAAATAACTACAAGACATCAAGGAGGTAGACAAAAGAGATATTATCGTTTAATAGATTTTAAACGTGATAAATATGATATTGTTGGTACAGTAAAAACAATTGAATATGATCCAAACCGTACTTCCTTTATTTCTTTAATATCTTATGCTGATGGTGAAAAGAGATACATTATTACACCAAAAGATTTAAAAATTGGTGATCAAATTATTTCAAGTGATAAAGCTGATATAAAAATTGGTAATTGCACCATTTTAAATAATATTCCTGATGGTACTTTTGTTCATAATATCGAATTAGCACCTAATAAAGGTGGTCAATTAGTACGAAGCGCTGGTTCTAGTGCTCAAGTATTAGGTAAAGATGAATTGGGTAAATATGTAATTATTAAACTTTCTTCTGGTGAAGTAAGAAAATTCCCTAAAAATGCTCATGCAACTATTGGGATTGTATCTAATTCAGATCACAACTTAATTAATTTAGGTAAAGCTGGTAGAAGCCGTAACATGGGAATTAGACCTACTGTTCGTGGTAGTGCTATGAACCCAAATGATCACCCACATGGTGGTGGTGAAGGAAGACAACCTGTTGGTTATGATGCACCAAGAACACCATGAGGTAAAAGACATATGGGTATTAAAACTCGTGCAAAGAAAAATATTTCTAATGCTTTGATTATTAGAAGAAGGAATGCGAAATAGGAGGAGTTATGTCAAGAAGTAGTAAAAAAGGTGCATATGTTGAACCATCATTAATGAAAAAAGTTTTAGCCATGAAAAATGCACCAAAAAAGAAAAACATTAAAACATGGTCACGGAAAAGTACAATTTTCCCTGAATTTGTTGGTTTAACATTTGATGTATATAATGGAAAGGAATTTATTGCTGTTTTTGTAACTGAAGATATGGTTGGTTACAAATTAGGCGAATTTGTTCCTACACGTGTATTCAAACAACACTCATCAAATAATAAAGCTGCTGATTCAGCTGCTGCTGCAGCCGCTGGGGAAGACAGCAAAAAATAGGAGTTAATTTATGAAAACTACAGCATTACAAAGAAACATTCATGTATCTAGTCAAAAAGCTAATTTAGTTTGTGATTTAATTCGTGGTAAATCAATTGTAAAAGCATTGGTTATTCTTGACCATACTCCTAACAAATCTGCAAGGATTATTAAAAAATTATTAAATTCGGCTATTGCTAATGCCACAAATAATCATGCTATGAGTGCTAATAATCTTTACATTTATCAAATTACTGCTAATGAAGGTAGTATTATGAAAAGAATGATACCACGAGCTAAAGGTAGTGGTAGTCCAATTAGAAAACGTTTATCTAATTTTGTGATCACTTTAAGTGATGATAAAAATGAAAGAAAAAATGATGTAAAAATGATTAAAGAACGTTTAGCTAAAAGAACTAATAATAACAAGAAAAATAAATCACATTCTACAGTAAAAAAATTAGTAACAAAAACAGAACCAAAAATTAAAATTTCAAAAGGAGAAAATAAATAATGGGACAAAAAGTTAATCCAAATGGTCTTCGTTTTGGTATCAATAAGAATTGATGTTCACATTGAATAGCAAAAGATTCTTTACAAATGGGGCAATGACTTATTGAAGATGAAAAAATAAGAAATTATTTTTTAAAATCTTTTAAAGCTGCACAAATTGTGAAAACAGAGATAGAAAGAACTCAAAACACCATTAACATTTTTATTACTTGCGGCCAACCTGCATTAATTCTTGGTAAAGAAAATGAAATTTTAAAAACAGCTACACATGAAGTTAATAAAATAGTTGGTAGGAAGATTAAAGTTGATATTAAAGTATTAGCTTATCCTAATGTTGCATGAAGCGCACGTATTATTGCTCGTGAGATTGCTGATGCTATTGAAAACCGTGTTTCTTTCCGTGTAGCACAAAAAATAGCTATTAGAAAAGTTATGATGTCTCATGCATTAGGCATCAAAACAAGTGTTGCTGGTAGATTAGGTGGAGTGGAAATTGCTCGTACTGAAGGTTATTCTGAAGGGGTTATTCCAATGAATACCCTTAGAAGTGATTTAGATTATGCTGTTGAAAAAGCACATACTACATATGGTATTATTGGGGTTAAAGTATGAATTAATCGAGGAGAAATTTTACAAAAAGGTTTAAATAATCAAAATATTCCTCAAAAACCTACATTTGAAACCTTTACTCGTCGACCAAATCAAAAAAAATCTAAAGCTAAAAAGGAAGGTAAGTAATTATGATGCAACCTAAAAGAGTTAAATATCGTAAACCACATCGAACGAGATATGATGGTAAGGCAAAAGGTAATAAATATGTAGTCTTTGGTGAATATGGTTTAATGGCTACAGAAGGTAATTGGATTACTGATAAACAATTAGAAGCACTTCGTGTAGTTTTATCTAAAGCTATTGGTACAATTGGTAAAATTTGAATTCGTGTTTTCCCTCAATTATCATTAACACGTAAACCATTAGAGGTACGTATGGGTAGTGGTAAAGGTAATCCAGAATTATGAGTTGCTGTAGTTAAAAGAGGAACCATTATTGCTGAAATTGCTGGCATTCCTGAAGTTCAAATGAAAGAAGCATTAAGAAAAGCAGGTAATAAGTTAAATGTAACAACAAAAATTGTTAAGAAAGGAGAGATAGCTCATGAATAAAGAAATGAAAGAATTAAATGCTAAATCTAATGAAGAAATTTGTGCTTTAATTGCTCGTCTTAATTCACAATTGCTTGAATCAAGATTTAAAATGGCAGTAGGAGAAGTGGAAAAAACACATTTATTATCACAAATTAGAAAAACTATTGCCCGATGTATGTATATTTTAAATACTCGTGGTTTTACTATTAGTGTTGGTAGTCATGGTATTTATCTAATTGATAAGAAAACCAACAAAATTACTAATATGACTGATCTAGTAAAGAAATTCTTAACTGCCGAAGGTGTTGTTGATACAAAGAAAGTAGAAAAGAAAATCGAAACTAAACAAGAAGAAAAACAAGCTAAAACTCCAACAAAAAAAAGTGTTACTAAAGAAGATGTAACTAAAGAAAATACAACTAAAAAGGAGACTAAAT
Source organism: Mycoplasmataceae bacterium UBA3729 (assembly GCA_002372615.1). Lineage (GTDB taxonomy): Bacteria > Bacillota_I > Bacilli_A > Mycoplasmatales > Mycoplasmoidaceae > Malacoplasma_A. The sequence goes on along the minus strand of DFHG01000006.1, from coordinate 13,097 downwards.
AATGGAAAAAGTAGCAATAGTTAAACGTAAACATCGTAAGACTTTTAAAGGTGTAGTTGTATCAACTAAAATGAATAAAACTCTTTCTGTTGATGTACAAAGGAAATTCCTTCACCCTTTATATCGTAAGCAAGTTATTTCAAATAAAAAATATCATGTAGCTGATCCAAAAGGAATTTGTAAAGTAGGAGATACTATTAGTTTTGTAGAAACTCGACCTATTAGTAAAACTGTATGTTATCGTGTATTAGCAGTAACTAAGAAAGCTGTATAGTGAGGTAAGAATATGATTCAATTTATGACAAGATTAAAAGTTGCAGATAACACTGGAGCAAAAGAAGTAGGAGTTATTAAGATTCTTGGTAACTCAAGACAAAGATATGCTACAGTTGGTGATATAGTTAAAGTAAGTGTAAAAAATGCAACTCCTACTGGGCAAATAAAAAAAGGACAAATGTCTTTGGCAGTTATTATCCGTGTGCATAAAAATGTAAAAAGAATTAATGGTAATATGGTTAAGTTTGATGATAATGCTTGTGTGTTAATTAAAGAAGATAAAACACCACGTGGTACACGTATTTTTGGTCCCGTAGCACGTGAATTAAGAGATAAAGGATTTATGAAAATTATTTCTCTTGCACAGGAGGTTTTATAATGCAAAGAATTAAAAAAGGCGATTGAGTAAGAGTTATTAGTGGTGATGAAGCTACTAAAGAAGGTATTGTTTTAAGTGTTAATCGCACAAAAAATACTGCTATTATTGAAGGAATTAATATTGTTAAAAAACACCAAAAACCAACACAAGCTAATCAAAATAAAGGTGGAATCAAATCATTTGAAGCACCAATTAATTTATCTAAATTAGCTTTAGTTGTGGTAAAAGCTCCTCGTGGTGTAAGTAAGATAAGTTACCAATTAAATAAAGACAATAAAAAAATCCGTATTGCTAAAAAAACCAAAACTGAAGTTGTTGTAGGAAAGAAGAAATAGTGTATGAAAAAAGCAAACATATTTAAAAAGAAAATAGCTGATGCATTAATGGCACAATTCAAATATAAGAATGTTATGCAAATTCCTCAATTAGAGAAAGTATGCATTAATTCAGGTATTGGTGATGCTGCTAATGATGCAAAATATTTAGAACAATGTGTAAAAGAAATTGAACAAATCACTGGACAAAAACCTGTATTAACTCATGCAAAAAAAGCGATTGCTACTTTTAAAGTTAGAGAGGGTCAATCAATTGGTGTTAAAGTAACACTTCGTGGAGAAAAAATGTGAAATTTCATTGAAAATTTAATTAGTATTGCTCTTCCACGTGTTCGTGATTTTAAAGGATTACCTTTCAATGCTTTTGATAATCATGGCAACTATACAATTGGTATTAAAGAACAAATTATATTTACTGAAATTAATTTTGATGAAATTAAGAAAGTACGTGGTTTCAATGTTACATTTGTAACAAACACTAACAATAAAGATGAAGCAAGAGCTTTATTAAAAGCTATTGGCTTGCCAATTGCAAATAAATAGGAGGAAATAATGGCAAAGAAATCATTAATCGCAAAACAAAAAAGACACCCAAAATTTTCTACAAGAAAATATCACCGTTGTGTGCGCTGTGGTCGACCACATGCAGTTTATGGTAAATTTGGTTTATGCCGTATATGTTTACGTGAACTAGCATACAAAGGTGCAATTCCAGGTTTAAAGAAATCTTCATGATAAGGAGTAATAAATAATGATAGATCCAATTTCAGATTTAGTAGTAAGAATTAACAATGCAAGAAAAGCACATTTACCAAGCATTAATTTTGGTACTAGCAAATTAACTACAGCAATAAGTGAAGTATTGCAAAAAGAGGGTTATATTGAAAGTTTTAAGGTTATTAATGTACGTAACCATAAAACAACAATTATAAACCTTAAATATAAACAAACTATTTCCACAATTAATGGAATTAAACAAATTTCTAAACCTGGTTTAAGAATATATCAATCATGCGATAAATTACCTTATGTTTTAAAAGGTTTAGGCACAGCAATTATTTCCACAAACAAAGGTATATTAACTGATAAACAAGCACGTGCTGCACACTTAGGTGGAGAAGTGTTAATTTATGTGTGGTAGGAGGTAATATATGTCACGTAAAGGTAATAGATTATTAAATATTCCCAATGGTGTTAGTGTATCCATAGCTAATAATAAGGTAGAAATTAGTGGAAGTAAAGGTAAATTAATTGTTCCTTATCCTTCTACTATTGTAGTAACCAATGAAAATAACATGATTAAAGTTACTCGTACTAATGAAGAAAAACAAACACGTATGTATCATGGTACAATCAATTCATTAATTCATAATGCTTTAGTTGGTATTAGTGAAGGTTATACTAAAAAATTACATATTGAAGGTGTAGGTTACCGAGCTAATGTAACAGGTAGTAATTTCAATTTAAACATTGGTTTTTCTCATCCAGTAGTATTGCCAATACCTCATGGTATTAGTGTAACTTGTAAAACTCCAACTGATATAGAAATTACTGGAATTGATAAAATTGCTGTTGGTGAATTTGCTGCAAACATTAGGGAAATTAGAAAACCTGAACCATACAATGGTAAAGGTATTATGTATGTTGGTGAACATATTATTAGAAAAGTTGGAAAAACTGCTGAAGGTACTAAGAAATAATAAGGAGGATGTTATATGAAAAGAATTAATTTTGATCGTAAAAAACAAAGAAAAATTCGTCATAAAAGAATTACTAATTTATTAAATCGAGTTGATAATACCAAACCTCGTTTAAATGTGTCTAAAACAGATCATCATATCTATGCACAAATTATTGATGATACAACAGGAAAAGTTTTAGTATCTTCATCAACTTTATCTTTAAAATTAAAAGGTAAAAATGTTCAAATTGCTGAAAAAATTGGTGAAGATATTGCTAAAAAAGCTACTGCTAAAAAAATTAAAGAAGTAACTTTTGATCGTGGTGGGAATCTTTACCATGGTAAAGTTAAATCTTTAGCAGATGCAGCAAGAAAGAATGGATTAAAATTTTAATTGATGGAGGATATAATGGAAGAAAATAAAGCAATTAAAAAAACTGAAGAAATTGAAAAAACTCCTGCGAAAGTAGAAGCTAAAACTAATGATAAAAAATCTCCTAACATTGAAGTTGGTAAAGAAAGTAAACCAACTCAAGAAGTAAAAAAAGAAAAGGAAGTTTCTAAACAATCAGAAAATTCTTCTTCAGATAAAAAATCACCAAATAGTAATGCTAAACAACGTCAAAACCCAATGCGTCGTCGACCAAAAAATAGTGTTGGAGATAATTTCGAAGAGCGTGTAGTTAAAACTAAACGAATTTCTAAAACAACTAAAGGTGGAAGAAGAATGCGTTTCAGTACTTTAGTTATTGTTGGTGATAAAAATGGCCGTGTTGGTTTTGGTATTGGAAAAAGTGTTGAAGTACCAGTGTCAATTAAAAAAGCAGTTAAAAATGCCCGAAAAAGCATTATGCGATTACCAATGACAAAAAAACATACTGTTTATCATGAAATTATTGGAAGAAAAGGTGCAAGCCGTGTATTAATTAAACCTGCTCCTACAGGTACTGGTATTATTGCTGGTGGAGTAATTCGTGATTTAATTGAATTAGCAGGATATCATGATGTTTATACAAAAAACATGGGTTCAAATGCTCCATTAAATATGGTATTAGCTACTTTAAATGGTTTAAAAAATCAATTAATTCCTGGAAAAGTTATGAATGCACGTGATCTAGTTTCTAAAAAAGAAGAAAAACCAAAGGAGAATAAATAATGGAATTACACAATTTAAGTTACACAAAAGGTAGTCGTAACCATAAACGAAGAATTTGTGGTCGTGGTTTTAGTTCAGGATTAGGTAAAACATGCAGTCGTGGTCAAAAAGGGCAACATTCACGTAAATCAGGTAACGTTCGTATTGGTTTTGAAGGTGGACAGACACCGATCTATCGTAAAATTCCTAAAATTGGATTTAGCAATTATAATTTTGCTGATAAAGCATATATTGTTAGTTTACAACAAATTATCAATAGTAAGTTAACTGATGTTAATCGTAAAACTTTAATTGCTAAAAAATTAATTGGTAAAGAAAAATTACCAATTAAATTAATTGGTCCTAGCAGTTATAAAAATATTAAAATCACTAAACTTAATATTGAAGTTGAAAAAGCAACTAAAAGTGTGATTAAATTTTTAACTGAGAATGGAGCAAATATTATTTTAATTAAAATAAACAAATAAATTATAATTTATAGATAATGATGCAAAAACCAGAAGATTTTAATGTTAATGGTAATTATGTCAATTTAAAGGCTGCCAAATCAGCCAATAAAACTTGATATAAGAATTTTTGTCAATATTATAAAGAAGATTATAATTCCCAAATTAATCAAGAAAATATTACATTAGAACAAAAAGCTCATATATTTGATCGTTATCAAACAAATTTAGTTAATCTAAAGAAAATATACAAACAAAACATTATTAATTTAAAAAACAGATTTGTTAATATTAAAACTAAAACAACTCATGATAATAAAAATAAAACTTTCTTATCAGCTGTTAAAAATCGTAAAAAAAGTATATGACAGCAGTTTGTTAGTCTCATCACTAATAAACAAGTAATTATTGGTGTCTTCTTTACAATATTCTTAATTGTAATTTTCCATATTGCTTCAACAATTACACTTCCAGGGGTAGAAATTCCTGCAGGATATAACCAAAATGATTTTGTAAGTATGCTTAACTTACTTGCTGGTGGTGGTTTATCACGAATGTCATTTTTTGCTGTTGGTGTTGGGCCTTATATTACAGCACAAATTATTATTCAATTACTTTCTAGTGATTTAATTCCTCCATTATCAAGATTATCTAAACAAGGTGAAAGAGGTAAGAGAAAATTAGAAGTAATCACTCGTATTGTAACTTTACCTTTCTGTTTAGTTCAATCTTATGCTTCTATTGCATTAATATTAAGCTTAAATAGTAATGCTGAAAGCGCTGGTCAAACATTTAGTATTTGGGGATGTACTGAGCTTGCTGATTTAAATGCTGGACAAATTATTGCTTTGATGGCTACATTCACTGGTGGTTCTTACATTGCTTTATTCTTTGGTGATATGATTACTAAACGTGGTGTAGGTAATGGAATTACTGTTATCATTCTTTGTGGTATTTTAGCAAATTTATTTGGTAATTTTAATGCTGTATATCATTCAATTGAAGGTATGATTCCTGCTATTCCTAATGGAAAAATGATTGCAATAATTTTAGCAGTTTTAGTTTATATTATCTTTTATATACTTGTTCTTCTTGTAGTAATATTTATTAATAATTCAATTAGAAAAATTCCAATTCAACAAACAGGTCAAGGATTAACAAGTGATGTAAAAGCACTTCCATATTTACCTATTAAATTGGATTCTGCTGGAGTTATTCCTGTAATTTTTGCAAGTAGTGTGATGACAATTCCAAGTACCATTGCCCAATTTATGGGAGAAGGTAGTGGTAAAACAATTATTGATTCTTATTTTTCTTTAAGTTCATGATTAGGAATTGTTTTATACTTCTTCTTAATTATTCTCTTTACTTTCTTTTATTCTTATATTCAACTTAATCCTATTCAAATGCAAGAGAATTTTGAAAAAAGCGGTAAATTTATTCCTGGTGTTAAATCTGGAGACGATACTGGTAAACATATTACTAAAGTGTTAAATAGAATTAATTGAGTAGGTGGACCATTTTTAGCAATTATTGCTACATTACCTTACTTTATTAGTAAAGTAACTACTATTCCAAGTGGGATTGCTATTGGTGGAACAGGAATTATTATTACTGTAAGTGCTTCAATTGAAATATGGAACTCAATTCAATCAGCTGCTACAACTACAGGCTATGAAATTACACGAAGCAAAATTCAAGCAAGTTATTATGATTTAGTTGATGATAAAAAAATTGAGGAATTGTGATAATTTATGAATAAAAAATTACCAAACATTATTCTTCTAGGTGCACCTGGAAGTGGAAAAGGTACAGTTGCTGCTAAATTAGCTGAAGAATTAGGTTATTTACATTATTCTACTGGGCAAATGTTTCGTGAATTTAGTTCTGGTGAAAGTGAATTATCAATTAAAATAAAAAATTTAATGTCTTCAGGCAAATTAATTGATGATGATACAACTAATGAAATGATAGCAACTTATATTAAAAAAGCACTTGATACTCATCAACCTTTTATTTTAGATGGTTATCCAAGAACAACTAATCAAGCAAAATTCTTAGCTAAAATTTGTGATATTGATTTAGTAATATGTATTAATATTGATCAAGATGATTTAATTAAACGAATTACTGGAAGAGTTTTTTGTCCTAATTGTGATATGATTTATAACACTTTTTTTAAAAAACCTTTGCATGAAGGCTTTTGTGATAAATGTAATACACCTTTAGTTTCTCGTAAAGATGACAATAAAGAAACAATAATCACAAGATTAAAAGTTTATAACGAATTAACTAAACCATTAATTACTTTTTATGAAGCTAAAAATAAATTAGTGAATGTTTTTGCTGATAATAAATCTAATCATGTTTTTGGAGATATTAAAAAATTAATTGAAAAATAATGATTTATTTAAAAACTGAAGAAGACTTAAAATACATTAGAAAAGCATGTGAGATTTGAAAAAAAGTTCGTCATGAATTAGTTAAATATGTAAGAGTTGGTATTTCTACTCATGAATTAGATTTAAAAGCTAAAGAAATAATTGAATCACTAGGCGCTAAATGTACTTTTCATAAACTTTATGATTTCCCAGGATACATTTGTATTAGTGTTAATGATCAATTAATTCACGGTATTGGTGATGAATATAAGTTATGTTCTAATGATTTAGTTACTTTTGATATTGGTATCACTTATCATGACCATGTAGCAGATGCAGCTTTTACTATTATTGTTTCACCAAGTGATAATCAACAAGCATGTGATATTTTAAAAGCAACATATGCTAGTTTAATGGAATCAATTAAAATTATTAAACCAGGTATACATGTTGGTGATATTGCTGCTAAAACTTATGAAGTAGCTAAATCTTATGGATATGAAGTGATTAGAAATTTTGCTGGTCATGGATGTGGTAATAAAGCTCATGAAGATCCCTTAATTCCAAATATAGGTTTACCCAATACTGGAGTTAGTTTAGTACCAAATATGGTTATTTGTATTGAACCTATGCTTATGACCAAATCACATGCTTATGAGATTAATTACAACAATAATTGGACAGTAAGTAGCAAAAACCATAAATTAACATGTCATTATGAACATATGGTTTTAGTGACAAATGATGGTTATGAGATTTTAACAAAAACACTTGATGAAAATCAAGATATTTTGCTAAAATATTAAATACATATATTTTTAGAGAAGGAAGGTGAGTAATAAAATTATTAATAAATATGGCAAATGATAATATTCAAATTGATGGGGTTGTTACCGATATCATAAATAGTAATACTTACAAGGTTAAATTAAATAATAATGTTGATATAACTGCCCACATATCTGGTAAAATGCGTCTTCATAAAATTCAGATTTTACAAGGTGATACAGTAACTGTTGAGTTGAGTCCTTATGACTTAACATGTGGTAGAATAATTTACCGAGGAAAATAACATATTTATTAAGTAAAAGTCAGTATATGAAAGTAAGAGCATCAGTGAAACCAATCTGTAAAGATTGTAAAATTATTAAGAGAAAGGGAGTTGTTATGGTGATTTGTAAAAATCCTAAACATAAACAACGTCAAGGTTAATTATAAATGGCACGTATATTAGGTGTTGATATTCCTAACAATAAAAAAATTAAAGTATCTTTAACTTATATTTATGGTATAGGTGATTCACTTGCTTTAGAAATATGCAAAAAAGCTAAAATAGATCCTGAAAAAAAGACTAGTGAATTAAGTGAAAATGAGTTAGTAGCAATTAGAGAAGTAGGGATTAAGTACACATTAGAAGGTGATTTACGAAGAGATGTAGCAATGAATATTAAAAGATTGCAAGAAATCAATTGCTACCGTGGTATTAGACATCGTAAAAGTTTACCTGTAAGAGGTCAACGTACAAAATCTAATGCAAGAACTCGTAAGGGTCCAAGAAAAACAATTGCTAATAAAAAACAAGAAACTAAGTAGTAAAGGAGTAATATGGCAGAAGTTAAAAAAGAAACAACTAAATCTAAATCTTCAAATGTTACTAAAAAAATTAGGAAAAAACGTAAACTTGTTGATGTTAATGGTGCAGCACATATTCATTCAACCATTAATAACACAATAGTAACTATTACAACAACTAAAGGTGATGCAATTACATGATCTTCAGCTGGTACAATTGGTTATAAGGGAGCAAAGAAATCTACTCCATATGCTGCAGGATTAGCCGCAACACATGCAGCAAAAGCAGCTATGGCATTAGGATTAAAATCAGTTAAAGTTTATGTTAATGGTACTGGTCAAGGTAAAGAAACTGCAATTCGAAGTTTAGCAGCGGCAGGATTAGCAATTACGGAATTAAATGATGTAACACCATTACCGCATAATGGTTGTAAACCACCAAAAAAACCAAGATAGTTAAGAGAGGCAATAAAAATGAAAAAATTTTTAAAATATAACTTAAATCCAAAGATTGATGAAAAAAATAATCAACAAGCACGAATTGAAATTTCTTCTCTAGAAAGAGGAATGGGAAATACATTAGGTAATGCTTTAAGACGTACTTTATTATTTGATATCCCTGGTTCATCATTATTCGCAATTAAAATTAATGATGCAACCCATGAGTTCCAAGCTATTGAAGGCATTAAAGAAGATATTGTTCAAATTATTTTAAACCTAAAAGGTTTAGTAATTAAAATTGATGAAAATGCTTATAGTGATGAAGACCTAGCTAAATTTAATATTGAAAATTGACCTGTTATGGAAGTTACAGCTTCTGGGAAAACAGTAGTGCATGCAAGTGATATTAAATTACCAGTAGGTTTTGAAATCATTAACAAAGATTTATATATATGTGAATTGACTTCTTCTACTGCAAAGCTTGATTTAAAATTATATGCAACTCGTGATCGTGGATTTACTCCTTTTACTGAAAATAGAGAAAAAGTTAATACATTAAATGTAATTGCTATTGATGCAAATTTTTCTCCTATTGTGCGAGTATCATATACAGTTGATGAAATTAAATTATCTAAAACTAAACTTGGTGATAAATTAATATTTGATTTATCAACTAATGGTTCTATTAGTCCTTCAGATGCATTTGCTTATGCCGCAAAAATTTTATCTGAATACTTGCAACCATTAATTGCTATTAATGAAAAAATTAGTGAACTTAAATTGATTGAAGAAGAAGTTGCTGCTAAAAAATCACAAACTTTATCAATTCAAATTGAAGATATGAATTTATCTGTACGAAGTTTTAACTGTTTAAAACGTGCTGGAATTCAAACTATTCAACAATTAACTGATAAAACAAAAGATCAAGTAGAACATATTAAAAATTTAGGTAAAAAATCATTACGTGAAATTCAGAAGAAACTTGTTGAATATGGTTTATCATTTAAACAAGAATCTTCAAATGATGCTAATGATGAAGAATTAAATGAAGAAGAAAACATTGAGGAATAAATTATTATGTCTTATATAAATAAAAAAGGTAAAACTTCTTCTTGAAGACAAATGGTTATTAAACAACAAGTATCTGATGTTATTGCTTATAATCAAATTAAAACTACAATTACTAAAGCTAAAGAAACACAAAAGCATGTTGATAATTTAATTAGTTTAGCTAAAAAGAACACTTTAGTTGCTGATCGTAAAATACGTAGTATTCTTAAAGATACTAAAACTATGAATGTTGATCAACTAGTTAAAAAAGTTCACACTATTGCGAAAAAATATGAAAAACGTAATGGTGGTTATACTCGAGTTGTTAGATTTGATGAACAAAAAGGCGATAATACCACAACAGCTATATTACAATTAGTATAGAGATCTAAGTTATAATATTGCTAATCATCAATTAACTATTTAAATAAACACAATCAAATTATTGTATTTGTGTTTATTTTTTTGTTATTGAATTTGGATTTAGTAACTAGTAGTTGATGAAATAATTTATCTATTAGTATAACCAATATATAATGTTAATATATTAACATTGTTTTTTATTTTTCTACCCAACAAATCTCATTAATTCTTTATTTATATTTTGTTTTATTTTCAAATTAAAGAGCTTAAAGTGTTTTTTTCATTTATATGGGCATTTCAGGGGGTATATTTGACCATAAGTATGTCTATTCATTAAATAATAAGTACTTTAATAACTAATATATAATAATTTATATATAAAAAATAAGTATAAGAAACAAGCAAATATAAGAAACAAGCAAATATGAACAAAAAGTTGAAAACATTATTTTGAATATCAAGTGCTTTAATTGCAAATGCTTCAGTAGCAAGTGCATTAACTTCATGTTCTTTTAAAGATACAATTAATGATATTGGTAATTTTGACAAACTATATGGTATTAATATGGCAACATACAATCGTATGGAAAGTGATTTTAGAGATTTATATGAAACTCAACAAAATATGAGTAAATATGAAGGTTCTATATCTGAAGAAGAATACCAATCAAATTTATTAAGTTTTAAATCTAAATTAAATTCTTTTCATGCTAATTTATTTAGTGAAAATAACAAATCTTTAAGTTATACAGTTAAAACAAATGCTTTAAAAGAATTTGCTGATTGTAATTATGGAATTAAATTATCTAGAGTAACAAATATTAATTTAAATGATGAATTAGCTAATATTAAAGCATCAATGTTAAGTTCATTATTTGTATATATTGATTCATATAAGGTTGATAATAATAAAGCTATTGAAATAATAGAAAAAGCTGATAGTCAATTTGATGAACTTAAAGATGAAGCTATTAAAAATATTGGTAGCAATGATAACGTTGCTATTATTCTATATGTTCAAAATGGAATTGGTTAAATGTTTTGGTGGGATTTGTGATGAACTTGATGTTATTATTGCACAACAACAATTAAAAGATTTTTTAAATGAGTACCAAATTAATATAAAAGATAATTTAAATCAACAATATTATTGAGATAATCTTTATGCAAAATATGGTGAAGGCAATAAAGAAATAGAATTGAAAGATTTTAATAATATTTTTATTATTTCATCAAAGTCTGGTCCATTAAAAGTTAGTGGTACATCATTACATAAAGATTTTACTAATGACATAATTCCAGGATATACATTAAAACCTATTATGTATTCCATGGAAAGTAATCCATATGAAAATGATTATTCGATTAATATTGACTACACACTTGTAGAAAATAAATATTTTAATAACAATAATATTGCAAAATATACAGTCCATTCAACTAAATTTAAAGATTCAAATATATATAAAAATGAAAATATATCAGTATTTGATATTAATGAAAGTAATGGTGAAAGAGATTGTATGAGTTATCGATTACCAATAACTAAAAATTTTGAAAATGCACAAATTAATGATGTTTATTTTAATAGTGATGACTTTAAATTTGCATGAAGCAATGACAAGAAATATGGAATTGATAATTTCTGAACTCAAGCACCTAATAATGAAGGTAAATTAAATAAATCAGGATTAGCAGATAGTGGAATGATGATTAATGGTTATTTGCTTTTTGATTTAATTAGTAAAGTTGATGTAGATGATATTGATCAATTACCAGATCAAGAACAAAAAGCTATTAAATTGGTTAAAAACACTGATTTTAGTTTAGATTATGTTGAAAATGATAATGAAATATTAGTTAATAACTTTAATTTCAAATATGCTAATTCAGAGTGAATATTTAATGATGATAATTTTGACAATATAATTTACAAAGCAATTAATAAAGATTCAACAGTTACAAAACATACATCAACTCTTTTATGAGAAAATATAAAAAGTCATTATGATGAAGCTAGTGGAATATTTAAAAATATAAATGATGCAGTAGAAGATGCTAAATCATTGGCTAATACAGTAGACAATTTAAGAACTGCTACATATATTATGATGTCTATTGCTACTACATTTCTTGCATTTTTGTTTATTGTTATGATTTATGATTCATGATCAATTCAAATTGATCAAACTGTAAAAACAGCTATTGTTTCCATATTGTTATTCATTACATTTATGTCTCCTTCAGTTGCTTTAGTATCAGTGGTTACTCATTATTTTTACGAAAATAATCCTAGATTAGAAAATGCATTAATTGGAATTAGTCACGAAAGTGAATTTGGAATTAATATTAAAAATAACAATAAATATTTTTATACATCTGAAGGAAAACCAAGTTCAGAAATCTTTGATAGTTTAAGTGAAGATGGTAAAAGAAATTTAAAAAATTATTATTGTACATATAAAAACAATGAATCTGATGAAGCTAAAAAAACTCAATCACAAAAAGATTATGAAAATCTTTTAAATGCTAAAAAAGATAATGATATTGTTAAAGAATATGTTAAAGATTCTTCTCAAACTGGATGAATAGTATGAACTGTAGTGGCTGGTATTGAAGCTGCAATAGTAATATTTTTTGGCATTGTTTATTATTTTTTAATTAAATATAAAGTTCAATTTGCTCAAAATAAACAAGCACTTGCAAAATCAATTACTATAATATTAGCTAGTGTTATTTCTGCAGTTACTATCTTCATTGCTGCTTTCCACAAAATATAATTTTTTATATTTTGAGAATTATTATTTTTTTAAGTTGTCATCATTTTAAAATAATAAATTAGCTAAAATTTAAATAATTTTGCACATATTTTATACATACATGTATATATGTAATCTAATATTATAAAGTATAATATATTAGTGATATAAAAGTAATTAGCATTATGAATAAAAAAATTAAAATATTTCTTCTAGCTTCAAGCGCATTAATTGCAAATACAACAATAGCAAGCGCAT
>DFHG01000005.1 GCA_002372615.1 Mycoplasmataceae bacterium UBA3729 | reverse complement strand
TTTTTATTAATTTAAATATTTATAATTATTCCTATAGTGATTAAATTTAAGAAAAAAAGGTATTAAATATGTTAATAGACACAAGAAATGAAAATAAAGAAAATAAAGAAGGTTTTTCACCTAATGTGCAAAATCAACAAATTAAAACAAAGAATTCAGCATGAATGTGGTTTTTAATTGTAATTTTATGTATTATTCCTATTCCATTATTGTTCATTGCCGTTATAATTTCTAAACGAAATTGATTTAATCGTCAACAAAATAAAATTAATGAAGCTGCAAGTAATATTTCAGTACAATTAGCACAAAGAAGGGATACATTAATTAAATTAGTTGATTCAACTAAATCATACATGAAATATGAAAAAGATTTATTAGATAGTGTTACTAAATTAAGAAGTACAGGGTACAATATTGATAAAAATAATTTCACAAAACTTTCAAAAACATTTGATAAAATTTCTAATGGCATTAAAGCTACTTTTGAAGCATATCCAGATTTAAAAGCAAATCAATCAATTATTGTTTTAATGAGTGCGGCAGATTTGAATGAAAGAGAAATTGCTGCAAGCAGACGCTTATACAATCATTCTGTATCTATTTTTAACCAAAAACTTTATGTTTTTCCTGATCAAGCAATAGCTGCGTCAATGAAACTTTACAATATGCCATTATTTGAAGCTAGTGATCAACAAAAACAAGATGTTAGTTTAGATTTAACAAAATCTATTTAATTAAAATTAATATTCACATATGGGATATTTTGATCCAAATTCAACACTAGATGCTGTTAAATATTACAATGACAATATCATTGATAGTGTTAATAAGTTATCTAATGAGTATATTGATAATATTTTTAAAAAAAGTAATTATAATGTAAAACTTTCTAATAATTTGTTGCCTAAAATTGAAAAATCAAATAAACAAATTAAAATTAATGAATCAAAATGATTTCGTAAAGATTGAGTTAGAATTGTTCCTATCGCTCTTATTGTTTTTTCATCACTAATTTTGATTCTTATTTCAGTTTTATTTGCTACTAAACTTATAACTACTGAAATAACATTATTTGCCTCTATTTTGTCAGTTGCATCAGTATTTATTATTGGTTGTACAGCATTATTAATTGTGATATCTATAAATACCAAAAAATCAAATAAATTAATTGCTCCAATCATTGAGCAAAATAAAAAAAATATTACAATCATGGAAAATGAATTAACAAAAATTACCAGATTAATTAGTACACGTGATTGTTATGATATTTATGAAAAAAGTTTTAATTCATTTAAACTTAATAGTTCTTTTTCTGATGATGATTATGCTAATTTCCATTTAAAAACAAGTGAAAATGACAATCAATCAGTTTATACTTTATTAAGTGGTAATATTTTTACACACCCATTTATTTATTTAACAACTAAGAATATGGAAATGGTAATGCAAACATATATAGGATCTACTATTGTTTCTTATTATGATGATGACCATCACTTATCTACTACAGTTGTTACTGCATCAATCAAAAAACCAAAACCAACTTATGTTTTAAATTCTAAAATAGGGTATAAAATTAATGTATATCCTAATTTAATATTTAACTATGTAGGAAGTTTTAAAAATCAACATGAAGTAAAAAGATTTTATAATCACCATAAAGATTATTCACAGATGGAAAATAATGAATTTGATATGTTATTTCCATGTGAAAGAAATAGTGAATTAGAATTTCATACAATTTTTAGCATTTATACACAAGAACAAATTGTCAATACAATTAAAGAATATAAATTAACCAATATTTCTTTTTATAAAGAAAAGGATATGATTTATTCAAGTTGTTTTAATTTAATTACTAATACAAAATTTAGTTTTTATGGAAATTATTTTAAGACATATTCACCAGAGTTATTAAAATCAAATTTCATTAATGCACTAAATAATAATCTTTTTGGTTTATACCAATATATGTCATTAATATTTTCTTGTTCTTTATTTCAAATGGAAAAATATAGTCAACCATCTATTAAGACTACTAAGAATTTAGCATTGATTGCTTTGATTGAAAGACTTATTAATAATAATGGTACTTTTGTAAATTATTTGCATAAAAAAACAAGTGATATTGTTAATGATGGCATTCCCTCAATTAAAATATTAGAATCTACAAAAAACTATACTATATGTCAAATTGATATTAATTCATTTTATCACACTAATGAAATTGAGTATGTAAGTGTATATAGTGGTATTGCTAGCAAAATGGTTTCAGTACCTGTAAAATGACAGAAATATCATCCTATAACTAATTCATTTGTTGGTTTATTTTGGAAAAATAAAAACAATAATGATTTTTTTAATGAATCCTTAACTAATGCTGAAAATAAATACAATATTAAAGGTGTTTACAAGTTGATAAATGATGTTTTAGTTGTATTTAACCAAGATATCAATATTAAACAAATTAGTGGTCAAGAATCTTCAATCATCAATTTTGTTGAGAATTCATTAATGAAATTAAAATAATTTTATTCTTTCTGCAACTAATTCAATATTGTTATTTTCAATTTCAATTCTTCCTTTAATTCCAACAACACTATTTATTGTTAATATTTTTAAAATGTTTTTAAAAATAAATGAATTAAATTTAACTGGAACAATTTGATTTTGTTGATAATTATTACCTTCTCTATAAAATGGTGAATCTATTTTTACATTAATAGTAGATTTACCTTCTTTATTAATTTCAAATGATTCAATAATTCCAATGATTGACATAAAATTCATATTTTGCCTCACAATTATTTTATTTTCATTTGATATATTTTAGTATCAATTTTGTCTATTTTTTTTCCATATTATGTAAATAAAATATAATTTTAGAAGATATGAAAATAATTAAAAACGATCATTTGCATTTTTTTGCTATAGATTTGAATAAAATCAAAGATAAAGATATTAAAAATTTTAAATTTTTTAGAGATAAAGATTGTTTTATTTTTCCTATTGATAAAAGAAATTTTTGTATTAAAAAATTTAATTGAGAAATTAGAAATTTCTTTATTAATTTAAAATCTATTAAAGATTTAACAAAGAAAATTGATATTAATGTTGATAGTTTTTTAGCATTAGTTGATAAATCATTATATCAATCAGTAATCAATATTCTATTAGTTAATTATGAATTATTATTTAATAACAAAATTAATTATAAATCCAATAAAAAAATTGAAATTGAAGCAAATTTTATTATTAGTAAAAATTTAAAGAATTTAGTTGATTTTGCTAATAATTTAGTATTAGCTTACAAATTTGCTCATTCTTTGCAATTGTTACCAAATAATCAATTAAATCCTGATGATTTTTCTAATATTGTGAAAAAGGAATTCAAACAATTTCAATCTCTAGTTGAAATTAGAGTACTAAATAAAAAAGAATTAATTGCAAAAAAAATGAATTTAATTCTTGCAGTTGGTCAAGCTTCTGATCAAAAGGATGAACCAAAATTATTAACTATTAAATTTAGAAATAGAAAGCCTAAATTCACATTAATTGGTAAAGGTATCACATTTGATACTGGAGGAATTTGTTTAAAACCTTCTAATTATTTAAAAGGTATGGAATGAGATATGTCTGGTGCTGCAGTTGCCGTTGGTGTAATGTATGCACTTTGTTTAAATAAACAAATTTCAGATTTTGGTGTTGTTATTCCACTAGCAAAAAATGATATTGGACCAAATACCACTAAAACAGGTGATATTATTAAATCATATGATGGTGCCAGTGTTGAAATTACAAACACTGATGCTGAAGGAAGATTAATTCTTGCTGATGCAATAAGTTATGCAATTAAAGATTGAAAAGCTGATACTATTTCAACCATTGCTACATTAACTGGTGCAATTATTATTGCTTTTGATAATGTTTATTCTGGTTATTTTACTGAATCTAAAGAATTAAATAAAAAAATTAAGCAAGCATCAAAAACCTCTGGTGAATATATTTGGGGGTTGCCTTTAAATAGTATTTTTGATGAAAAAATTCATATTTCTTCATTAGCTGATTTGAATAATTGTTTACCTGGTCCAAATGCCTCTTCAATTCTTGGCGCTTCATTTTTAAAGTATTTTGCTAAAGAAAAAGAATTTATTCATTTTGATATTGCTGGAACAAACGAAGTTAAAATAAATTCAATTTGTTCAATTGTTCAGCCAGCAATGTTATCAACCCTATTTTATTTTGTGAAGGATAATTATGCAAAATAATGATAAAAATTTAGATCCAGTTTTTACTAATCCTAATAAACCTGTTAGTGATAACGAATTTAAAAAAATACAAAAAAAAAGAGTTATTGTTATTTCTTGTCTTGGTATTCTCACAATAATTTGTTTAATTGCAATGATTCTTGTATTAGTTTTGGTAAATAAATAATTAGCCTTAATATATATAATCTTTAATAACAATGCGAAGAAAATTTAATTCCATATTTGTTACATTAATTAGTTTGTTAATTTTTGCAATGACAATTTGTCTATCTTTCAAAAATAAATCAAATGAAAAAATAATTTATTACATTTGTTTGCCTACAATTAGTGCACTTTTATTTATTACAATAATAATTTATTTTATTTTAAGATATATTTATGGCAAGAAATTAATAAAAAATAATAATGATAAATCATTAGGAAGTGGAGTAGGCAATGAAAATAAGTAATATTTTGTCTGGGACATGTATTGTTAGTGGTATTGGTATGGGAGAAACCTTTGTTCTTAATGAGCAAAAGGTTGATATTAATGATAAAAAACATAATATTCCTTCATCAAAAGCATTTAAAAAATTTAATGATGCTATTAATATTACAGTAACCCAATTTAAAAATCTTATTAATAAAATTAATAACAAGTCAAATGCTGAAATTATTGAAACATATATTAATATTGCTAAAGATGTAGAAATTGAAAATCAAGTAAAATCAATGATTACTGGTAAAACAGTTAATTTGGTTAAAATTGTTGATGATGTATTTAATAATTACTACACAATATTTAATCAATCTGATGATAAGTATTTTAAAGAAAGAGCCAATGATATTTTAGAAGTAAAAGAACGAATTATCAATAATCTTTTAGGAATTTCATCTAATTCATTGTTTGAAAATGAAAAAGGAATTATTTTATGTTGTAAACAAATTCTTTCATCTCAAATTGTTTTGTTGAATAAAGAAAACATCAAAGGTATAATTGCTGAAAGTGGTGGTAAAACTTCTCATGCTGCCATTATTCTTACTAGTTTAGGTATTCCTACAATTTTTAATGTTAAAAATGTTACTAAAAAAGTAAAAAATAAACAAATTATTGCTATTGATGCCAATAAAAACATTATTGATTTAACTCCTAATAAAAATGAATGGACTAAAAAAATTGATAATTATTATAAAGATTTAAAAGATATTCAAAGATATGTTAATAAGCCAACTATCACAAAAGACAATATTAAATTAAAAGTTGAAGCAAATATTGGTAATTCGGATGAATCAATATTTGCTATCAATAATGGATGTGAAGGTATTGGATTATTTAGAACAGAATTTTTATATATGGATAATACCCATTGACCAACAGAAGAAGAACAATTCTTAAAATATAAACAAACTTTACAAATATTAAAAAATAAGTTAGTTGTTATTAGAACTTTGGATATTGGGGGAGATAAAAATTTATCTTATTATGAATTTCCTAAAGAAATGAATCCATTTTTAGGAAATAGAGCAATTAGATTTTGCTTATCAAACAAAAATATTTTTCAGACACAAATTCGTGCTTTATTGAGAGCAAGCAAATATGGTGAATTAGCAATCATGTTTCCTATGATTTGTACTATTGATGAATTTAAAAATGCTAAATTAATTGTTGATAAGGAAATTAAAAATCTTCAAAAATTAGGACATGTAATTAAAAAACCTCAGATTGGATTAATGGTTGAAACTCCCGCAGCTGCTATGCTAATAGATAAATTCTCTCAAATAGCAGATTTTGTATCTATTGGTACAAATGATTTAGTTCAATATAGCTTTGCATGTGATCGTCTATTAGAAAGTGTTTCATATTTACATCAACCTAACAACCCAGCATTATTAAAAATTCTCAAATTGGTTATTGATAATAATAACAAAAATCCTAATTTCTGAGTAGGTATGTGTGGTGAAATGGCAAGTGATCCATTATCAATACCATTATTAGTTGGTTTAGGATTAGAAAATTTTTCTGTTTCTATTAAAAAAATTCCATATGTAAGAAAATTAATTAATAATTTAAGCAAGAAAGATTGTCAAGAATTAGTAGAAAAAGCATTAAATTTATCAACAGTTGATGAAGTAAATAAATTAGTTAAAGACTTTTTAAAATAGAGTCTTAATTAGATATGAGTGAAATAAATAAAAGAACAATTGCTAATATTGGTGGAATTAAAATTGGTTTGAATAACAAAATTGTTATTCAGTCAATGGCTAATATTAAAACTTCTAATTTTAAGTCTGTAATAAATCAAATTAATCAATTAGTAAGTTATGGTTGTGAATTAGTAAGAGTTTCATTATTAGATGATTCTGATTTTATTGGACTAAAAAAAATTATAAAACAAGCAAATTGTCCAATAATTGCTGATATTCAATATAATCCAGAATATGCAATAAAATCTATTAAATGTGGGGTTGCTGGAATTAGAATTAATCCAGGTAATTTTTTAAACATTGATAAATTTGTTGAAATCATTAACCAATGTAAAAAATATCATGTTGCAATGAGAATTGGCATTAATATAGGTTCATTACCAAGCCACATTAAAACTAACATGCAAATTATTAATTACATTAAAAAATATATTACGATTTGTGAAAAAAATAAATTTACTAATATTGTTTTAAGCATTAAATCTTCAAACTCATCTCAAACAATTTCACTTAATAAAAAATTGTATTCTACATTTAAATATCCTATTCATATAGGTGTAACAGAAGCAGGTGATCTATTAACTTCCACTGTGAGAAGTTCTAAAGTACTTTCACAATTATTATCACAAAAAATAGGTAATACAATTAGGGTATCTATTAGCGGAGATCCTATTAATGAAGTAAAAGTAGCAAAGTTAATATTACAAGAAAACGGATATGATGTCAAATTAACTAAATTAATTAGTTGTCCAACATGTGGTAGATGTACTATTGATCATAATGAATTGTTAAATAAGATTAATGATTTTATTTATCAATATCCTAATAACAAAATATCAGTGGCAATAATGGGATGCAATGTTAATGGCATAAAAGAAGTGAAAAATGCAACAATTGGGATTTATGGTGTAAATAACAAATATGTGTTATGTTGTAAACATAAGATGATAGGTATGTATAATTTTGATGAGGTATTGAAATTATTTAAAAAATATTATCTAGAGTTATTTGTAAAATAAATCACTTAATTCTTTATTCATTTTATTATAATCGCTTTGTAATTTTTCAAGATTATCTCCATTCAATTCATAATAAATTTTAAATTTTGGTTCAGTTCCAGACATTCTAAATTTAATTCAACTATTATTAGACAATAATCATTCCAAACAATTACCTGTTTTATTAAATTGGATTTTTTTTATTTGATAACCACATATATTTTTATTTTTATAATTAGTGAAAAATCTCATTTTATTTTTAGCAATGTTTTTTCAATTTAAATCATTAATTGTAAATGATTCAGTTTTACCGAATCATGATCCAAATTTAGTAAAAATAACTTTTTCTAAATAATCTAATAAGTCCATGTTGTTTTTTCTGCACATGTAATCTATTTCAAGTGCAAGTGCACTTGATGTAAATGAATCCTTGTCACGGTTAATACTTGTAGGTAATGCACCAATAGCTTCTTCGAATGCTACTACTAACTGATTATTATCTCCTTTTGTTGTAATTAAATTCCCCATTCATTTAAAACCAGTACCAGTACGATAAATTTTTACACCATATTTTCTAGCAATCTTATCAATGTAATTTGTTGATACATAACTGCTAATAATATATGGGTTAATATATTTTTTATTCGTTAATAAATAATAAGTAAAAATAATACCCATTTGATTTCCTGTTAATAATGTTCACTTATTGTTATGTTTGATCATAACTGCCATACGATCAGCATCAGGATCTACCCCAATTAAAATTTTTGCTTTCTTTTTATTTGCTAATTCAATAGATTTTTTAAATGAATCAAAAAATTCTGGATTAGAGGAAGGAGAATTAGTAAAGTTACAGTCAGGATAGCATTGTTCTTTAACAGGATTGATATTAAAATTGAGATTTTTTAAGAATTTAGGTAGATAAGATGATGCAGTACCATGATGTGTGGTAATGATAACAGGATAATTCTTTTTAACATTAATTATTTTTTTATTTACTATTACCTTTTGTGCATCTTTTAAATAACTTGTTATTATTTTTTCATTTATAAATGATAGTTTATTTTGTTTTAATGTATAAGAAAGTGTTAATAATTCTTCACAAGTAGGCATCAATTTCTCAATTTCATTTGCAACTTTTGGTAATATTTGACTACCATCACAGTTATATACTTTGTAACCATTATAATTTTTTGGATTATGACTAGCAGTAATAATAATGCCACCATCCGTTTTAAGCTTTATAATTGCATATGAAACAATAGGTGTTGGGGTTAAATGGTTGTTCTTGAATAACAATACTTTAATATTGAAACTAGTTAATACACTAGCACAAGCATATGTAAATTCTTCACCAAGGATTCGATTATCATGTCCTATTATAACTGTAGTATTTTTTGGGAAATGTTTTTTTAAATATTTTGCATAACCTACTGTCATTTGCATATAGGTAAAAATATTCATTTTATTTGTACCACCACCAATAATACCTCTTATACCTGCAGTACCAAAATGTAATTTTTCATTTTTAAAATAAGTTTCAATTTCACTTTTTGAATATTTTTTTATTTCATTTTTGATGTAATTTGGTACATTATTTGCTTTTATTCATTCAGCATATATTTTTTGTGGACTCATTATCGATTTGCTTTTAATTCCTTCTTTGTAAATGCATAAGGTAATAAATCACAAAATTTATATTGAGTTATTTTACCATTAATGTTGTAGACATTAACAATAGTATTGCTTTTAAAGAATTCAGTCATCACTTGTAAACACATACCACACGGTACAATATTTAATAATTTTGAATTAGAAATAAGATTTATTTCTATGAATTTTTTAGAGCCATTCGTAATTGCATTAAAAATTGCATTTCGTTCAGCACATACAGTTGCCCCACTTGAAGAGTTTTCTACATTTACTCCGCAAAACTCACCTTTATCTGTTTTTAATATAGCTGCAGTCTTAAATTTAGAATATTCTGCATATGAATTATTTAATAATTTTTTAAGTTTTATGTATGTTTGATTTTCTTGATTTGTCATTATTTTACTACTTTCAATATTTGTTTATAATCATTAAATCTTGTATTTTTAATTTTAACATTTTTAATAAATTGCGTTTTGATAATTGAAGAAATTGGTTTAGAAGAATAAAGTGTTGCTATAACTTCACCCTTTTTTACTTTTTCATTATAAATTTTATTTAAATATATACCTGCTTGTCAATCAATTTTACTATTTTTTTTAAGTCTTCCTGCGCCTAAATCATTGCTTAGCATTCCCATTTTTTTTGTTGATGTGTATGATATGTATCCAGAACTAGGTGAAATAATTTTTAATGAATATCTAGGTTTAAAATATGTAAATGATTTTAACTTATTTTTATCACTGCCATTAGCAACTGCTCAATCAATAAAGCAATTATAGGCTTTTTTATTTTTAATTACGCTATCTATAAGTTCTATTGCAATTTTTCTGTTAGTTGCTATTTTTGATGTCATTAAAATATCAATAAGGAAATCATAAATTAGATCCTTTAATTTAGAAGTTGCAAATTTTCCTTTTAAAAAATTAATTGCTTCTTTTACTTCTATAGCATTTCCAATAGCTCTACCTAATGGTTGTATCATACTTGTGATGTGAATTGTAAATCTTCGTTTAAATCTATTAAATATTTTTTTCAATGTATTTGCCAATGAGATTGCTTGATTAATAGTTTTGCAAAAACTTCCATCACCAACTTTTAAATCAATAAAGATATGGTTAGTTTTTAATGCTAATTTTTTTGAAGCAATACTTGCTGCAATTAATGGCTCTGAATTAACTGTTGATGTATCGTTTCTTAGCGCATAAATAATTTTATCTGCTGGTACAATGTCATCAGTTTGAGAAGATATAAGGATTTTAGTTTTTTTAAATAATGGAATTGATTTATTGTTAAAACTACAATCAATACCTATTGATTCCATTTTATCAATTGTACCACCAGTATAAGAAAGACCACGTCCAGATAATTTTGCTACATTGATTCCTAATGCAGCACATAAAGGAGCAATAATTAAAGAAACTTTATCTCCAACCCCACCTGTAGAATGTTTATCAATTATAAAACCGTTGATATTATTAAAACTTAACCTATTACCTGAATTTAACATTCATTTTGTTAAATAATAAGTCTCATCACTATTTAATCCATTTAGATATATTGCCATTAATAAAGCAGTAGCTTGATAATCAGCGATATTTTTTTTATTTACTAAACCATCAATAAAAAATTTAATTTCTTCTTCACTAAGTGGTTTTTTATTTTTTTTTGTCTCAATTATTGAAATAATATTCATAAATTATTTAATTAGTTCACATCCTTTCGAAGTACCAATTCTATTAGCTCCATTCTTAATCATTTTTAGCATATCATCTTTTGTTGATATTCCACCAGAAGCTTTAATTAATGCTTTATTTTTTACACATTTTTTAATTAATTTAATGTCATCTACATTTGCTCCACTAGTTGAGAAACCAGTAGAGGTTTTTACAAAATCAGCTTTTGCATTAAGAATGCATTTACATGCATTTATTTTTTCAGATTGAGTTAATAAACATGTTTCGATAATAACCTTTAATATTTTTTTACCACATGCTTTTTTAATTGATTTAATTTCATTAGTAACATATTTAAAATCATGATCTTTTAATTTACCAATATTAATTACCATATCAATTTCATCAGCACCATTTTTAATAGCATCAATTGTTTCCACAATTTTTGTTTTAGTTGTAGTAGCACCTAATGGAAATCCAATAACAGTGCATACTTTAACATCACTACCTTTTAATTTTGATTTAGCCAATTTGACATAACAAGGATTAATGCAAACACTTGCAAAATTATTTTTCTTTGCTTCACTGCATAGTTTTTCAATAGCTAATTCTTGAGCATTAGCTTTTAACATAGTGTGATCAATATATTTATTTAAATTCATATTTATTTCCTTCTATAACAATTCATGTGATAATTCAAGAGCAATTAATACCATTTCTTTAAATTTGGTTTGTCTATCTTTACTACTCATTCCTACATGATTAAATGGTTCATCAGAACAGGTTAAAATAGTTAGTGCTTTTTTATTTAATTTTAATGCATTTGCATATAAAGCAAATGCCTCCATTTCAATAGCTTTAGATTGATTTCCTCATTTAATTTGATCTTTTAAATTTTTAACAAAATTATAAAATGCATCAGTGCTTTGAATACGGCATGCATGGTATTTAAATTTATTCTTTTTTGCGATAGATACAGCATAGTTAACTAATATTTTATCAGCTTTTAGTATTTTCGATTTAGTTTTTAGACCTAATTCATAGGGATAAGCAGAATAGCTAAATGCTTCCTTAGCAATTATTACATCACCCATTTTTATCTCATTGCTACATGAGCCACATGAACCAATTCTAATTATTGTGTTTACATTAAAAAATTTAAATAACTCATATGAATAAATACCAATTGATCCCATACCCATTCCATGGCCCATAACAGTTATATTTTTATTTTTATATTTACCAGTAAACCCATACATTCCTCTAATGGTATTAACTAATTTTACTCCAGTTAAAAAATTTTCAGTTATTCATTTAGCTCGCAATGGATCGCCAGTTAAAATAACAACTTTTGATATCTCTTTTTCATTAGCACATATGTGTGGGGTGTTCATAATTTATATTCATTTATTATATAATTTATGCATATGAATAATAGTGTTATTGATGTTACAATTGAGATTCCAAAAAACTCAAATATTAAGTATGAATATGATCGTGCTAATGGAAACATTAAAGTAGATAGAATTTTGTATGGCGCTAATATTTATCCAGAAAATTATGGTTTTATTCCAAATGCTCTTGATTGAGATGGAGATGAATTAGACATTTTAGTTATTTCTGATCATTCTTTTTTACCAGGTACTATCGTTCCAACTAGAATATTAGGAGCAATGACCATGGTTGATGATGGTGAAACTGATACTAAACTTATTGGTGTTATTGATTGTGATCCACGATTTAAACAAATTAATTCAATTAATGATATTCCTGAACATAAATTGTCTGTAATTAGAAATTTTTTTGAAACATATAAAATTTTACAAAAGAAACAAGTTAAAGTTGGCTCATTTAAAGATGCTACTTGAGCACAAAAAGAATTAAATGAATGTATATCATTAATGAAAAAATATGGGAAAATGCCAAAAGAAAAATTTATTTCATTAATGATGAAAAAATATCCAGGTAAATATAGTAAATAACTATTGAATTTTTATATGATTTAATTTTGCAGATATTTTGATATTTTCAAGTATAGGCAAAATTTCATCAATAACTTCATCAAATTTTTTATTGTTATATAATGACTCTACATTTGATAAAGCATTTTCAATTTCTTTATTTTCATTTCTATATCTATTTGTGTAAAAAATTAATTTTTGTGCATAAAATTTAATAACAATATCTTTTTTTATTAGTTCATAATAATTATTTTCATCATTTTTCATTTCAGTAACAGCATTATATACTTCATTATAATTAGTTTCAAAATTAGATTGCATTAATGAAATTAGATGATTTAATACAGATAAATTTTCATTAAGATTTTGAATAGAATTAATATCAAAAGGATTTAATTCTTTTTTTATAATAATAAACTGATTAAAAGCAAATTGTAATTCATAAATATCATTTATTAACTGAATTGTTAAAAAATATTTATTTCAAATGTTATTTTTAAATTTTATTAATCGTGATTCTCAAATTTTGTATTGATCAATCAAAACTAATAAGTTATTTAGTATTTTTATTCTGCTAAAGTAATTTGGTTCATCTTTTGCTGTATGGATAATATCATGATTTTGAACAATTGTTTCAAATTTATTTTTAATTTCTAAAATTTCTTTTTTAATTTCATTATCATTACGAAAGTATTGCATTAAATTTATGAATATTGGAGATAAAATTTTATTCTTATCTTTTCATATTCTTAATCAATTATTAGTAAACGAAAAGCATTTATCAATAGTATTATTAATTTTGTCATTCTGTCTAAAAATATTTATAGTAGGTTCAATTTCATTGGAAATATTTATTAATAATTTATCACATTCTTTAAAATTGAGTTGCATTAATGCACAATCATAATCATTGATATTTATTTTTGTATTAGCTATAATTTTTTCAATATTAGAATATTCATTTCTGCTTAATGAGTATTTGTTATTCTTAAATTGTTCATTCAAATCTTTATTTGTTCTTTGAAAATATAATCATGATAGTTCATATGTATAAACTGATTTAATTAAAGAATGAAAAAATTTAGTTTTTTCATTTAACATATTGATTATTTTAATAATTTCATTATTATTGATTTTAATTGAATAATTATTGGATTGAAGAATTAAATTACTAATTTCTTGAGATAAAATATTAAATTGATTATGGTTAAACTTATTAGACAAATGTTTTTTATAGAAAGAATTTATCAAATTATAATTTTTTCTAAATAAAGCGATTACATTACTACATGAATCATTATAATCAATTGTGACATTGTATGATTGTGATATCCTATCATATAATTTTTTACATTTTTTAAGATTTTCTACAATATTTGCAATATTTCTTTTTGAATGTTTGAAACAAAAGAAACTATTACTATATGTTAAATTTTCAATATTACTCTTAATATTTTTTAATTGTTCACGATAGAATTGTCGTTCATAGATGATATTATCAACAAGTTTTTTAAGTTTTTCATTATTTTCAGATAATGTCTTAATATATTGCATATTGTCATAAAAAAAACAATTTGCATATTCATTATATTGATTTTTAAGTTTTAATTCATTATTTAAATTTTTTGTTTGTATTATGAAATAAATACAAAAAATAATAAATAATATTAAAAGTAAAGCTGATAAACTTATGATTGGATAATTAATTCAAATCATATTACATAAATTATATTAATATAGTTTTATGGAAATTGATGGAAATGATTTATAAATTTTTAAACAGGGAAATATTTTTTGTAAATTCTTATAAATTAATTCAATAAAATGTTTTTCAACATCATGACCTATGTCTAAAAGATTTAATTTAAGTTGATCAGCATACAATCAATCATGCCATTTAATATCCCCAGTTATTAAGATGGTTCTTGTGTCATAATAATTTATTGCATTTTTAATTACATCAAATCCAGCGCCACTACAAATAATAGCTCTTTCAATAATGGTGTTATTACCAACATATTTAACATGATGAGTAATATTTAACTTTTCACAAATTAATTTAATTGTATCATGAGTATTTTTTTTATTTTTTAAATTACCAACATAAAGAGAACCGCAATCATCCATTTGTACTTGGAATGTATTTTTAAAATTTAATAGATTAGATAAATAATAGTTTAACCCTAATGGATGATTGTCTACATTAGTATGTAAAGATATTAATGAAATTTTCAATTTTTTAAGAAGTTTAATGTTACTTTCATCAATAATATTATTTTTATTAAAAATTGGATGATGAGATATTACCAATTTAATATTTTTTGTTTTTGCAAATCGAATAATGTTTTTAGTACAATCTAAGCAAATTAATATTTTATCAATTTTAGTGTCTCAATCAAAATTACGAATAATTCCAGATTTATCTCATTTTTCTTGATATTTTAAAGGGAATAATTTGATTAAATATCGGTATATTTTTTTTAAAGTAATCATTAGTTTCTTTTATTTGTCCACTTTCATTATTATATTTAGTTAATATTTCATTAATAATATTCTATTTCAATAAAACTCATTAAATTAAATAATAATCTTGATTAGATTAGTAAAATATAAATAATAATTTATATGTTAAAAGCTTGACTTGTTATTAATACATTTACAAATCTTGATAAATTAAAAAAAGTATACAAGATGTTACAAAATAGTTTTATAGAGCATAATATAAATTTAGAAATTAAAAAAGCAATTGACATTGGACTTGATGTGGATTTATCATTATCTAAAAAACCACACTTTGTTATATTTTGGGATAAAGACATTTATTTAGCTAAAAGGCTTGAACAATTAGGTTGTAAATTATTTAATTCATCAGATGCTATTGAATTATGTGATAACAAAATATTGATGTATCAAAAACTGCAAGAAGGCAAGATTAGAATACCAAAAACATATATTCTTCCAAAAACATTTGAACACCTTGGATATACTAATTTATCTTTTATTAAAGATATAGTTAATAAAATAGGATTACCAATTGTGATTAAAGAAGCACATGGTAGTTTCGGATATCAAGTGTATTTAGCTAAAACAATTAAAAAAATAAAAGAAATAATTAATAAAATTGGTTATAAAGATTGTTTAATACAAGAATTTATTAAAGAGTCTTGTGGAAGAGATGTAAGAATTAATGTTGTTGGTAACAAAGCTATTATTTCAATGCTTAGAGTCAATAATAATGACTTTAGATCCAACATTGGTATAGGTGGTAAAGGAATAAGTTTTAAACCAAAGCAAAGTTTTATTGATTTAGCAATAAAAGCTACAAAATTATTTAAACTTGATTTTGCTGGAGTTGATGTAATGTTTGATAAAAATAATCAACCTA
Organism: Mycoplasmataceae bacterium UBA3729; assembly: GCA_002372615.1. Taxonomy (GTDB): domain Bacteria; phylum Bacillota_I; class Bacilli_A; order Mycoplasmatales; family Mycoplasmoidaceae; genus Malacoplasma_A. The sequence continues at coordinate 444 of DFHG01000005.1, read as the reverse complement.
TAATATGTGAGTTAAACTCAAACCCATTATTTATTGGAACATTTAAAGTAACAAAAGTTGATTTAAGTAAATATATTGCTAAATATATAGTTAACAAAATGAAATAATTTGAAATTAAGAATTAATACAATTTATATTGTTTAATAAAGAATTTATTAATTAATAATCATTTTTTGCTTTTTCTTTTTTGGATTACCAAATGTTAAATCTTTATAAGCTTTACGTTCTTTATAATAATCATTACTTATCATAGAACTTACTTCATCTAATTCATCTAAATCAAATCTAAATTTCATTTTATTTCCATTGTACTATTGTGTTATTTAATAAATATTCCTATATTTAATGTATTATTCACTTATAACCAAATGAATTAATGAAGATTTTATTTCTAATCCATTATATGTAGCAGTAACATAGAAATAGTATTCTCCAGCAGCAATA
>DFHG01000009.1 GCA_002372615.1 Mycoplasmataceae bacterium UBA3729 | reverse complement strand
AGAGCATCTGCCTTACAAGCAGGAGGTCAGGGGTTCGAGCCCCTTACACTCCACCATAATATATAAATTAGAAAGAAAAAAGAAAATCATGGCAAAATTCACTACTTCTTCACTGGAATTGCTAAAAAAAATAAAAGAAACTAGTGAAAACAAAAATAAAGAAACTAATAAACATAATGAAGTTCCTTTTAATTCTGTTAATTTTAATCAGTTTAAATGTTATATTGGTGAAATTATAGGTGATTTTCAGCTAATTGAGCATGATTTAAAAGAAATTTGTACTATTGCTAAAGAAAAACTAACAGTTGATCAAATTAAATTAATTGCTAATAAAATTACCAATAAAAAATGTAATGATTTTGATATAAGTAAACTAACATTAGGGCAAATTATCCATTGTTTAAAATATGCACAAAAATTTATTCCTGAATTAACACTTTCTGAACAAGAGTATAAGGATTTATTTAACATAAACAAAGAAAGACAATATTTGGTTCATAAAATCTTTATTGATTTTTGTTATATTCATGAATTTATTAATTCTAAAGAATTAAATGCTGCTAATAATCGTGTTGATAATACATCAAAATGAGCAAGAAATTTACAAAAGAAAATTGAACAAAAACGAATTGAATTAAATAACATATCCAATAAGTAAGAAAATACTTTTTTAAATCATAATATTTATATTATGATTATTTATATATTACTTACAAAATATGAATACCTTAAATAATGATTCTATCAATCAAGTAAAAAAAATAAAATATTCTCAACACCAAATTAAAGAATGCATTAACAAATATTTAAGTGAGAAAAATAACAAAATTTTTATTGCAAATTGAAAAATGAATATGCATTATGCTGATATCATTAATTTTGCTAATAAATTTAATTCATTAATCAAAAAAGATAAAACTTTAAAAAAAATGAACACATTAATTGGAATTGCTCCTACAGCAATTGGTATATTACCATTAATTGGTACGATTAAAAAAAATGTATTTATAGCAGCTCAACATGTCCATTATGAAAAAAACGGTGCATTTACTGGTAATATTTCATATGATCAATTTCATGAATACAATGTGAATTATGCATTGGTAGGACATTCAGAAACACGAAAATATTTAAATGAAAATGATGTTAAAATTAATAAAACAATAAAATCATTAGTAGCTAATAAAATGACACCTATTTTATGTATTGGTGAGTCACATGAAGATTATCAAGCAGGTAAAATAAAAGAAGCGCTTTCATCTCAACTATTAAAAGGATTAAGTGGTATAAATGAAAATGATGCAACTAAAATTATTATTGCATATGAACCAATTTGAGCTATTGGTACAGGTTTAATACCTAATAATAATGCAATTAATAATGCTATCAACCAAATAAGAACAATCTTAACTAATATTTTTAATGCTGAAATCGCTAAAAATATTCATGTTTTATATGGTGGTAGTGTTAATCCACAAAATGCTAAAACAATTTTAGATGTAGATAATGTTGATGGATTATTGATAGGCAATTTTTCACTTGATCCACAAAATTTTTATCAAATTATTATTTCTTCGAAGGAATATGCAAAAGTTAAATGAATTTTAGATACAAAAAATGGTACTAAAAATTTAAAAATTAAGGAGTAGAACTATCCCTTATGGCAGAAAAACAAAAATTAATTAGACGAAAAATAATTACTTCATTAGCAACAATTGGAATCATAGGTGGTTCATCAGGATTAATCTTTGGTGTTACAGCTTATTTATATCGTGGCCCTTCATATATTAATTTAGTTCCTTATCAAAATCTTGGTTTACCTTATAGTATTCTAATAGATGTTTCATCTTGAAGTGATGAGAATACTATAGAACCAACTTCAGTTGAAGATGCAAATAATTCAGTTGCAAGAAAAACTAGTGTAATGATTGCAGATTTAAGCAATGTTGTCAATGAAAATAAACGTCAACAAAATGAACAAATATTTAATGATCGATTTGAAAATCATTTTGTTGACAATGATGAAAATAATCCTTATAATTTAGTTGAATTAATTATTGATGGTTCAACACATGCAATTAGAGACAGATCATTTAATGGTGAAGTATACAATGGTGTAACAAATTGAGTTCATCAACGTGTTCAACCATATAAAACTGAAGTCAATCCTAATGCATGAGATATAAATGGTGAATTTAAAATTCAACAATCAGATTTACATGAACCAAATGGTGATAAAGGTGATTCATATCAATCTAAAGCAGTTAGACCAATTAGTGATCAAGCAAATGGATTTATTCAAACTTACAATGCTGCTATTGCAAGTGGATTTAAAACATTAGTTTTGAATGGATATTTACATACTAGTCCATTATCTAGTTTTTGTGAATCTCAAAAAGATACATTTAAAAAAGCAAATTACATTCTTTTAGATGATATGTTAGCTAATGAATACGTTGCATCCGTTACTTTTAGAGCAGACCAAGGTTCTGCATTATGTGGAATTGCTGCTTGTCAATTATTACAAGAAAATTATGATGAAATTTATTCAAAAGTAAATCATGGGCAATTAGCAGTTGGTACTTTTGGTGGTTTAGCAATACCAACTGTTACCTCATTTATGGGAGGATTTGAATGAGGGATTTATTTCTACAATAAATTTATTCTTCCAAAAATAAATGGTTATGACACCTGGAGTGAAGCAACAAGAAATAAGCGAACAGTTAAAATACTTAAATTAGGTAGACAATCTTCATACTTTACTGGTACATTTACTGCAGGTGATGCAAGATTATGTGTGCAACAATTGTTAGCAGATGGTGCTGATATTATTCTCCCAGTAGCTGGTCCTCAAACTTCTGATTGTGTTAATGAAATTTATTTACAACATTCTCCTTGTAGAGTTATTGGTGTTGATACTCCACAAGAAGATGGTGACCTTGGTAATAAATACAGTACATCACCATTATGAAAAAATAAAACAAAAATTCTTTGTTTTTCTTCCATTAAACAATTAGGATTAGCTGCAGCTAATGTTTTACAAATTAATGCTAAAGGATTACGAGGTGTATACTTCAATAATGAAACTAATTCAATTATTCCATTAAATTATGATGGTAAACCATTGAATGAACAAACTGAAGAAATTAAAGCAAGTTTTATTGGAGGTGCAGGTTACCATAATGTAGGTAGTTTACACAATAACTTAGTGGCAATTTCAAATACTGGAAAAGATACATTAATAAATGCTTTTACACTGTTAGATAATTCACTTAATGATTATGATAAAGTTAAATTTTATCTATCAAATGAACTTTTTGAATTTGGTGATCCTAGTCAAAATCCAAAACAAACATTTGTTGATTTTTTAGATAAGAACCCATTTTTTATTTTCTAAGATAGGTAGTGAATATGAAAATCAAAAGACAACAACCAAGTGAAAAAAGAAATATCAATAAAACTATTACTATCCCAGCTAAAACTGAACCAACTACTTATGCAGTAGAAATGATTAATATTACTAAAACATTTTTTAATGGTGCATTAAAAGCTAATGATAACTTAAATCTACAAGTACGCACTGGTGAAATTCATGCAATTGTCGGTGAAAATGGTGCAGGTAAATCTACTGCCATGTCAATTTTATTTGGAACACTAAAACAAGATTCAGGAATAGTTAAAGTAAATGGTAAAATTGCTAATTTCCATTCATCAAGAGATGCAACAGCTGCTGGAATTGGTATGGTGCATCAACACTTTAAACTTGTTAATATTTACACATCATTAGAAAACATTATTCTTGGCGCCGAGAAAACTAAACACGGTATTATTGACATGAAAAAAATGCATAGCATTGTTAAAGAACTTGCTAAAAAATACAATTTAAGTGTTAATTTGAATTCAAAAGTAAAAGATGCTCCAATAGGTGAACAACAAAGAACTGAAATTTTAAAATTACTTTATCGAAATGTTCAAATCTTAATTTTTGATGAACCAACTGCAGTACTTTCTGATCAAGAAATTGCTGGTTTTTTAAACATGTTGTTAGAATTTAAAAGACAAGGCAAAACAATTATTCTTATTACTCACAAACTAAATGAAGTAAAAAAAGTAGCTGATCATGCAACTATTATAAGACATGGGAAATTTGTTAAAGAAGTTGATGTTAAGAAAACTACCACACAAGATATGGCAGATGCTATGGTTGGTAAAAAATTAGTAATTAGTGTTAATAAAGATACTAATCTTAACTATAAAAATAAACCAGTTATTTGTAGTATTAAAAATTTAAATGCATTTAAAATTGCTCAGCCTAAGGTTTTAGCATTAAATAATTTTTCATTAGATATCCATGAAGGAGAAATTATTGGTTTGGCAGGAATTGAAGGTAATGGTCAAACAGAATTAAGTTTAATTCTTGGTGGATTATTAAAACATAATGTTACTGGTGAGGTTACTTTATTTAATAACAAAACTAATAAAAAAACTAATGTTTTAAAAAGCAGCATTAAAACATTATATAAAAATGGAATTAGTCATGTCCCTGAAGATCGATTAAAATATGGAATAGTAAAAGATGAAACAGTTGCTATTAATTCTGTTTTACCAGAAATTGATCAATATCCATTTACAAAATGAGGTTTCTTAAACAATTCTGCTATTTTTGCACATGCTAAATCAATTATTTCTAAATGAAATGTAATGGGAGCACAGGGAGGATATGCTCGTGCAAATAATCTATCTGGTGGTAATCAACAAAAATTAGTGTTAGGTAGAGAATTAACAAGACCACATTTACTTTCAATTTTAGCTCAACCTACTAGAGGTCTTGATCTCGGAGCAATTAATAATATTCATAATCAAATTATGTTAGATGTTAAAAATAGTCGTGCTTCTATTTTAATTTCTTATGAATTAGATGAAATTTTATCAATTACCACAAGAATAGTTGTAATTAGCAATGGAAAAGTTGTATATGATTCACCAACAATAAAAACTAATCGAGAAACTATTGCTAAATATTTATCTAACTCAGCAATTGGAGGAGCATAGTTATGTTAAAATCTAATCAAACTAATCAACCAATTAAAAAAGATATTTTCCATGCTAAACTCATTTTTACGCGTGATAAAATCTTATTTGATAATGCAAAAAAATCAGGATTTAAGAAAATATCTTTTTCGTTTTTAGCAATTTTCTTTAGTTTAATAATTTCATTATTAATTGTTGTTATTGTTTATCGAAATGGAAATTTATTTCCACAAATTATTAAACAAATTTTTACTTATCCATTTTTATCATCAACATGAAAAAATACAATATCATGAATATGTATTTTTGCTATTGCTGGTTTAGCATTTGTTTTTTCCCAAAAAGTTGGATTATTTAATATTGGTCTATCAGGACAAATGCTTTTTGGTGCACAAATGGCAATTTTGATAACATGATTCATGCCTCATGTTCCAACTGGACTTGGTCAAATTTTAGTTATTTTAATTTCAATGGTTGGTGGTGCATGTATTGCATTAATTATTACTTGTCTAAAAATTAAATTTAACATTAATGAAGTTATTAGTTCAATTATGTTAAATTGAATTGTTTATTTAATTGGTACTTGATTACTATCTTATGTTGGTAGTAAAATGGGAACAGTTGGTGATTTAAATACAAACCCTTTAGAATCAAATTTACACATTAGTATTTCTGGAGCTGAAAATTCAATTTGATCTGGTACATGAATTCCTTTTTTAATCATAATGTTAATAATGTTGACATTTAGTATTGTTGTGCTCAATTACTCAACATTTGGTAGAAAAACTACATGTATAGGACTAAATAACACTGCGGCAATTTATGCTGGAATTAATATGAAAACACAACAAATTTTTGTGATGATGATTTCAGGTGCATTTGCAGGATTATTTGGAGCAATGATATATTGTGGAATAATAAATCAAATTCCTATCACTATAAGTGATAAAACTATTCCTACATATGGATTTACCGGTATTTCAATTGGTTTAATTTCAACAATTAATCCATGAGGTGTTGCACCAGTAAGTTGCTTATTTGCTATGGTTGATGTTGCAAAAGCAGGTATGCAACAACAATTAAATATCCAACCTACAATTACTGATTTATTATTTGGTATTATTGTGTATGGTTCAGCTACTATTTCAATATTTTATTTATTTAAACCTTGGATATGGTTCCTTAATTGAAAAAACAATAAAAATAATTACACCAATTATTTAAATTACAATACAAGTCGTGAAAAGACAATTAATGAAACAAAAGAATTAATTCATACTTTAAAAAATACTTATAAGAATTTGTTATTAATCAAAAAAAATAACACTAAACTAAATTCAATGAATGCTGATCTCATTGTAAAATATGATGAGCAAAATATTAATCAAATAAATGGTTATATTAATGATTATTATGCAATTGTTAAATTGTATTTAACACATGATCAAATTTACACTGAATCGTTTGATAAATCATTTTTAGCTAATGTAGCTAAACTAAATGATAAATACAATTTAGATGGTAATGCTATTAAATTTGTGAAAAAATATACCAAATTAATTAATAAATTATCTAATTTATATTTTGTTCAAAATGACAACTATATTTTAATTAATTCACGAATCAATAAATGTGTGTTTAATTTTAATAAATTGATTGACAAAAATTATTTGAAAGAATGTATTAACACCATCATGATTTTATATTCATTAAATGCTGCTGTATTTAAAACAAAATTTAAATATCAATTATTAATAACTAAAGATTCATGTAAATCAAAAGCATATTATCAAAAACTTAATGAAATTAATATTGCAACAAATAGTGATTTAACCTTAATAGTTGATGAAATGTTCAATGAATTCTATTATGCAATTGATACCCACTCTCATAATTTTTTCAAAAATACACAGATTATTAATATTGAAAAAATTAAATATAATGAACAACTTTACAAAACTATTGAACAAATCCATAATTCTTATTCAAAGAAAATTAATAATATTAGGAATAATATTATTAATAATTTTAATAAACAAATCAATGATTTAACACGTGAAAAAGAAACAAAAATTGAGCACTTAGACTCTGAATATAAGGATATGATGACAAATAATAATTTATCTAATTTAATTCAGCATGAATTTGATACTAAGAAAAATGATATTAATACATTGTTTAATTCAAACATAAAACAAATTGAAGAATATACCAAATTTTTAAATTCTATTAGTAAATTCATTGAATATAATCGGAAATATTCTTTTAATTTGTATATTTCTTTTTGAACTTATTATACTTGTGAAAGAAATTTAAATAATTTTATTCAACAACAAAAGAAAGGATGTGCTCAATAATATGTCAATGTGTGGAACTTTATTAAATTATTCTTTACTGTTTGGTTCAATATTAATGATCGGAGCTTTATCTGGTTTTTTATCAGAAAAAGCTGGTATTGTTAATATTGGTATTGACGGAATGATGTGTTTTGGTGCTGTATTTTATTCAATATTTTCTTCACCAATATTAGGTTTTGGTACGAATGGGCCAATGGGAAATTTTGGGATGATATTCTCATTATTATTAACTATGGTTGCAACTTCCTTAATTGGTGTATTGCATGCATATGCAACAATTAACTTAAAATCAAATCACGTTATTAGTGGTACTGCAATTAATTTAATTGGTATAGCATTTGCAACATTTGTAAATCCTACTCTTGCAAGTTCTTTATATAATGGTGTTTCACGTCTTGAAAGTGGTTATCATGATTTCCTATATATTGGAGGTTCAATATATGGTAGTTCAATTATGATTTTTACCATTACAATAATGATTATGCTTGGAGTATTTTTCTTTACCAAATATACAAAGACAGGTTTAAGATATCGTGCAGTTGGTGAAAATCCATTTGCTGTAGCAGCACAAGGTATAAGTGTATTTAAATATCAATGAATTGCTGTAATTCTTTCTGCTGCTTTTGCTGGATTAGCAGGTGGATTATTTTTATTTAATGTAAACAATTTCCCTGGTAATACACAAGGTATAGGTTATCTAGCTTTAGCTATTATGATTGTTGGAGCATGAAGAATTGATTGAATTATCATTGCTTCTATCGTATTTGCGATGTTTACAGCATTGAGTTTAACAAATATATTAACAAATGTAGGAATTGCAAGAGAACTTGCTTTGGCAATTCCATATATTATTAATTTATTTGTTTTATTATTCTTCTCAAAATGGGTACGTGCACCAGAACATGATGGTATTCCATTTGAATATTCTAAGCGGTAAAAGGAGAAAATATACATGTATAAAATTATCAATCATCCATTGATTAAAGTTAAATTAACAAAAATGCGTGATAAAAACACTGATTCACAAAATTTTCGTAGAAGTTTATTGGAACTATCACAATTCATGGCATTTGCAGTAACTAGTGATTTTACCACAAAAACCAAAATGGTAAATACTCCTATTGCAAAAGCGGAAGGACATCAATTAGTAGATAAAGTTGTTTTAGTGCCTATTTTAAGAGCAGGTCTTGGTATGGTTGATGGTTTTAAAATAATGTTACCAGATGCAGCAATTGGTCACATAGGTTTATATCGTAATGAAAAAACCGCTAATATCGTGCAATACTATTGCAAAATGCCTCAAGATATTAAAGGTGCTAATGTAATTGTTTTAGATCCAATGCTAGCAACAGGTCATAGTATTGATAAAGCTATTTCTATATTGCAAAAATATAAACCTAAATCAATCCGTATAGCATGCGTGTTAGCAACTGCAGAAGGCATAAATTTTATTACAAAAAAATATAAAAATATTGATATTTATACTTGTTCAATAGACAAAACATTAACAAAACAAAAATATATAAGTCCAGGTTTAGGAGATGCCGGAGATAGAATATTCAAAACAAAATAAAAAATCAGTTAAACTGTTTGATAAATTTACAATTTTAAATTACATTTATTTATCTAGTTTAATATGTATTGCTTTTATTGTTCTGTTAATTTTGTCGATCATATTCAGCCAATATAGTTATATATGGAGCATGTTGATTAATATCCCATTTATTTTACTAACTCCATTGATTAATACATTAATTAGTAATTGATTACTTAATTTTGGTAAAAGTAATTATAAAAATAAAGGAATTATAATTTTTATTGGTATAGTTTTTTACACATGTAAATTTATTATCTTATTTCTTGGAGTTTTAATAGGTTTTTTAATTAATATATACATACAACATATATTTGATCCGTATGCATTAATTTTTACAATATTAATTTATCCTATTACTATTTTACTAACTGTGATTACTTTTAAAAATAAAAAGCAAAATAAAATTAATAAGTAACTTTATATAAATATAACCCATTAGGTGGGGCAATAAAAATACATTTACCTTTTTTAGGATGAACTAATAAATTTTTAATATCTTCTATAGTAATTTTTTCCTCATTAAGAGCAATTAAAGTAGCAATAATCATTCTTACCATGTTATGTAAAAAACCATTACCATTAATAAAAAATTTAATAATGTTACCATGTTTAGCAATTTTAATAAAATTGATCTTTCGTAATGTGTTAGATAATTTTGATTTACTAAATGATAAAAAATCATGGACACCGACAAATAAATTTGCTGTTTGTTTAATAAGCTCCAAATTAATATGTTTATTATAATTCCATAAATATTTATCTTTATATAAAAGATAATTACCAGCATTAACTACATAAACATATGTTTTATTCTTAGCATTAAATCTTGCTGAAAAATTATCATTGACAATTTTAATTTTTTTAAGAACAATATCTGATGGTAGTTTATTAATTATGATTGAAGATAACTGTTCGGGAGTTAATTTAATAACATCTTCTTTAAAATTAAAATACTGATTAATAGCATGAACTCCTGAATCAGTTCTGCCAGATCCAATTATTTTTATTTCTTTTTTATAAATTGATTCAAGAATATTTTCAATCACTTTTTGAATTGTAATATTATTTTGTTGTTTTGCTCATCCATGGTAATTACTACCATCATAACTGATATTAACTAAATAATTCATTATTTACCAAATCTTTGTAAATATTCAACTCAACTAAATGGTGCAAAAATTAATGTTTTTATTGAATAAATAATAAACATTCCTAACAATATTAAAAATATTGTTAATGTTAAATAATCTCTCCAACCAAGTTGATAATTCCTATATATAGTTCTTTCTGCTCTAGGCATATAATTTCTAGCTTCCATAGCATTTGATAAATCATCAGCTTTATGAAAAGCAATAGAAAACATTGGGATAATTAAAGAAACCAAAGCTTTAACTCGATCTTTTATGTTACCATTTTTAAACCCAACACCTCGGGCTGCTTGTGCTCTTAAAACATTATGTGATTCTTGTAATAAAGAAGGAACAAATCTAATCACAATACTAATAACCATTGCTCATTCTTTAATTGGCACTTTTATGTAAGATAATGGATGCAACAAACTTTCAATTCCATTGGTTAATTCCACACTGCTTGTAGCAGAAGAAATAATCATCATTATCGATATCATGCAAATGATTTTTAAGGAAACAGAAGTTGTATTAATTAACACATTCGAAGATAAGGAATATCATGTTGATCTATATATAAGATACCATGTTTGGTGATTAACCACAAAAGTTACATATTTAACATCTGACGCAGTTGGTTTTAAAGATGAAAAATCTATGATACTTCCACCCCATATATCTCCATATATTACACCATAATCACCAGGAAATATTTGATGATAATGATTAGAATTTCTTATTGGAATTAAACTACCAAAAATTAAATTTCTATGTAAAAATATATTATTTGTTACACCTGGTCCTTTATATGCAATTCAGTTAATTAAAAATAAAAAAGTAAAAATTACAATTCATGTTATCAAAATATTTTTCAAATATCGGAGCGGTACTTTGGATAAAATAAAAATTAAAGTAATGATAACAAATACAATTAGTTGACCAAACAAACCTGTAGGTAAAAAGATTAAAGCAATAAAAATAATAGTAATTATCAACTTAATTGATGGATTAAGTTTATGTCAAAATGAATTTTGATGAATATACAAATTAAAAGAATTATTCATTTAACTCACCTCTTATAATCATATTAATACAATCAGCTAATTCTTCAATAGAAGTCGGTTTTATTTCATACAATTTTTTAAATTTAGAATTTAAAGAAACTAAACTATCAATAAATTGAATAACATTTGGTTTAATAATTTTTGTACCATTTAATAAATCATTATTCATAAAAACTTCATATGGGTCAGCAATTGCTTGAATTTTCTTGTCTTTTAATAGAATTACTTTATCAGCTATTTGCAATACATGATTCATATCATGAGTAATAACAAATACAGTCTTATTATTCATTTTCAATTCTTTAATATATTTTAGCATCTCATTAACACCATCTGGATCAAGCCCAGCAGTTGGTTCATCAAAAACAATAATGCTAGGTTCGATAGCTAAAATTCCTGCAATTGCAACTCGTCTTTTCTGACCACCTGATAATTCAAATGGAGAACGTGAATAATATTGTTCACCTATTCCCATTTGATTTAAATATTTTTTAGCTAATTTATTAGCTTTACATTTTTTAATTCCCAAATTTCGTGGACCAAACATTACATCTTTAATAACGTTATCTTTAAATAATTGATACTCAGGAAATTGAAATACCATACCAATAGTTCGACATAATTTTTTGAAATGTTTTATTTTTGATTTTTTACCTATGATTTTTAAATTATCAACAAAAATATTCCCATATCGAGATTTTAATAAACCATTAAAATGAGATACTAAAGTGGTTTTACCAACACCAGAATCACCAATAATAAAGTAAATTTTATTTTTATCAAATTCGAATGTTGAAGATTCAATTAATATTTTTTTAAATTTTGTTCTATCATTTAAAACAACTTCTAAATGATCCAAAAAAATTGCACAATTATCATTTAATACAAATGTTTTTGCTTGTTTTTCCGATAAACATTGATTGTTATTTCTTACTTCTTGCATAATGAATCAATTTCCTTAAGAAGTTTATTCCGATCTAATGTTAAATTAACTTTATTATTTTTGTTGGAAATCAACTGCGATAATTTAAGCACAAAAGGAATATCTAAATGATTATTTTTTAAAAAATCACGGTTTTCAAAAATATTAGCGGGTTTTCCATATTTTTCAACTTTACCATCCTTAATTACAAGAACTTTATCAGCATCAACAATTTCTTCCATATCATGTGTGACTGAAATAATTGTTTTCTTAAACTTTTTACATAATAAAAACATTAATTGTTTTAATTCAATTTTAGCAAGTGGATCAAGCATTGATGTAGATTCATCAAAAATAATAATTTTTGGATTTAAAGCAATAACAGAAGCAATAGCAACCTTTTGTTTTTGCCCACCAGATAACTGTGAAGCATCCAATTTTAATAAATTTTGAATTTCCACAATTTGAGCTGAATTATAAATAATATCCCATATCTGTGTAGGATTAATTCGATAATTTTCTAATCCAAAGGCAATATCATCTTCTGCAGTTAAACCAATAAATTGATTGTCGGGATTTTGAAAAATAATACCAATATTTGAATGAAGGATTTTACTATTAGTTTTATTAATAACTTTATCAAATATTTCGATTTCACCACTCCATGGTCTTAATAATCCTGAAATAATTTTTGAAATTGTTGATTTACCACTACCATTACCACCAACTATACAAACATAATCACCATTATTAATCTCAAATGATAAATTAGTTATAAAAGGAATAGTAGATTTGTCATAACCAAAAACAATGTTTTTGAATGAAATTGCTACTTCTTTCTTTTCTTCTTTATTTAAAGCTTTATCATCCATACCAAAAGTAGAAAATATTTATATATTTATAATATAAATTAAATGCAAAAAAAAAACAAAATTTTACTAACAATTTTAGATGGATTTGGTTATTCAAAAAACAAACATGGTAATGCCATTGCTTTAGCTAAAACACCAAATATAGATTACTTAATCAAAAATTATCCACATACTTTAATTAAGACATCTGGTAAATATGTAGGTTTACCAGTTGGACAAATGGGTAATAGTGAAGTAGGCCATTTAAACTTAGGAGCAGGCAGAATAGTTTATACAGGTTTATCATTAATTAATAAAGCTATCACAAACCATGAATTTGAAAAGAATTTAGCTTTTTTAAAAGCTTTTAGTCATGCTAAAAAAAATAAATCAAAACTACATATAATTGGATTAGTTTCTCATGGTGGTGTCCATTCAAGTTATGAACATATTATTGCTCTATTAAAAGTGTGCTATAAAAACAAAATTTCACCAATTTTACATGTAATTACTGATGGGAGAGATGTTAAACCAACAACATTTATCCATGATTGTGATAACTTTTTAGATGAATGCAAAAAATATAATGCAAAAATCGCAACAATATCGGGGCGATATTATACAATGGATCGCGATCAAAGATGAGACCGTATTAAATTAGCTTATGATACATTTATTGGGAAAACAACAAATACTTTTACTGATTTAAAATCTTATATTAATAATTCATACAAAAATAGAATATTTGATGAATTTTTTGTTCCTGCAATTAATGGTAACTACAATAAAAAAGATATTACTATTACTAATAATGATGCAATAATAATAGCTAACTTCCGTCCTGATCGCGTAAGACAAATTTGTCACTATATCTATGGATCTAATATCTACAGCATTAATGTTGAAGATAAATTAAAAAACATATTTTTAGTTACTTTATCAAAATATGAAGGCATTGAACCAAATGCAATTGCTTTTCCTCCAGTAAAACTTAAAAATGTACTTGGTGAAGTATTAAATAATAATAATTTATCACAATTACGGATTGCTGAAACAGAAAAATATGCTCATGTTACATTTTTCTTTGATGGTGGAAGAGAAATAAATTACAAAAAAGAACAAAAAATTTTAATTCCATCTCCAAAAATAAAAACTTATGATTTAAAACCTGAAATGTCTGCTAATGAAATAACTAAAAAATTATTGCCAAACATTGGTAAATTCGATGCAATTATCCTAAATTATGCTAACTGCGATATGGTAGGACATACAGGTAATTTACAAGCAACAATAAAAGCTGTTGAAGCTGTTGATAAACAAATAGGGATATTGTATAACCAATGTTTGAAAAATGATGTAACAATGGTAATTCTAGCCGATCATGGTAATGCTGAACTAATGTTAGATGATGATAATAATCCCATAACTAATCATACAACCAATCCTGTAAGAATGATTGTGACTGATAAAAATACTAAGATATTACCAAATGGAAAGCTAGCTAATATTGCTCCTAGCATTTTAAAATATATGAATATTAAAATTCCGAAAGAGATGACTGAAAAACCTATAATTAATTTAACTAATAATGGAAAATAAAATAATTACATCAAAAGATAATAAATTAATTAAATTAACATCAAAATTATTTTATGATCGTAAATATCATCATCAAACAAATCTTTTTGTCTGTGAAAACAAAAGAGTTATTGAAACTTTTATTAAAAATAAATTTAAAATATTTAAAATCTTAGTAAAAAATGGATTAAATTTTAATACAATTGATCAAAAAAATATAGTTTATATTGATCATAAAATTTATTCATATTTATCACAAATGAGCAATGGAGATGGTTGTATTGGAATTTTTTATAAAAAATCTCATGATAACACTCATAGCTTTAAAGATAACATCATAATTCTTGATAAAATTCAAAACCCTAATAATTTAGGAAGTATTTTACGCTCTGCTGATGCCTTCAATATTAAAAATATTATTTTATGCAACAATAGTGTTGATATTTACAACAATAAAGTTATTCAATCTTCAATGGGTAATGGTTTTAATTTAAATATATTTTATGTTACTGATTTAAGCCATTTTATCAAAGCATTAAGAAAAGATGGTTATTTAATTTATGCTACTGCCAATAATAAACAATCAGTGGATATAAATTCAATTAATTTTAATAAAAAAACAGCAATCATATTCGGTAATGAAGGTAAAGGCTTAAGTAATGAAACAATTACTATGTGCGATAAAACTTTATCAATTAAAATTAATAAGAATGTCAATTCATTAAATTTAGCTATTGCTGCATCAATTATGATGTATAAATTAAATAATGAAAATAATTAAAATTGGTAAAAATGATAATGATATTCGCTTAGATAATTTTTTATCTAAATTATTTCCTAATTTAAAAAAATCTTTTTTCTATCAATCCTTAAGAAAAAACAAAATCAAAATTAATGGATGCAAAAAACCATTCAATTATCGTATTAAAGAAAATGATGAAATAAAACTTTTCTTTAATGATGACCAAATAATAAAAAAAGCTAATAAAACTATTCAAACAAAAATTGAATTTAAAATTGTTTATGAAGATGCAAATATCATGATTGTTAATAAACCAGTTGGCTTATTTGTACATCCTAATTCAATTGATGATACAAATACACTAATTGATCAAATTAAATCATATTTAATAACAAAACATGAATACAATCCTGATAATGAAAATGTTTTTACCCCAAGTTTAGTTAATAGATTAGATAGAAATACTTGTGGATTAATATTAGTTGCTAAAAATCATGATTCATTAAGAATTTTAAATCAAAAAATTAAAAATCGTGAAATAGTTAAACATTATGTTTGCCAAGTTTATGGAATAATTGATCCAAAATCAGCAACCATTTGTTCTTATTTAACTAAAGATCCAAAAAATAACATTGTTAAAATTACTAAGAAACCTATTTCATTAAAATCAAAAAAAATAATTACTAAATATAAAATGATTTCTCATGATAAATCAACAAGCATTGTTGATGTTAATTTAATTACTGGTAGAACACATCAAATAAGAGCGCATTTTAAATATATTGGTTTCCCTCTAGTAGGTGACAGGAAATATAATAATAAAAATTCCAAATCACTAATTAAAAAGCACTCTCATCAACATTTGTGTGCATATTATTTAAAATTTAAATTTAAAACTAATTCAGAAATACTAAATTATTTAAACGAAAAATCATTTAGTATTGATTTCAAGCAATATTTATAATATATAGAATGAAAACAAAGAAAAAGACCATATTAATTTGTGTTGCTGGTGGAACTGCTAGTGGTAAAACTACTATTTGTAAAGAAATTAAAAAAGTTTTACCTAAATCAGTTAAATCACAACTTCTTTGTTTAGATTCATTTTATTTGCAATCTCTTTCTAAAAAAAGACAAAATAAATCACATACAAATATTAATTTTGATCATCCTAATTCATTTGATTGAAATTTACTTTACAATACAATTTTCAAAATTATTAATGGTTCATCAGCAATAATTCCAGTTTATGACTATAAGAAATCATCATCAGTTAATGGGAAAAAAAGAATTTTTCCATGTGACGTAATTATTTTGGAAGGTATTTTATCACTATATGATAAAAAAATTAATTCATTGGCAGATGTTAAAATTTTTATTGATACACCTGATGATGAACGTTTTATTAGAAGATTATTACGTGACTGTAATGAACGTGGTAGATCTTTAGATAATGTTATTAAACAATGAAGACATGTAGTAAAACCAATGCATAAAATGTTCATTTCACCACAAAAACAAAATGCTGACATTATTATCCCGTGATATAGTATGAATGATGTTGCAATTAAAGCAATTAAAGCTGCAATTAATGATTTGATTAAAGATAAATAAATATGTTCAATTATTTTAAATTTTTAGGTCGAGTAGTTTTTTCAAAATTTACCACATGAGTTTTATTTGTAGTATCATGAATTTTTGTTTCAGTATTGTTATTAATTATCCCAGCTACAATTAAAAATTCACCATTAACAATTTGAACATTTGATATGATTAGTTTAACTTCAGTTTTTGTAGCAATTAATGCAACAGCATTAGGTGGATTAGCAGTTAATGTTTTTAGATTATCAAAAGAAGACCAAACTGAACTTATTATCTTATCTAAACCTATAAATAAAAACAAGATTCTATTATGTAAATTTCTTTGAATTATTATAGGTTCATTAATTCTAGCATGTGGAAATATGTGTATTGCTGTATCTGTATATTTTTTTGGAAAATATGATGCAATAAATAACCCTTCTGGCATTGAATTCAGTAAAGTACCATTGTTGTTAGCTTCAATATTTGTAGCAGTTTTAATTAATATGTTAGTATTTAGTTCAATTGGTATATTCCTAAGTAATTTTGCTAACCGTGTTTCTTCAATGATTATTCTATCAGTGATTGGATTAGTTCTTACATCTTTTGATATGATTTCATCATTTGTTCTTTCATCAACAAATAATTCAATTGTTAATAAATATGGTGGTTCAATTGAATCTATGTATATTGCTGATACTAAAGGAAAATATAGTAATTTCGCATATTATAATACCACACCAAATAAAGATCTATATGATGTGTATAAACAAATTAAAACTAATAATAATGCAACTTATCAATATTTAAATTTTGGTAATCAATTATCTTCATACTATAAATCATTTGGATTAGATAATATCGAAGAAAAATTTTCAATGACAGCTTTTGGTAGTGAATCTATTTATAATGAAAAATTAATCGGAAAAAATGAAAATCTTTTATCATATATTGTAAATCAATATAACAATGTATCAAGCAATAACTATCCTTTCATGATTCCTTATTATTCATCATCATATAGTGATGATACAATTGAAAAAATAAATACAAACTCAGGTTCATTTGGTTGATTAATACCAGGAATAGATATTAATACATCTAGATTCCTTAAATTTCTAAATATAGGAAGTAATATTAGATATATATCTAATGACACTAAAATTTTTGATTTCATTCCAGGAACAATAATTAATGATAAAGCATTAACTAATTTCTCTGATTTAAATGAATTTGATACCAAAGTATATAATCAAATTTTAATCCCCATCTTTACTGTTAACCCTATTGAAAATGGTGATATTAAATATATAGATATATCAAGTAAAACTGCTTTACAAATAACAATTATTTTAATTAATTCATTCACTAAAATGTGCTTTAATTTTATACACAATAATTCTAATTTCTTTAAAAAATTTGATTTAAAAAATAACCGTGAAATTAATTTTGTTTTTGCAGCAATCAAATACAGTATTGCAAGACAATTACTAAAAATTTATTGAAATAATATTGTTTCGCAACAAATTAATATATTAAAAGATACTCTAATTCCTTCACTTACAATTGAGAAATTTTTTGGAAATCGAATAACTGATGGTCAATATCCCTTTTATTTATTATTTAGCAATAATGATCAATTTAAATATGTAATGCCATTTCAAAGCATTGAAATATCTTTATCTCAATTTATTCATACTTATATAGCTTATACTGGGACTGTTCTATACTCTTTATTTGATAAACCTCAAATATTTGCTTACAATTGCTTTGGAATGGATATAGAAGGAAACCCTCAATATCCAACACAAGATAATATTTTAAAATCTACTCTATATTTCACTCCACACTATTGTATAAACTTATACATGCATAATAATGTTAATAGAAGTCCTGACCAATATTATTTTTACAAAGAATTCCAATACTATGATAAAAACATTACATCAATTATTTGAGCAATTTTTGGAGTAATATTATTTATTTTTTCTTATATTTACCAATGAAGAAGTGATGTTAGTTAATTTTTTCACCAAATAAAGAAAAGCGATTTGCTTTAGTAATTCTTACTTTAACTGTTTCGCCTGGATGAGCAATTCCAGTAAAATTTACTACTTTTAATTGTGGAGAATATCCTGTTAAAACATTGCTGTTTGTTTTTGAAATACCTTCAACCATCACATCTAATATTTTTTTAACATATTTTTTATTATTAAATTTAGCATATTTTTTAACAAGTTTATTTAATTTACACAATCGTATTTCTTTTTCTTTTGAACTTATTGTATCAGTAATTTTTGCTGCAATAGTTCCATCTCTTTTTGAATAAATAAAAGAATAAGCATTATCAAATTTAATTTTTTTATAAAATTTAAGAGTATTTTTAAATTGTTTTTTAGATTCATTGGGAAATCCAACAATTAAATCGGTAGTAATAGCAACATCGCTAATGTTACTTCTAATATATTTAATTAAATTAATGTAATCATTTATATTCATTTTCCGATTCATTTTTCTTAAAATTGCTTCATCTCCTGATTGAATTGGCAAATGAATATGAGGCATAATGTTAGGATATTTTTTTATTGTATCAATAATATTTTTATTAAAATTTCATGGATTAGAAGTTGAAAATCTAATCCGCTCAACATTAAGTTTTGCTACATCAATTAATAAATCATTAAAAAAATAATTGTCATCACAATCTATTCCGTATGCATTAACATTTTGTCCAATTAATGTTATTTCTTTAACACCAGAATTAATTAATGTTTTAATTTCATTAATGATATCATCTTTTGGACGACTAATTTGTCTACCTCGTGTAAATGGAACAATACAATAAGTACAAAAATTATTACATCCTTCCATTATTGTTACAAAAGCTTTATACTTACAGCAAATATCACGAGGAAGAATTTTATATAAAGTATCTCTTTTATTTTTAACATCAATTATTTTTTTATCATTCTTATAAATCTCATATAAATCTTGTGGAAGTTTATCTATATTATGTGTACCAATGATTAAATTAACATTATCCAACTTAATTAATTCATTAATTATTTTTTCTTCGTGCGACATGCACCCACAAATAACTACTTTAATATCGTGATTTTTACGATATTTATTAATTAAACCAATTTCTCCTATCACCTTTTTTTCAGCATTTTCTCTAATGGCACATGTATTTAAAATAATAAGATTTGCTTCACTAATCTTATCAGCTTTTTTAAAACCTAAATCTATTATTAATTTACTTATTGTTTCAGAATCAATAATATTAGCTTGACAACCATAAGTTCTTACAAAAAATCTAAGATTTTTATAATTATTTAGCAATAAATTTTTATCAATGTTTATTGTATGCAAGTATTTAAATTGTAGAGATTTTATTCTTTGATTTATAATTTGCAGATGATGATCAGATTTATCAATGACAGGAATTTTGTTCATAAAATAAATATCTATAATATATATAATTATAAATTATGGTAAAAATCAAAATTCAACACTTATTATCAATTTTAGCTACTCCTTTAGTTATTTTGCCTACTAGTTTTATAACTAGTTGTTCAGTAATTGACACTAATAATTTTCGTGTTTTTGATTTCAGTAAAAATTTACCTAATAATTTTTATGGCATTAATAATCCATCAATTAGTTTTAAAGAATTAATTTATGGTAGCAAAAAATGTTATGATGGTAACTACATCGTAATCTTTGGTTCTAATGCTAATTGAGATAAGAGCAAAAATGTGAATACAAATAATGCTAATAAAATTTTTGTTAATCCGATAATGAGTGGCAACCTATATGTTGATTATTCAATTGATAATTTATTTACAGAATCTGAATTTTCTTCTGAATACCAAACATTACAAGATTGAACTGTTGATAATGATGCTACAAAATTTGGTGTATTCATGTATTTTGATATTTTAACTAAAAAAGCAATTCAAAATGACCCATTTGCTAAACACCAACAAAGTGATGGATTAGCAAACCATGGTTATAGCTATGATTCCAAATGGACTAGCGAAGATGTTAAATTAGCTGAAGATATTGGCATTAACAATGTTAAGAAAGAAATTGAAATTGTTAAAGAAGGTGAATATGTAAGAAAAGATCAATCTGCAATTAAAATGCGTGATACAATTAACTATTTATCTCATATTTTTGGTGATAAATTCAATTTAAAAGAAATAACTAATATGCCTTATGTGCTTGTATGAAAAGATGGTGCTCCAATATTTGATTCTTTCAAACAAATTTCTAAAGCTGAAGATATAACTTCTTTGATTAGAGAAACATTTATTGATAAACAAGACGATGAAGAAGAAAAGAAATAATATTTAATATATTATTCTTCATCAAAATTTGTTACTACTCACTGAATATCATCATCATTTTCACAAGCATCAATGAAATTATGTAATTTTTGTTTAGTAACATCATCTAATGAAGTTAATTTTTCTTCAGGAAATAATTTTGTTTCATAATTAAAAATTTTCAAACTTGACTTATTTAAATTATCTACAGTATTAAAAACATCATGGGAATCAGTAAAAATTTCAAAACAATCTTCTTGTTCAATAATATCAATAATTTTATTTTCCAAAGTGATTTCCATTATATTATCTAAATTAATATTAGGAGATTTTGCTACAATAATATGACCCATGTTGTTAAAATGGATTTTAACACTATTAGGTTTTGAAAATTTACCATTCAACTTATTTAAATAACCATTAAGATTAGCTGTCACACGATTAATGTTATCGCTTAAGGCATGAATAATAATTTGTAAATTATTAGGTCCGTATGCTTCAAATTCAAAAGATTCTAATTTATCATTATCTTTATTTGAACCATTAATATTCCGATTAATAGAATCACGTGATAAATTATTGACTAATGCTTTTTGAATAGCTGATTTTAATCGTGGATTAGCTTCTGGGTTAGGTCCACCAACCTTAACTGCTGCATGAATTTCTTTGGCTAATTTTTGTCATAATTTAGCCTGGTTTTGTTGTTTTTTGTTAGTTTGACTAGCAATTAAATGTTTACGTGGCATAATTAATATTATTATATTTAATGTATCCTCATAAATTATTTAGAAAATTTTAGTGAAAAATTATTAAATTTTTACTATATAATCAATAATCAAGAAAATCAAAGGAGAATATAATTTATGGCAAAATCAAATGTTGATAAAAATGTATGTATTGGTTGTGGTTCATGTATGTCTAATTGTCCACATAATGCTATTTCATTTGATAATGATGGCAAAGCTTCTGTTGATGAATCAAAATGCGTTGGTTGTGGAGCATGTGAATCTGCATGCCCAGTTAGTGCAATTAAATTAATTAATAAATAATTTTTATTTAATATCCAATTTTAACAAACGATTGAGTTCTACACTATACTCAAGAGGTAATTCATTTGCAAATGGTTGAATAAAACCAACAACTAGTAGTTGTTTTGCAGTATTTGTATCAATTCCTCTGGAGGCTAAATAAAATAATTTCTTTTGATCTAAATCAGTAACTTTTGCTTCATGCTTAAGTGTGGCAGTTTTATTTTCAACTTTTTCTAAAGGAAATGTATCACTTTTAGATAGGTTATCTAAAATTAATGTATCACATGTAACATCACTAATTGCATTATTGGCTGATTTTAATATATGTACGCTTCCACGATAAGTAGCATTACCACCAGAGTGAGCAATTGAACGCGAAATAATTTGAGACCTGGTATCACTACCAATATGAATCATTTTTGCCCCAGCATCTTGAATTACGTGTTTATGAGATATAGCAATTGATATACATTTACCAATTGAATGATTACCTTTAAGAATTGTTGCAGGATATTTCATGTTTAATTTACTACCTAAATTACCATCAATTCATTCCATAATTCCATTTTCACCAACAATTGCCCGTTTAGTTACCAGATTTAAGACATTATCAGATCAATTTTGGATTGTTGAGTAGATACAATGAGCATTTTTACCAACATAAACTTCAACTACAGCTGCATGTAAATTGTTCTTATCATATATTGGAGCTGTGCAACCCTCATTGTAATGAACATAAGCACCATCATCCACAATTATTAGTGTACGTTCAAATTGACCAACAGACTTGGTATTTATACGGAAATATGATTGTAGTGGTTGACTAAGTTTTGTATTTTTAGGAACATATAAAAAACTACCACCTGATCATACAGCTGTATTAAGAGCAGCAAATTTATTGTCACTAGCTGGAACTAATTTACCAAAATATTTTTTAACTAATTCTGGATATTTTTTAATTGCTGTTTCAATATTAGTAAAAATTACATTTTTACTCATTAATTCTTCATGCAATTTATGATAAACTGTTTCTGAATCAAATTGATCATTGACTCCTGAAAAATACTTAGCTTCATTTTCTTGAACATTAAGCTTTTTGAATACATCTTTAATTTTTTTAGGTACATGCTCCCATGATTCTTGATAGTATTCTTTACCTAAAGCAGAAGCATAATAAATATAGTCATTATAATCAATAAAACTTAAATCAGGTCCCCATTTTGGTAATTTAATCTTTTTAAATAAAGCATATGCTTTAAGCCTATTCATTAACATTCATTTTGGTTCATTTTTTAATGATGAAATTAATTTAACTTTTTCCTCATCGAGACCTTTTTCAATTACAATTTTATTTATCTTTTTTTTCATATTTCTCAATTGCTTTTTTAATAGCAATTATTCCTACTTTGGCACAATTAATACGATTAATTTGTTTATTAACATTTTTATATGCAAGTAAATCATTTAATTTAGTTGAATCATATTCTTTACCATCGATCATATTTAAATAATTGTTAATGAAATTTAATGCTTGTTTTAAAGTCTTATTGATTAACATAATTGACATTATGTCAGTTGATGATGTGCTTATAGCACACCCTACACCAGAAAATTTAATATCATTTATCTTATTATCTTTGATAAAAAGATATGCCGTTAAATTGTCGATACAAGAAGGAGAAGAAGTGTTAAAAGAGCAATAATTTTTTAATTTATTAATGTTAGTATTCTTAACAAAATTTTTAGGATGTTCATAATGGTCAAGAATTATTGCACGCATAATTTGACTACTATTGCTATTTTTTAAGGACATTAACCAATTCATCTCCTTTCTTATACTTCTTTAATGCATTAACTAATAAATCAACATCCTGCTTAGTGTTATATATATAAAAACTTGCTCGTACAGCGGCGTCAATTTTAGTTATCAAATAAGAACACTTTGCACAAGAAAGACCCGATCTAACAATAATATTTTTAATTCCTAAATAATTTGCTAAATCTTGTGCAGAAACACCATTAATATTAAAATACACAATCGGAAAAATTGTTTTCTTATTGTAATATTTAATATTTTTGATCTCAGAAAAACGTTTATTAATATATTTTTTTAATGCAATAGCATGTTTTAAAATATTTTTCCAACCAAGTTTATTTAAATATTTAATTGCAGCATTAAACCCAATAATACCAGCAGTATTAGGTGAACCACCTTCGAACTTGTTTGGTCCAGATGCATATGTATAAGAACATGAATCAGCATCAATAATGGAATTCATTCCACCACCAAATTGAATTGGTTTAATTTTATTAAGTCATTTAGAATTAATATAGCAAACCCCTACACCTGTAGGACCTAGCATTTTATGAGCACTAAATGCCAAAAAATCAATGTTTGCGTTTTTAAGATCATGTTTAATATGTGGAATAGATTGTGTGGCATCAACAATAATAATGACATTAGGGGCAATTTGTTTAATTTTTTGTGTTAAATCATTGATATTAATTTTATAGGCAATAATATTATTTACATCACAAATAGCAACAATTTTTGTTTTTTTGTTAATTGATTTAATAATATCAGATTCTTTAGGATATATCCCTGTTTTTGCTCAAACAATTTTAGAATGTTTTCTATTACATAATTCAAACCATGGTAATAAGTTAGAAGCATGTTCTAAATAAGTTAAAACAATCTCATCATTTTTTTTAATAAATGGTTCAATACCAAAAGCAATCATATTTAATGATTGTGTGGCACCTGAAGTAAATATTATTTCATTAACACCAACATTTAATAATTTAGCTACTGACAATCTCGTTTCATTTATCAATTCTGACACATGATAAGTAAAAACAGAATCATTATTATGAGGATTACATGAATACTTCTTGTAATATTCGCTTTCTGCCTCAATGACTTGAATGGGTTTTAGACTAGTAGCAGCATTATCTAAATAACAAAATTTACTATTGTATTTAAATCATGGAAAATCTTTACGAATTTGTGAAAACTTTTTTTGATCCATATTTACTTATACATTTTACTTATCTTAGCAAGTAATTTTTTATAAATATTATTATATATTTGGTTACTTTGTGTTTTTTTGAGAACAAATAATTCTTTTTCTAATAAAATTTTTGTAGATTGATTGATATTTAAACCTTTGGTTTGTAGATAGAACAATGAGTTTTTGTTGAAATGTGAAATATTAACTGCATGATATGCATTAATTTTATTGATATCAACTAGTAATGCTGGAATAACAGAAATTTTTGCATCATTGCTAAAAATAAAACCATCAATTTTTTGTGAAGTATTACATCCTTTGGATGCACGAATAATTTTAGCATCAACATTGAAGTTTATTGAACTAGTTTTATTAACAAATAATTTTACTTCTAAATTAACAGTTGAGTATGGTTTATGATCAATTTCAATTTTATAACTATCTTTAGCATCACTAATTGCAGAAAAAAAATAAACATTTAATGTTGTGTTAGTATTAACTTTAAAAACAAAATTAAATGATTTATTTAATTCATTCATTTTTATTAGAAATAAATCCATTGATTTTGTAATGTTAAATGAAATATTCTCTTTTTTCAAATCATCTAAAATAATAAATTGATTAGAATTTAAATGGATCATTTTTGATAGATTGTTTTGTAGTTGATTGATACTTTTTGTAACCATTCTTTTTAATATCATCAATAATTTCAATTCCCCCAACTTTTTTTATTGTTTTATCAGCAATCAAAAGAACTTTATTTGGTTTTATTTTTTTAAAAATATTTAAATCATGAGAAATAATAATGGTAATATGTTTTTCTCTTGAATCATTAATATATTTAATGATTGATTTAATGGCATCAATATCAAGTCCGGCATCAATTTCATCAAGAAGTAGAACTTTTGAATCCAGTAATTTTGATTGAATTAATTCATGCTTTTTTATTTGCCCTCCAGAAAAACCAACATTTACAGAATGAGAAAGTAAATCATTATCAAGTGATAATTCTTTGAATGAATTGTTTATTAAAGCAAAATTTTCATAAAAAGATGAGTTAGGTTTATTTATTTTGATAATTTCCTTTAGAAATTCAATCATGGGTACACCTTCTAATTGCGGAGGATTTTGATCAACATAAAAAAAACCAAGACGAGCAATCTCATATGTTTTTAATTTATTTAATAAGAGTTTATTAAATAAAATTGATCCTTTTTTTATCTCAATTGAATAGTGTTGCATTAATGATTTAACAAGTGTAGACTTACCAGCACCATTTGGTCCAACAAGTGCTATAACATCACCAGTTTTTAATTTTAAATTAATATCATAAAGAATTGTTTTCCCATTGATATTAATTATCAAATTAATAATGGACAAAGAATCAAACATAAATATACACATAATTATATAACATTCATATGAGCGTTAAGAAATTGTTTGACACCAAACATTTAAGTTTATTTGAAACCAAAAAAGGATTTATTTATGCTGAAAGAAGAGGAGTAAATTCTACTGCTGCACTTTGTTACCGATTTAACAGATCTAAAAATTGTTATGAATTTTTAGTTAGATACCAACCTCTACCAATTAATAAATTTATCAATAAAATTGATAAATTTTTGTATCCTTGTTGTATCACTGGATCAATTGAAAAAAATGAAAGCGAAGAACAAAATATTATTAAAGAAGTTTTTGAAGAATCTGGTTACATTATATCCAAAAAAAATATTATTTCTGTAAATAAAGCTACTGCTACTACACAAATGAATGAAATTGTTTTTCATTATTTAATCAATTTAAATGGATGTAAAAAAACAAAATGCATGAATGATGGTAGTTTTTTTGAATCTATTAGTGTAAATAAATGAATTAATGAAAAACAACTAATCAATCTAATTATGAATAATAAAGAAATATATCTCTCATCACTTGGTATTTGTTATCTAATGTTTAGATTTTTAAAAATAAATAAATAAAAACATAATGTATATCATACGCTATGAAAAGATCAATAATTATGAATAAGAAATTTAAAATATTACTTTTAACATCAAGTGCTTTAATTGCTAATACAGCAGTAGCAAGTACATTAACTTCATGCTCATTTAAAAATACTATTATTGATATTGGTGGATATGATACTGGTTATGGTGTTAGTATGGCAACATATAACCGTATGGAAAGTGATTTCAAAGATCTATATCAATCTAGAGAAAATGAAGATTTAAAAAATGGTTTGATCACCAAATAAGAATACAAAACAAAATTTATTAAATTTTAAATCTAAATTAAATTCTTTCCATGCTGCTTTATTTACTAAAAAAAGTAAAGCATTGAGTTATACAATTAAAACAAATGCTTTAAGGGATTTTGCAATTGAAAATTATAGGATTAAATTGTCAAGAGTTTTAAATGTAAATCTCCATGAAGAAATGAATGAATTAAAAATTTCTGTTTTAGGTTCATTATTAGAGTATATGGATCAATATAATGTTAATGATCCCAATCAAAGAGATGAATTATTAGAAAAAGCAGATAACCAATTTGAACAATTTAAAAAAGAAGCTATTGAAAAATTCGGTTATGATGATATTGTTTCTATAATCCAATATGTTCAAAGTAATATGTATAAATGCTTCACTAATATTTGCGAAGAATTTGATGCTATTATTACCCAACAACTATTAAGTGATTTTTTAAACAATTATCAAATTAGTGTAAATACAAATTTAAGTGAAAATTATTATTGAGATAAACTTTATACAAAATATGGTTCCGGTAATCAAGAAATAGAAGTAAATGATTTTAATAAAATCTTTACTGTAAAAACAAAAACTAGTTATTTTTATGATGATTCATTATATGCAAATTTTGTAACTGACATTATTCCAGGATACACATTAAAACCTATTATTTATTCTATGGAAGGTAATTCATATGAAAATAGATACTCAATTAATGTTGACTATACACTTATAAAAAATGAATATCTTAATAGTGATAATATTGCTAAACTCACTGCACATTCTTCACAATTAAAAGATGATTCATTGTATTATGAAGATGAAAATACAACTATTTTTGACATTAACGCAAGTGATAGTGAATGACAATACACTAATTATGAATTACCAATAACTAAAGAATTTGAAGAGCAACAAATTAATAAAACATACTTTAATGGTAATAATTTTGAGTTTACTTGAAGTAATAATATTAATTATGGAATTGATAGTTTCTGAAATTCTTATGACAATAGTAAAAGTGTATTAGATAAATTTGCATTAGCTGATACAGGTATGATGATTAATGGTTACTTACTTTCTAATTTAATTGAAGAAGCAGAAATTGAAGATATTAGTCAATTACCTGAAAAGAAACAACAAGCTATTAAACTTGTTAATAATACAAATTTTAACTTGGAATGTTGTTGTATTGAGAATGATGAATCTAATAAAGTAGAAATTTGTGATTTCAATACATGTTATACTCATCATCATATTTTTGTTGCAAATAATACATTTGATGCACCAACATCATTAAAAAACATTATCGATAAGCAAGTAAATGAAGATTCAGGTGTAGTTGATAGATATTCTGTTAATTTATATGAATCAATAAAAGATAATTATGACATTATTGATTCAAAAGTTAAAGAAAAAGATGAAATAATCAATGAGGCTGAAGAAGCAATAAAAACTTTAAATAGCATTGAAACTGCCCTCATAATTTTAAATGCAGTTACATTAACATTTATTGTGATAACTGTTGTTTCATTATATTTTGTACAAAAATATTGTTGAAAAGAGACTTCTCCTAGTTGACAATATGTCAAAAAACAATACGCATCAAAATCAATGAATACTAAAGCAATTGCAATAGCTATTGCATTAAGTTTAGTTATTATCATTAGCTCCACTCTTTGATATGTTTTAGATATAAATAGTGATGTAAAAGATGTTGAAGGTTTATTAGAAAAAGTTGGTTCAAATGGTAATTGTAATCTTTTAGTAAATTTGAGAAATGATCAAGAATCTCTTAAATCTTATGAAAATTTCACTAATTTAAGTGATGTAGAAAAGAAAAGACTTAAAATATACTACCAAGCAGGTTTCTTGGAGGCAACTGATGATGATCAATTACAAAATGATTCATATGAATATTTAGTTAATGTTAATAAAATAGAAGAAATGAAAGAAATTATTTCTTCTGACATCATCAAATCAATTTGTTTAATTACTGTTATTGGTTTATTAACTTTTACTTGAACTTTATTGGCTATATTTTCCGGAGTAAATGCCATATGCAGTTATATAAATTTTGTTAATGATTATAAGATTACAAGTTACGAAAATAGCTTTTTTAAGAATTTATGTAGGGGTATATCTGAATTATTATTCATTAATCATGGTAGATTCTAAATCGTTTAATGTTGTAATTTGTAATTAATTAGTTAATAGAAATAAATTAAAAAAAATACACCTTAAAGGTGTATTTTTTAATATTAATGATTTATGAATTAAAAACAAATTTAATGATGATGATAATATTTTAGTAATATTATTATCATTAGTTTTTATTATTTTTTGCATTTTTTCAATATCAATTTCCAAAATATATAGTATATTTATAAATAGTTGTATCCTTAATACAACCATATTACACAGGTTTAAAATCATTTTTATGATACCTAGTTAGTAAATGAGTCATTAATAAAGGAGGTTAAATAATGTTTGCAATTATTGAAATTGGCGGTAAGCAATATAAAGTTGCAATTAAAGATGAAATCTATGTTGAAAAAATTGATAAAAAAGTAGGTGAAATTATTAAAATTGATAAGGTTTTAATGGTTGATGATAAAATTGGTACACCATATTTACCTAATGCATTTGTTGAATGTGAAATAGCAAAACAAGGTAAACAAAAAAAATTAACTATTATTCATCACATCAGTCAAAAGCATCATACAAGAAAATATGGGCATAGACAACCATATACTAAGTTAATTGTTAAATCAATTAAATTTTAATATGATCATTGTTTATTTTGCTAAAGATAAATTAACATTAACTAATCATGCAGGTAATACTAAATTAGCTAAGTTAGTTTGCTGTGGAGCAAGTGCAATTGTTCAATGCGCTATTAGCTGATTTAAAAAAACTGATATTAAATTAACAAAGAATGATAAAATACCATTGCTATCAATAGAGTTAATTAATAGATCTATTAATAATCAAAATTTATTAAATTTAATTTTTAAGCAACTCTTAGCATTAAAAAAACAATATTCAAGATATATTACAATAAAGAAGGGAAAAAGATAATATGAAATTTATAAATAATAAAATTGATTTGCAATTTTTTGCAAGTAAAAAAGGTGTAGGTTCAACAAAGAATGGTAGAGATTCTCGTCCTAAGTTTTTAGGTGCTAAGATTTGTGATGGTCAATTTGCTAAAGCTGGACAAATTATTTATCGACAAAGAGGTAATAGAATTTATCCTGGTAAACATGTGGGTCAAGGTAAGGATCATACATTATTCGCAAAGATTGATGGTATTGTTAAATATTCTGATTTTAAAAATAATAAAACCAAAGTTGAAATTTTGACTAAATAATTTATTAATTAACTTTGTTTATTCTTTTTTTAGAAATTATTTTATATAAGAATCAAACTAAGAAAAATATAGTTCCGATAATTGCGAAAAAAATAATTGCATCTCTTCTATTTTTTGTTTTTTTTATTTCTCTAATATTTTCATCATTTGCAATAGAATTGTTATAAAAATTTTCAATATTTGATGCTCTTATATAATTGTTAATAATTGAATATACATGGTTTATAAAAGTAAAGCTAAATATAACTAATGCAAATATAAGTACAATAACATATGAATATTTACCATCTTTAAATACTCCTATAAAATCACCAAATTTATAATGAATATCATTTAAATTTTTATCAAACATAATTACAATTGCATCAACTAAAATGGTTAATAGGGTAATTATGTATAAAAATGCACTACACCAATTTGTATCAATATATTGAGTTTTATAGTTTGTATAAGCTTTTTGAACATTATTAGATAAAACTTTATCATCCCTAAAATTGATACACATCGCTTCAGATTTAAAATTATGATATTTATTACAACTAATAATTAATTTACCTAAACAAAGTGAAAATGGTAATACTAATAAAATTAATATCCAGCTATTTATATTAGGTGCTCAAATTGTTACAGATAAAGAAATTAATGTAATACTTAAAACTATAAACAATGAAAAAATAACTAAATACATTATTGAAGATAATTTGCTATGCCTTAATTCAGATAAATAAAATTTAGGAATGTAATTGTAATATGGATTTACTCGTTGAATTTTATTAAGTTTTTTATGTTCAACATTATCATCATTAAATTTTTCATCTAATATTTGATTATTACGTGCATAATTCATAATAACATTACCATTATTTGCATTGAATGAATCAACATTAACTATTCTTGTTTTTAAATTATCTCTCATATCACAGAATATTATAGGGAGAAAATGTTAATTGGAATATTTATTTTTGTTATTTATATATAAATAAAAAATAATAAAATTATTTAGATTTTGCTTCAATTTTTATTTCTTCTATAATTTTTTTAATATTAGAAATATGTCTAATAACAACAATATAAGAACTTATTGTTAACAGCATAAAAATACCAACAAAAAGATAAATGTTAGCTGTATATGAATCATTAATAATGAACCATAAAGAATTATTGTATAGTCCATTACCAAACAAATATTGTAAATTAATTTCTCTAATAAAAGTAAAGGATGGAGTAAATAAAACAGTACATATTGAACCGATTGATACTTTTTTGAAAATTAAAAAAACTGTTAGTCAAATAATAATTAAAATTACTGCCAAAAATGGATTAATAGCAGCAATTACACCAACAGTACAGCTCATTCCCTTTCCACCAATTGACATTAATGTTTTTTGTTTTTTAAATCCATATCTAATTAAATTGAATAAATAAGTTATGGGGAAACAATGGCCAATAATAGCGCAAATACCAGCAAGATATACCATTGTATATAATTCATGACCTTTTGGAAATCATTTATTTATAGTAAATAGATAAATTGTTCATGCAATAATGACTGCTAAATAAGCTTTAATAGCATCTAAAAGCATTACAATCAAACCAATAGTTTTACCCATTGCACGTAATGAGTTTGTTGCACCAATATTCCCACTTCCAATTGAACGTAAATTTGTTTTTTGTAATTTAGCAATAATTGATCCAAATAAAATATTACCACAACTATAACCAATTATGCAAAAAGTAAAAGTTGTAAGGATAGTGAATAAAACTAACATTATTTATTTTCCTCAATCATTTTAATACGTTTGAGATGTTTACCACCTAAAAAAGTTGTATTTATAAAATTATTGATAATTTTGATATTATTGTTTATAGTATTAAATCTAGCACTTAATGTAATAACATTACAATTATTATGTTCTTTAGCTAAACTAGCCATAAGTGGATTAATAATGTTTGTAGCTCTAATTCCTTTAAATTTATTAGCAGCAATATTCATACCAAAACCTGTACCACATATTAGTATTCCCATATTATTTTTGTTTTTTAGAACTGCATTGCAAACTTTTTTAGCATAAATAGGATAATCTGTTGATTCTTCATTATTGCTTCCCAAATCAATAAAGTTGTATTTATTTTTTAATAATTTAATAATTGACATCTTCATTTTATATCCAGCATGATCATTACCAATATAGATCTTTTGCTTTATATTTTTTAATTCATTCATAATTTTTTTTATACTAATTGCCCCTTCTCTAATTATTTGATTTGTATCTAAATCAATTATTGTTGATGGTTTATTTGACAATTGTTTGCCTGGAACAATAATAAAATTTTTATAATGTTTAAATTCATTAATAGCTTCTTGTGTGTTTTTTATTGGTGATTTTCCTGAGATATTAGCACTAGATGAATAAATTGGACCAGTATGAGAAATTATTTTTAATAATTTTTTATGATTTGGGATTCGATATGAGATTTTATTTTTAATAATTGTTAATCCACCTGGCCAAAATTTTTTAAGAAAATTTTTTTCATTAATACTTAATGAATCAATTTGGTTAATATTTGTGACAAATGTTACAAGTTTTTTGTTTTTTGGTCTTTTCTTAATTTGATAAATTGTAGATGGAGATAATGAAATAACACCAATAACTGTGTCAGTTTCAATTATTGCTGCTAATTTATGATTTTTTTTTAATTTGTTTGCTATCTCTATGTAATTGCTAAATAATAGTTCTTCCATTAAATAATTAATTCTTCTTTTCTTGAGCTTCAGGATTATTTGGTTTAGGTAAATTTAATTTAATATGGAAACGATGAATTAATTCATTATTAATTTTTTCATTAAAAATTATCATTCTAATGGCATCGAATTTTTCTTTATCATTAATGTAATCTCTAATAGATAAATTAGTTTTTTTATAGTAGATATCAAGAGCATTTTTAACTTCTTGGTCAGTTACTTCAATATCTCATAATTCACCTAATTTAGAAAAAACTAAATCATGTTTAATAGATGAATTTGTCAAATTGTTAATAAAGTTAACATCATTAATTTGTTTTAAAAGATTTTCATTTTTATTTTGATTATATGCTTTTTGCATATTAGCAATAATTCTTGTTTTATAATCTTCTATGTCTTTATTATCAATTTCAAATTCAAATGAATTTGTAATAATATCTTGAAGAATTACATTGATTGAATTATCTTTAACAACAAGATTAAAAACTTGTTTATCTAAATCTTCTTTAGTAGGATTTTTTAATATTTCTTTTAATTTTTGTTGATGCATTTCCAAAGTATTTTTATCTGCATAAAGTTTATTAATTTCATAGATTTTTGTGTAATCTAATTTTTTTAACATTTTTATTTTTGAATTTAATTTATTCATTTGTTTTTCCCTTCAAAAAATAATAAGTTGTATATTATTATATATTAGCTCAATAATAAAAACTATTTCAAAAAGTTTGCAAAAGGATTCTTGCCTTTTTTAAGATCATTACCAATATTTTCCATTTGCTCCTTAAATTTTTTTCAGTCATTTATTAATTTATTAAATTCTTCTGGTTTTCTACCAGAACCTTTTATTACACGTTCGCGACGTGATGGATACTTTTTAAAAAGATTCGGATTTTTTCTTTCTTTTGCAGTCATCGAGTTCATTAAAATTGTTCAAATTTTAATTTTCTCTTCAACTAATTCAATATTAGATTCTTGAATTTGTCTAATATTAGGTAACATTTTAACTATTGATCCTAAAGAACCAAGTTTTTCAATTTGTTGTGTCATAATTAATAAATCTTCTAAACTCATGTTACCTGCAAACATTCTAGTCAATGATTTTTTAGTAGTTGAAGAATCAACTACTTCACTAGCTTTTTCCGCTAAAGTAATAATATCTCCAAATCCAATAATTCTATTAGCTATTCTCTCTGGATAAAAAACATCTAATGAACCTATTCTTTCACCAGTACCAGTTAATTTGATTGGTAATTTTAGCATATATGAAATAGATAAAATTACACCTGCTCTTGCATCTGAATCAAGTTTTGTTATTACAAAACCAGTTAAATCCAATTTTTTATTGAATTCTTGTGCTACATTAATCATATCTTGTCCAGACATCGCATCA
Source organism: Mycoplasmataceae bacterium UBA3729 (assembly GCA_002372615.1). Lineage (GTDB taxonomy): Bacteria > Bacillota_I > Bacilli_A > Mycoplasmatales > Mycoplasmoidaceae > Malacoplasma_A. Next base: position 229,241 of record DFHG01000009.1, on the reverse strand, counting down.
ACAACTAATAATATTTCATCAGGATGAGTGATATGTTTAATGTCATCGAGTTCATTCATTAATTCTTCATTTGTTTGTAATCTACCAGCAGTATCAAGAATAATTAAATTATTTCCATTAGTTTTAGCTATTTCTAATGCTTCCATGGCAGTAATATTTGGCTTTTGTGCACCTTTGTCAAAAAAATCTACATCGATTTGTTTAGCTAATGTTCTAAGTTGGTCTATTGCTGCTGGTCGATAAATATCAAGTGCAACTAATAATGGTTTCTTATTTAATTTTGTTTTGGCAAAATTGGCAATTTTAGCAGCTGTAGTTGTTTTACCAGAACCTTGCAAACCTACCATCATTATAATTGATGGTGAACCATCGTATTTAATTGGTACATTATTTGTGCCAAGGATAGTAACTAATTCTTGTTTGATAATGGTTAACATGAACTGTTGACAATCTATTCCATGAGGAATCATTTGTCCTACTGATTTTGTTCTAATATTTTTAATTAGATCTTTAACTACAATTAAATTTACATCGGCATCTAATAAACTAATTCTAATTTGTTTTAAAAGTTCAGTTATATCTTCTTCCTTAATAGTAGAACTATTAAGTTTTTTAGCCATGCTCCTAGCGACAATTGAGGAAATAAATGATTTTATGCCCATAATAGCTATTTCCAATTAATTAAAAAATAATTTTTTTTACCTTTACAAATATAAGAAAATTTATTATTTATTGCTTCTTTTTTATTAATATTAATATTAATATCATCAACTAGTTTATTATTTATATAAATTGATTTACTCATTACTAATTGTCTAGCTTGAGATTTTGAAGTACAGATATTAGATTTAATTAATAAATCTAAAATATTAATAGATTCAGTATCTATATTAGTTGTTGGCATGTCATTCAATACCATTAATAAATCATTAGCATTTAGTTTGCTTAAATCATTAGCAAAAAATAATTTAGAAATTTGTTCACATTTTTCACAAATTCGTTTACCATGAATATCACTTACAATAGATTTTGCAAGTATAGTTTGTGCATAACGAATAGATTTATTTTCATTATGTTTTTCCATAATCTTATCAATTTCATTAATTGATAAAAATGTTAAACTTAATAGAAGCTTTTTAACATCGTTATCTGTTTGATTTATTAAAAATTGATACATTATATATGGAGAAGTGAGCTCTTTATTAAGAAATATTGCACCTTTTTCTGATTTACCAAATTTGGTCCCATCGCTCTTTGTTAATAGATTAAGAGTAATGCCAAATACATTACTTTTATCATTAGTTTTTTTTCTAATAAATTCTATTCCGGTTGTGATATTACCTCATTGATCACTCCCGCCGATTTGTAAAACAACACCATAATCTTTGTATAAGCAATAAAAATCAAAAGCTTGAATTAATGTATAAGAAAATTCAGCATAACTAATACCAACTTCTAATCTTTTAGCAATAATTTCTTTTTCTAATAAATAATTAACATTGATTTCTTTTCCAACTTCTCGCAAAAAATCAAAAATATTCATATTCTTATAAAAATCCATGTTATTGATACAATTAGTACCAACAATTGCTTTTATTTGTTTATTAATTTCATTAATGTTGTTTTGAATAACATTTATTCCCAATAATTTACGTTCAGCTAATTTACCAGATGGGTCACCTATCTGACCAGTTGCACCGCCTACTAGTGGTACAACCTTATAACCTGCATTGGCAAATCTTTTAAGAGTAATTAACATCAAATAATTACCTAAATGCAAAGATTTAAAACTTGGATCAAAACCACAATAAACACCAACATTTTTTGATTTAGAAAAAAGTTTAGCCTTGTCATCATTGGTAATGTTATTTATAACATTACGTGCCTTTAATTCTAAAATAATATCCATATGTTAATAATTTTACTATTATACTAACATATTTATTTTTGTAATATCTTTAACTAAATATAAATACTTTACATTTAAATAGCTAGCAATAAACTAAAACACAAAAATATTGATTTATCTCTTACAAAATAACTTAGCAGCTACTGCTCAGAAAAAGCCAGTAATTCTATGGCCTTGTATGTTCAATTGTGCTTGACCATCATTACCTGCATATTCATTAAATTTTGATCCTAAACCACAAATGACAGTAAATAAAGTAAACATTACAATTAAAAAACCAAGGAGAGAAAACATTATTATCATTAATGTAATATCTCTTTCAATGTTTTCTTGTAATTGTTTTATTTCATTTGTATCACCTAAATAACTATCTCAGTCGCTTTTTATTTCATTACCATTTTTGTCAACATTTGGTTTTAAAAATCCAGTTTCATAATATATTTTGATTTGTTTTGTTTCTTTAAGACTCAAATTATCAAAATTTTGTTTATTTTCAATAATTTGCTTATCTTTTTTTATATTTGTTAAAAGGTTACAATTACCATTTGAACCAACTCTTTTTAAAAATGAGTTGTCTGCATCCACATCATTCACAACTATTAAATTATAAGAAGTAATTACAGCAGCTATCACAAGTATAGCAATTCCAAGATATATTTTAATTGCAGATCTAAGTCTAACTGTATTATGACTAACAAATACAAATACTGATACAATAAACGCAAAAATAGTTGCGGCTACAACTGCTCCAATAATTATCAATATATGATTATATGTTTCTAAAGTATCAAGTACATTCTCAGCATTTTTAATCAATTCATCTTTTGAATTAATTTCTTTGTTAATAAAATCATAATTATTTTTGATGGTGTAATACAATTTATTAGATTTTCGATTAATTACTCCAGATTTTTCATTTATTTGATTATCAACAACTTCTATTAATGATGCTGGTGCAATAAATGAATATTCATCAGTAGTTGAAGTGTGATGAATATAATTTATGTAAAAATTATAAATTTCTATTTTATTATTAGGTTCGTTATTATCAATACAACTGCATTCCAAATTAAAATCAGTGTTTTTAACAAGATTAATAGCTTGTTGTTTTTTGTCTTGTAGTAAATTAGTATCTTCTTCACTATTTGCTTCTTCAATTAAATCAGAAAGTAAGTAGCCATTAATCATCATACCAGTATTTGCTAATGCTTGTTTGTTTAAAGTATCTTTAGCATTATCTTCAACAGTGACTCAGAAATTATCAATTCCATAATCTTCACTATTACTTCATGTAAATTCAAATTCTGAATTATCAAAGTAAGTGTTAAAAATTTGTTGCTCTTCAAATTCTTTAGTTATTGGTAATTCATAATTAATATATTCTCTTTCACCATTACTTTCATTAATATCAAGCACAGAAACACTATCATTTGAATATATTGTTTGATTTTTTAATCCTGCAGAATGAGCAGTGAGTTTAGCAGCATCATTGTTATTAAGATAATTATTTTTTATAAGTGTGTAATCTACATCAATTGAATATTTATTTTCATATGGATCACTATTCATTTGATGTAAAATTGGTATTAATGTGTATCCTGGAATTATATCACTATATAAATCTTTTCGTAATGAATCAGCGCCACCTTTTAATGGACCAACTTTTGATGTAATATCAAAGAGTGCATTAAAATCGTTTAATTCTATTTCTTTATTACCTTCTATGTATTTATCACATAGATTATCCCAATAATAATTCTTATTAAGATTTTCTTCTACACTAATTTGATAATCACTTAAGAAATTTTGTAATTGTTGTTGTGTAATAATTGCATCAAGTTCTTCACAAATATCTGAAAAGCAATTAACCATATTTTTTTGTACGTACTCAATAATAGCAACAACATCAGTTTTACCAATATTTTTAATAGCATCTTCTTTATATTGCTGAAATTTTTCTTGAGCTTGTTGTAGTAATTCTGATGCCTTTTCAGAGGAAATTTTATATTCTTCCATATAAACTAATAATGTACTCAACATTGATGACCCAATTTGTGCTAATTCATCATCCAAATTAATATTTGTTATTCTTGTAAGTTTGATTCCATAGTTGTTATTAGCAAAGTCTTTTAAAGCATTTGTTTTAATTGTGTAGCTTAAAGATTTGTTATCTTTACTAAATAAAGTAGCATGAAAGGAATTTAATTTAGAATTAAAATTTAATAAATTTACTTGATATTCTTGTTCAGAGATTAATCCTTTATCTTTATTAATACTTTGTTGAGTTTCATACAAATCATTAAAGTCACTTTCCATACGGTTGTATGTTGCCATGGTGATACCATATTTCTTATCAAGTCCTCCAATATCCTCAATAACATTTTTAGAAGAACATGATGTTAATCCACTTGCTACTGCTGTATTAGCAATTAAAGCACTTGATGTTAAAAGTAATATTTTAAATTTCTTATTCATACGCTATTATGCCCTAATAATTTTGATATATAAATATTATATACTATATCTAATTTATTTGGACACTTTAAGTTTACTTTATAATTTCACCAAAATTTAAATTTATGATCCGTATGATCTTGTTAAAATTGTCTACATTTTGGATCTCATTTTTTATTGAATTGTTTTAAACTATTATAAATTGATTTCTATATAGTTTTTCACTATTTCTTTACTAAAGTCAAGATGTTTACTTAAAATTAATAGAAATGAATTTATATCTTATAATTTTATAATTTTTATTATAAAATTTATATATTGTAGAAAATATGAGTAAAATAAAAGAGATTATCAAGAAAGTTCGAGAGGCTCAAGAAAAATTTGCTAATTATACACAAAAAGAGGTCGACCGTATATTTTATATGGCTGCCAAAGTTGCTAATGCTAATCGAATTCCTTTAGCCGAAATGGCAATAAAAGAAACAGGTATGGGAGTATTGGAAGACAAAATTATTAAAAATAATTTTGCTGCTGAATACATTTATAATAAGTACAAATTGATGAAAACTTGTGGAGTAATTGAAGAAGATTTTGCGGCAGGTTATCGAAAAATATATGTTCCTAAAGGAGTAATATCAGCAATTATTCCTACAACAAATCCTACTTCAACAGTAATTTTTAAAGCTTTAATAGCTTTAAAAACAAGAAATGCAATTATTTTTTCACCACATCCAAGAGCATATAAATGTACAGTTGAAGCTGCTAAAATTATTTTAAAAGCAGCAGTTGATGCTGGTGCACCAAAAGATATTATTGCTTGATTACCACCAAAATCTTCTATTGATGACACAAATGAATTAATGCGTGAATCAGATTTGATTTTAGCTACTGGTGGAGGAAGTTTAGTTAAAGCAGCTTATAGTTCTGGCAAACCAGCAATCGGTGTTGGCCCAGGTAATTGTCCAGCTATTATTGATGATTCTGCTAATATACCTATGGCAGTAGCATCAATAATTCAATCAAATACATTTGATAATGGTGTGGTTTGTGCAACTGAAAATTCAGTTATTGCATTAAATAATATTTATCAAAAAGTTATTGATGAATTTACTAATCAACAAGCATATATTATCTCTAATGCAAGTGATATCAAGAAAATAGCAAATAAAATGTTTGTACCAGGTAAATTTGGTGTATTAAATGCTGAAATTGTGGGTCAAAATGCTCAAAATTTAGGAAAAATATTCAATATTAAAGTACCTAAATGAGCAAAAATGTTAGTAGTTGAAGCAAAATCTACTAACTATGAATATGTATTAGCTCATGAAAAATTAACTGATATGGTAGCCATTTATCATGCTAAAGATTTTGATGAAGCTTTGAAAATTCAGAAAGAATTATTGAAACTTGGTCCAGGGCATACATCATCATTATTTGTTGATGAAATTGCTCAAAAAGACAAAATTGATAAATTTTGTGCATCTGCCAATACTGGTAGACTAGTAATTAATTCACCATCTTCACTAGGAGGTGTAGGTGATTTTTATAATTTTAAATTATTACCAACATTGACTATTGGATGTGGTTCTGTAGGAGGAAATAGTATTAGTCAGAACATTAGTCCTGAACATTTAATTGATATAAAACAAGTAGCTATGAGAAGAGAAAATATGATGTGAATGCAAATTCCAAGTAAAGTTTATTTTAAATATGGTTGTATTGAAGAGGGATTGAAAGATTTAAGAGATGATAATGTAAAACGAGTATTTATTGTCTCTGATCATTTTATTTGAGATACATTTGGTAGTAAAATATCAAAAATTCTTGAATCTTTTGGAATGAAAATAAAAGTATTTACTGATGTTGAACCTAACCCTTCATGTGCAACAACTTATAAAGGGGCAGCACAAATTAAAACATTTAATCCTGATGCAATTATTGCATTTGGTGGTGGTAGTAGTTTAGATGCTGCTAAAATGATGTGATTCTATAATGAATATCCTGATGTTAAATTTGAAGATTTAGCAGTTAGATTTTTAGATATTCGTAAACGAATAGTTAAATTCCCAACACCTAAAAAAGTTAAATTAGTATGTATTCCTACAACTTCAGGTACAGGTAGTGAAGTTACTCCTTTTGCAATTATTACTGATGAAAAAACTCATATTAAATATTCTTTAGCTGATTATGCATTAGTACCTAATATTGCTATAGTTGATGCACAATTTATGATGAGTTTACCACAAAGAATGACTGCCATTACAGCAGCTGATGCTTTAAGCCATTGTGTTGAATCATATGTATCTGTGCTTGCTACTGAATTCACTCGTCCTTATTCATTAGAAGGTATTAGATTGATTTTCAAATATTTAAAGCGAGCTTATGAGCATGGTACAACTGATGTTGAAGCAAGAGAAGCAATAGCACATGCAGCAACTATTGCTGGATTAGCATTCGGTAATGCTTATCTAGGAGTTGTTCATTCATTATCTCATAAAGTTGGAGGGCATTTTGGAGTAATGCATGGGGCAGCTAATGCTATTTATTTACCATATGTAATGTACTATAATGCTACAAAATTTGAAAATGAAAAACAAATGTATTGACCACAATTTAAAACTAATAACACAAGACAAAGATATTGTGAAATTGCTGATATACTAAATATCAAAGGTAAAAATGAAGCACAAAAAGTTGACAACTTAATTAAAGCTATTCAAGATTTATTTAAATCAGTAAAATTATGACCATCAACTCATGATTATGGTGTTAAAGATGTAGAATTTGAAAAAATCTTAGATGATATGGCAACTGAAGCATTTGATGACCAATGTACAAGTGCAAACCCTCGTTTACCAAGAGTTAGTGAATTAAAACAATTATTCATTGATGCTCATTATGGAAATAAAATTAATAGTTTAGAGAGAAAAGATGCTGATGGTAGAAAATCAAAATAATTTTTCTCATAAAACAAATTCAATTCATACAAATCAAGTTAATAAACCCAAAGATATTAATGTAGCTGAAAGAGCAAAAAAAGATGCAACTAAGAAAAAATTTTACATTGCATTTAAAGTATTAATATGAATTAACTTTTGTTTTGCATTTGTAATAATTTTATTGAATATTGTTACTTTTTTTTCTGGAAAAATTGTTGATTGATCAAATTACATCATTGGATGATGACAAACAACTAATGGAACAAGTTGAAAAATTTCAATGTTTGGTACAATGTGTTTAATTGCATCAATATTGTTTTTAACTTTTACCATTATTTACATCATTATGTATTATGTGTTAAAAATTAAAATTAACCAAAGTTATGTTTTACACATAACATTAATTTTATTTCTTGCTGAATTAATTTTATTTATTTTTTCTTGTTGTAAACCTGAATATATTAGTGATACTTTTGTCATGAATTGAGTAATGTATTTGAAAAATAATAAATTAACTTTTACTGCAGGAGGAATTGTTATTTTAATTGAGAATATTTTTGTATTATTAATTTGTACTTTTATTTTTATTTGGTATTATTTACCAACTAAAGCAAAAGAGAAAATAATTAATAAACACAAAATACATCAAAAAAATCAATAAGAATAATTTAAATCATAATGAAATTAATAGTTGGATTAGGAAATTTCCCAGAAGCATATAAAAATACAAGACATAATGTTGGTTTTATGTGTGTTGATCATTGATTGAATAAAAATAGATTATCACTAATTACTAATAAATTCAATGGTTGATTTACGAAATCAACTAATGATGATGGAAATGAATTTATTATTGCTAAACCATATACATACATGAACTTATCTGGTCAATTTGTATTTCCCTTAGCTAATTTTTTTAAAATTCCAGTTGATGATATTTTAATCATTTGTGATGATGTTGATATTGATGTTGGAAAAATTCATATTAAACCTAAAGGCGGAGCAAATGGACAAAAAGGTTTAAAAAATATTATTGACCAATTCGCAACAGAAAATATTAAAAGAATTAGAATCGGTATAGGCAGACCAATAAATAAGCAAGATATGGTTAATTATGTAATTGGCAAATTCCATGAAGAAGAAATAGATAAATTATCTGCATCAATAAATAAAGTTTGTACAATTATTGATGATTTTATTAAGGGTGTAACTTTTGATAAAATTATGTCTAAATATAATGACTAATTTAAACTTTAATTAATTTATAAATATCAACACCTAATTTATGATAACCTGGTGTATTTTTATCAAAAGTTTTAGACAGCCAATTTAAATCATTTGGTGTAATTTCATTAATTTGTTTAAAGTCAGTATATTTGGTTGGCATACCTAATAACTTAATAAATTGCTCTATTTTTTTAATATATGCTGGAATAGTATTAACATTAAATAATTCTTTAGCCAACTCTAATGAAAGTTGATAGAATTTTTTAGATTTTTTTGCCATATATTTTATATATATTGGGGTAATTAAAGCAAGTCCGGCACCATGAGATACATCTCATCTTCCACTAATTGCATGTTCTAATCCATGTACTTTCCAATCGCCACCATCAGTATTTATTGCACTTAATCCATTTAATGAAAATGAAGAAGTCCATAATAAATTTGCCCTAGCTTCATAATTATTTGGATGTTTTAAAACAATTGGTGCATATTTCAAAACATTTTTTAAATTACCAATAATATATTGTTTTGTCCATGAAAAATGCTGATTAATTGAATAGTAATTTTCTAATAAATGTGAAAAAATATCAAATACACCAGAACCAGTCTGTCATTTATTTACACTGTATGTATAAGTTGGATCCTCAAAACAAATAATAGGTCTTTCGCTATTTACTAAGCCTCATTTATCTTTAGTTTTACTATTAGTAATCACTGAATTATAATTATTTTCACTTCCTGTAGCAGCAAGTGTCACAATTGAAAATACTGGGATAGGTTTATGTGTGATAATTTTCCCTCTATTTCTTACATAATCCCAGCATGATTTATATTGTGTATTAGTTATTAATGCTGCAACAACTTTTGCTTCATCAATAACACTTCCTCCACCAACTGCAATAATTAAATCAATTTTATTTTTTCTACCTTTTAATGCTGCATTATATGTATCAATATCAATAGGGTTGGGTTTAATTCCAAAATGTTCAATTCATTCTACCTTGGCTTTTTTAAATGATTTAATGAGTGAATCATATATTCTATTTTTCTTAATTGAACCGCCGCCATAAAGTAAAAAGATTTTTTTAAATCTTCTATTTTTAATTTCTTTAGATAAGTAATTATTAACTACATTCTTACCAAAGTAGTATTTTGTATTCAAATAAAATTCACATGTCATATACTTTTATTATAAAAGTATAACTATTTACCAACACAAAAATCAGCAAATAGTTGATCAATGAAATTAATATTATTTGATTTATTAATAATTCCTAAAACTAATTCATATGCTTCGTGCAAATAGTTGATGATTAAATCTATTGGTTGATTAATGTTTTTTATAAAAATATTAATTAATTTTACTGCATATTTAGCTTGATTAATGCTATTTGTACTTGGCAAAATAATTGAAGTAGAAGAATAATCAATTTGTTGTGAAGTTTTAATGATTTCATTTATTAAAGGAGTAATTATGTTTTTCTTTGCACTAATTTTAACTCCTTTAATATCTACCTTACTTTTTGTAAATTTATCACATTTATTTATAGCAACAATATATTTTTTATTTCTCAATAAATTCAATATTGATTTATCTTCATTTGTAATTGGTTTATTACCATCAACAACAAAAATTACTAAATTTGATTTTTTAATAGTTTTTTTAGAAAGACTAATACCAAGTGATTCAATTTTGTTATTAGGTTTATGGATTCCAGCAGTATCAATAAAATTGTACCTTAGATCTCCAATGTTGGCACTATATTGAAGAGTATCTCTGGTTGTACCTGGGACTGATGAAACTATAGCCTTTTCTTCTTTAAGAATTGCATTTAATAATGATGATTTACCAACATTAGGTTTGCCGACAATAGCAACATTAATTCCATTAACTAAAGGAACAATTAATAATGATTCTTCAATTATTTGTTCCAATTTTTTAATAATAGAAACAAGTTGATCCTTAATTTGTGTTTTTGTCAATTTTGGAGTGTCATTATATTCGGGATAATCTATATCAATCTCCATATGACCAATAATTTTGAAAAGTTCAGATGAAATTTTAATAAAATTCTCTGAAGTTTTTTTATCTATACATTTATGGGCAATATTTAATGAAATATTAGAATTACTTTTACAAAGTAAATTCACACTTTCTGCCTGAATTAAATTTAGTTTGTTGTTTAAAAATGCTCTTTTAGTAAATTCTCCACGTTCAGCTAATTTTGCACCTTTACTAATCAATAAATTAATAATTGCTTGAACAATAAATAAACTACCATGGCAATTTATTTCAATAAGATCTTCACCAGTATATGAATTAGGACTAACAAATTTCATTAATAATACATCATCAATTAATTTATTATTATCAACAATTTGTGCTCTTTGTATCTTGTATCCTTCTTTACTAATTTTTTGTTTTGTAATTTTGTTGATCAATTGATAAGTTTTATTACCAGATACACGAATTATGTGTATAGCTGCTATTGCTGGTGGTGTGGATAAAGCAACAATTGTTTCCATTATTTATTCTCCATTGATAAATTTCAAATTGAATTAAAAACACTAATTTTTGTTGGATAAAGATTTAATTTGTTAATTAAGTCTAATAATTCTTTTTTGAAATTAGGTTGCAAAACACTATAAAATAAAAGTATTTTTTTAATTTTAAAATAATCTAATTCTTTAAATTCTAATGATAATTCTTTAATAGTTTTGATGTCATCATAATTAGTTACAATCTTTTTAATAAAGTCATAATAATGCATAAAATCACCACTGTTATAATCAGTGATAAATTCATCTAAATCAAAATATGTTTCAAACACAATTTTCTTTTGTTTTTCATTTAGTTCAAATTTATTGATGTTTTCTTCAAAATATTTTTTATTTGATTTTAATCTATAAACATGACATCTACTTTTTATAGTTGGTAAAATTTTGCTAATGCTTCTTGTTGTTAAAATAGCATATGTAGAAGGTAAAGGTTCTTCAATAAATTTTAACAAAGAATTGATTGCCTCTTTTGAAGCATTTTCAAAATTATAAATAACATAAAATTTTTTATTAATTGATTCAAACCCTGCTCTATTAAATCTTGATTTAATTTGTGTAATTTGTTCTTTGCTAATATTTTGCATGTTACCATTAATTTCCATTAAATCAGCATATCTATCTTCATTAATTTTTTTGCAAAATTCACATTGATTACAAAATGGTTGCTTATCACAACAAATAGATTTCATGAAATTTTTAATCTCCGAATTCAAATTAGAGAATTTTGACTCTACAAAAATTATTGAATGAGTGTAATTACTTCTTAACATATTTATTAATGATTTTTAAAACATCTTTAAAAACATTATCTACTGTTTGATCACCATTAACTGGTTTGATGACATTAGGAAATTTTTTAATAAGTAATTGGTAACCACTATATACTTTTTTTTGTATACCAAAAGATTGATAATCCAATCTATTCATATTTCTAGTGTTTTGTCTAATTCTTTCTATACATTTTTTAGGTTCTAACATTATTAAAATTACTAAATTAGGCATAGTGTTTTTAATAGCAAATTTATTAATTTCAAGAATTTTATTTATTCCTAAATTTGAAACATATCCTTGATAAACTAGTGAAGAATGAATATATCTATCACACAAAACAATATGACCTTTTTTTAAATGAGGAATAATAAAATCATTTACATGCTGGGCTCTACTTGCAGCAAATAATAATGCTTCTGCATTATGTTGAATATTGTATTCTTTATGATTTAACAAAATATTACGAATATCTTCGGCAATAGCATTTTCTTTGCCACCAGGTTCTCGAGTTAAAACGACTTTGTTTTTATACAATTTACTTAAATAATCATATACTTTTTTGGCAATGGTTGATTTACCACAACCATCTGGACCTTCAAATGTAATAAATAATTTATTTTTATTTGATAAATTTTTGGCCATCAAAATATCTTTGTAACCTTTCTGGAATTTTAATTGATCCATCTTTTTGTTGATAATTCTCTACTACAGCGGCTCATAATCGATCAATTGCCAAACCAGAACCATTTAGAGTATGACAAAAATTAATTTTTTCATCTTTATCCCGGTATCTTAATTTCATATTTCTTGCTTGGAAATCAGTGCAATTAGAACATGATGAAATTTCCTTATATGAATTATAAGAAGGTAATCATACTTCTAGATCATAAGTTTTTGCAGCACTAAAACCCATATCTCCAGTGCATAATAAGATTCTACGATAAGGTAAATTTAATGCTTCAAGAATTTTTTCAGCTTGACGGGTCATAAATTCATGTTCTTTTCATGACTCATCAGGTTTAGCAATAATAACCATTTCTGTTTTATAAAATTGATGTTGTCTAATAACACCTTTTACATCTTTCCCTGCACTACCTGCTTCACTTCTGAAACAAGATGTATTACATGTAAATCTGATTGGTAAATCTTTATAACTTAAAATCTCACCTGCATAAAAATTAGTCATTTGAACTTCACCAGTTGGAGATAAGTAATTTCCTTCGGTTAATTTGTATAAATCTTCTTCAAATTTAGGAAGTTGTCCTGTACCATATAAAGCATTTGGATTGATTATTACAGGAGGTAATAATTCATAGAATCCTGCTGAAGTATTCATATCTAAAGTAAAAGCACATAATGCACGGATAAGTTTTGCTCCAGCACCTGTATAAAGAATGTAACGAGAACCAGCGATCTTAGTTGCTCTTTCACCATCATATAACTTAATTTTTTTTGCTATTTCTCAATGTGGTAATGGAATAAAATCAAATTTAGTAGGCGTACCATAATAATGAATGCATTCATTATTTGTTTCGTCTTTACCAATTATTACAGATTTATCAGGAATATTAGGAATAGAATAAAGAATTTCATCAAATTTTTCCTCAATAATCTTTTTTTGATTTTCTAAATTTTCTAACTCGCTCTTAATTTTCCTTACTTCAAATTTAATTTGATCTACTTTTTTATCTTCTTGTTCTTTAATTAAACTACTAATTTCCTTAGTTTTACTATTAATTTCAGAATTTAAATTTTGAATACTAGTTATTAGTTTTCGATATTTTTTATCAATTTCTCTGAATGTATCTAATTGTTTGTATTCTTTATTTCTGCTACGAATAGTTTTGCAAACCTCATCAAAATTTTCTCTTAATAATTTCCGATCTAGCACAATTACTCACTCCAAAAATAATAAATTACATAAATTATAAAATATTTATAATTATATTTATAAATAATATAAATATAAATAATATAAATATTATGAATTATAAAACCATAAAAATTAATGAAGAAACTTACAAAAAACTAGAAGAAGCATATGAAGATTTCAAAAAAATGAAATCATCTTTACCACCAATGGAAGCTAAAAAATATGGAGATAATTTTGATTCATTTGTCGATCAAACTATTGCTTTATTTTGCAAATATTTTGGTAAAATGGGTGAATTTCAAAAGAAATTGGAAAATATACTTACTTCATTAGATCTATTTAAATTAACTGATATTTTAGGTGGAACATCATTTGAAAATATCTTTGGATTAAATAAAGATAAAAAAGAAAATAAAGAAGAAACAAAAAAAGTTGATGAATCTAAGATAAAAAATTAAAATATGAACAACTTAACAATAATCTATTACATAAATAATTTCAATGAAAATTTGTTTGAATCTTTAGATAGTTTAATAAATCAAACAGATAAAAATTTTGAATTGTTAATAATTGCTGATGGGATTGAAACAATTAAAGAAAAATCTATTGAAAAATTAAATTTGAATGAAAAATTAAGTAATTTTAAGTTTATTGTTATCAATAATTTTAATAGTCATTCTGCTTCTTTTGAATTAGCAAGAAAATATGTTCAAACTAAATATGTGTATTTTGCTGATAGAAGCAATATTTTTGATCAAAACTTTGTTAAATGTTTTAATGAATTTATTTTAAATAATAAAAATGAAGAATATGATTTGCTATTCTTAACCGTTGGCAAAGATGTAGCTAACTATCCTGATCTTAAAAAACTTAAATTATGTGAATTTAAAAAAAATATATATTTGCAAATCTTAGGAAAAATGGTTAATAAAATCATAAATGTTGATTTTATAAAACAAAATAACATTTCATTTATTCCTTTTAAACACTATACAACTCATTTTTCTTATGAATTAGTTTCATTTGCAAAAAAAATTGCAATATTACCTGATGTAAAAATTTTATGTAAATCGGCAAAATTTTCTATATTCAACTGTTATGATTTAGTTTACCAATGCAATCAAATTTTGAATCATAAAGACGATGAGTTTTATAAAACAAATAAAACACAAATTGAATATATTATGATTAGAATGGTTTTATATTCATTTTTAAAATGCATTTATATAGATGATAAATTTAACAAAACTAAGAATTTAGGTAGAGCTATTGATTATGCAAAACATTGATGTGATAAGAAGATTCCTAATTGAAAGAAAAATAAAACTTTATTAGCAAAAGATAATTTAGATGACAAAACAATTATTAATTACTTACAACACATAATTTTTATGCCATTTTACATAAAACATTTTATGAATAAAAATAAATAATTTATGATTGAAAATATCAATAGTAAAAATAAATCAAGTAGATATGGGCTTGCTGCACCTGGTATAAGAATTTTCACTCGTATTTGTGATTTTATTATTGTTTTATTAGTATCTTTTAGTTGTGCAAGTGCTATTTTCTTAACTGATCCTAATTTTAAAGGGGAATTTAATTTTATTATTAGTGAACCATGACGATATTTTTGTTTTAGTATTATTGCTACATCATTATTTTTTATTTATTTTATCATCCAACCTTATTTTTGAAAAGGTAAAACACTATGCATGAAATTATTTAAATTAGCTATTTACAATCAATTATTAACACATTGATTGTTTAATTTAATAAAACATGAAATGTTTATTTGAATAATTTATTCATTTATTAGTTTTGCTTTTTCACTAATTTTGTGTGTTGTAGGATATACAAAAGGTGCAAAAATATCTTACCAAATTATTACATCATTATTTAGTATTACAAAAAATGATAATGAATATTACATATATAAAATTTTCTTTTTAACACTGAATGGAGTTATGATAATATTAATCATTTCTATTATCATTTCTATTATTGCTCATCCTAAACGACAAGCATGACATGATAAATTTTCTAATATTGTAATTGTTAAAACAGTTGATATAATTGGTGACAAAGATAAAAATAACAATTTGAATAATAAATTAATAACTCCTAAAAGAAATTACAGTTTACCAGGTGGAATTTTATCTAATCCAAATGATGAGATTAATCAAATTTAATGTATGGATATTAATAAATTAAATCTTAATAATGCACAAATTGAAGCAGTTAAAACAATTAATGGACCAATTTTGGTTGTTGCTGGTGCTGGAACAGGAAAAACAAAAGTTTTAACAACTAGATTAAGTTATATTATCGAAAATACAGGTTGTCCAGATTATCGAATCTTAGCAATTACTTTTACCAATATTGCTTGTAGCGAAATGAAAGCTCGAGTTAATGGATTATTAGGTAAAACTGTTCAAGCAAAAATTTTCACTTATCATGGTTTATGTTCAAGAATTCTACAAAAAGATATAGTTTCTATTGGTGGGGCACCTGATTTTAGAATTATTGATGAAGAAGAAAAATTAACAATTATCAATCAAATTTATCGTGATTTAAATTTAAATAAAGATTTCGCTACACGATGTAAATCAAAATTAATGATCGAAATGATTGCACAAATAATTTATAGCACGATTGATGAATTAGATATTTATAGTGCTAAAACATGTGAACTACAACAAGTGTCTGATAAAATTAAAAAACATATTCTTTTGGAAGAAGATAATAATCACATTAATGATATATATAGAAGATATCAAAAATTAAAAAAAACAAATAATTGATTAGATTTTGATGACCTAATCACTGGTGTTTATAAATTATTTAATAAACATCCTAAAATTGCTGAAAAATGAGCAAACAGATTTGATTATATTTTGGTAGATGAATTTCAGGATACAGATTGTTATCAATTTGCAATTCTTAAAAAAATTATAAATAATAATCAAAATGTATTTGCTGTAGGTGATCCAGATCAAACAATTTATGAATGAAGAGGAGCATACTCATACATCTTCAAAGATTTTATTAAATCATTCCCTAATACTAAAATAATTATTCTTGATAAAAATTATCGTTCTAATCAAAATATTTTGAATGTTGCAAATGAATTAATTAGTCATAATAAAAATCGGATTAAGAAAAATTTAGTAACTGATTCTTTAAATTCTGAACAAGTGATTTATTACTATGGCGATAGTCAACATGAAGAAGGAAAATTCATTGCTCAAAAAATAAATGAATTAATCAATAAACACCATCTAGAATATAAGGACATTACTATTTTATATCGAAGTAATTATTTATCACGATTTATAGAAAAAGCATTAATTGATTTTGGTATTCCTTACTTTGTTTATGGTAGTATCAAGTTTTATCAAAGAAAAGAAATCAAAGATATATTAGCTTATTTAAGATTAATTAATCATGAAAATGATGAATTAGCCATTAAAAGAGTTATTAATGTTCCTAGTAGAAAAATTGGGGAAGCAACAATTAACAAAATTGATGAATATGCTAAAGAAAATAATATCACTTTTGCTCAAGCAATTTTTTCTAATCAAAATGAAACAAATTGGAATGCAAGTAAAATTAATGATTTTGTTAAAACCATTAAATTTTTACAAAACCAAGCAAAAATTATTTCCCCTAGTGAATTATGCAAAAAAATTGTTGAAACTATTGGATATGCAGAATATTTAATGTCATATCTTTCTGAAGAAGAAGCAAAAAATAAAATGGACAACATCAATGAATTAATTAATTCTATTAAAGAATATGAAAATGAAAATCCTGGTTCATCAATTGATAATTTCTTACAATCAATTGCTTTATATATTGATACATCTATTGATGACAATAAATCAAAACAAGATTTCAATACTGTTTCATTAATGACTGTACATTTTGCTAAGGGAAGTGAATATAAAGCAGTTTTTATTGTTGGTTTATATGAAGGAGTATTCCCAATACAAAGATTAGCGGAAAATACTGATATTGAAGAAGAAAGAAGAGTATTGTTTGTAGGTATAACTAGAGCAAAACAATATTTATTTTTGACCTCCTCATCATTTTTTAATTATGGTCGAAGTTTATTTGAATCTAGTTTTATTCAAGAGATTGGTGAAAAGAATTTAAAAAGAGTAGTAAGTAGATTTACACCATTATCAAAAAATGATGAAACTTGATTTAATTCACAAGACCCAATAGATTATTCAACTATGTATGAAAAAAAAGCTATTCAATATAGTATAGGAGACCAAGTTGTTCATACTGTTTTTGGAATTGGTCATATTGTAGGAATAGAAAATGATGTTTTAACAATCGTTTTTAAAAAACCTTATGGCATTAAAACAATAATAGGAACGCATAAATCATTAAAAAGAATTATGAATTAAGAATTCTTGTATATCAACTTTAATTATTTTATGGAGCAGATGATGGGAATCGAACCCACATACTAGCCTTGGCAAGGCCATATTCTACCATTGAATTACATCTGCATAGTAATAATAAGTATTATATACAATTCTATTATTACTTAACTAACTCATCAATGAGATTAGGTATTTGATCAAATACATCTTTATTTGGATTTCATAATGATTTTATAAAATTTGTAGACACAGTAAATCCTGCTTGCTGTAATTTTTCATTAATAATTTTACATCCTTCACCACTCCAACCATAACAGCCAAATGCCATAGCCTTCTTATTCTTAAATTTTAATTGTTTAAGAAATGATAAAAATCCAGTCATTGTTGAAGGAATATCATTATAAACTGTTGGTGCACCAACAATTATGGTTTTTGATTTAAATATTTCTACCGTAATATCTGTTTTATCTGTGATCCCAATATTAAATAATTTAACTATTATGTTAGGATATTTTGCTTTAATATATTTTTCAATTTCTTCAGCTATTTTTTTTGTACCATTTCACATTGTTTCATAAACAATGGTAATTTGATTTTCTTTATAATCACTTGATCATTTATCATATAAATCAATAATCTGGGTAGGATTATTTCTTCAAATAATACCATGACTTGGAGCAATTATATCTATTGGTAAATTTAATTTTTTTAATTCATTAATCTTATTTTTGACTAACATACCATAAGGATTTAAAATATTTACATAATATTTTAATGCTTCTTTCATTAATACATTTTGATCTGATAAATCATTAAACAATACATCGGTAGCATAATGTTGCCCAAATGCATCATTAGAAAATAAAATATTATCACTAGCAAGATATGTTGCCATTGAATCAGGTCAATGTAGCATTGTCATTTGAATAAATATTAATTTTTTATTATTTCCTATATCTAAACTATCTCCATTTTTAACAATGTGAAAATTTCAATTATTTTTTCCATATTGTCCTTCTAAACTTTCTACTGATTTAGCGGTACAATAAATTGGTGTATTAGGAATTTCTTTCATTAAATCAGGAAGGGAACCAGAATGATCAATCTCACTATGATTAATAATGATGTAGTCAATTTTATTCAAATCAATTTCTTTTTTAAGATTATCAATGAAATTAGTGCTATGGGGCAATCATACAGTATCAATCAATACTGTTTTTTCTTCCTTTATTAAATATGAGTTTTGACTTGAACCATTATTTAAAGAAAAATCCTCTCCATGAAATTTTTTTAATTCTCAATCAATATTTCCTATCCAATAAACATTATTTTTTACTAATTTATTCATGGTAGTATTATAACCTTAATAAATAATTTCTTTGTCAAAAAATCATTTTTTTCAATATTAATATTTGGAGGATAAATGTATTCATATTTTTTAGGAACAGTAATATCAATTAATAAAACCTCAATTACTTTTGAAGTTAATAATAAAGGATATGTCATAAATGTAGCTAACCCTAATGACTTTAATCAAAATCAAAAAATTCATTTATTTGTTTATGCACAATATTCTTCAACATCAAAAAATAGTTTTATTCAGCAAATATATGGATTTAAAACATATGCACAGAAGGAATTATTTATTTCACTGATGATGTGTCAAGGAATTGGACCAAAAACAGCATTAGGAATTTGTCGCAATGATAATAGTTTAATTTGACAATTAATCAATGATAAAAAATATTTAGAATTAGCTAAATGTAAAAATATTAATGAAAAACTTGCCCATACGATTATTGAAACACTATATGATAAATCAATTAATCATAATAAAGCTGATCCCATAATTACCAAATTATTTTCAGCATTAAATGCATTAGGTTATAAGGATACAGATATTAGATATGCCATTAATAAAATTAATGCTAATAATAGCAAGGATGTTGAACTATCGACATTAATTGCAAATGCTATTAAAATTATTGTTAACCATAATAACTCTTTAAATGATAAAAATTAATTCTTTTAATAATTTTATTGGCAAAAAACAAATTATTGACAATTTAAAAATCTATATCAACTCTTGTAAAATTAATAATTTACCATTAGAACATTGTTTATTTTATGGACTACCTGGAACTGGTAAAACAACATTAGCAAAAATAATTAGTAATGAATTAAAACGAAATATTCACATTGTTCAAGGCTCAATGATTCAAAAACCAATTGATATTATCAATTTACTATTAAGTATCAATGATAATGATATTTTGTTTATTGATGAAATACATGCAGTAAATACAAATTGTTTTGAATTATTTTATTCTGCTATGGAAAATAATGTTTTAGATATTAACATCGGTAAAGATTTTAATAGTAAATTAACAAGAATTGATTTACCAAAATTTACTTTAATTGGAGCAACAACAATTTTAGGTAAAATTCCTCAACCTTTAGAAGATAGATTTGGAATAATAATGAATCTTAATTATTATGATGAAGAAGAAATCCAAAAAATAATTATTTTTTATGCTAACAAATTAAAAGTAAATCTCACAGATGAAGAAATCATTAAATTAATAGAACCATGCAAAGGTATACCACGACTAGCATATAAATTTATTAGAAGAATTAAAGATTTTAGACTTTGGAAAAGTGAAATATCTATAAAAGAAATATTGTTTAAATTAGGATATATACACAAAGGATATACAAACAATGATTATTTATATTTAAAATCACTTGTTGAAAATCAAAATAATTTAAGCATAAAAACAATTAGTCAAATATTAGGTTTAAACGAATTAACTATTGAATTAAAAATTGAACCATATTTAATAAAAATGGGGCTAATAAATAAATCATCAAAAGGAAGAACAATCAGTAAAAAAGGAATAGAAGTATATAAAAGGTTATTAAAAAATAATTAATCAAGTTTGTTTTTGGCTAAATCAATAATATCAAGACTCATTTCTTTATTAACATCATTAATAATTTTTTTAAATATATTTTCATGATTGGATTTGTAATTATCAAAGAGAGGAGAATTGATTTGCTTTGAACTTTTTAAATTATGTATTGATATGCCTACTAATCTAATTTGTTTATATGCAAAGTTATTTACATACAAATCAATCATGATTTTTAAAATATCATTGAAGTCATTTAAATATTTGTAAGTTATACTTTTAATTGTTGAAACAAAATTTGGATATTTAACTACAACACTAAAAGTTTTACCACATAATGATAATTCTTTCATTCGCTTATAGGCTTGTTGAGTTAATTCAGAAATTTTAGCAATAATTTCATCAAAATTATTAGTATCAACTAAAAAAGTTTCACTACAGCTAATAGATTTAATTTCATTGTAAGAATAATTCAATTCATCATCACCATATCCATTCGCATGAAAATATTGCATTTCTCAATTTACATCAAGTATTTCCTTTAATTTTCTCTTGTTTTTGTTTTTAGCTATATCACCAATAGTGAAAATCCCATTATCATTTAATATTCTTGCAGTTGATTTACCAATGAGATACATATCATTCACTGGTAATGGTCAAATTTTTTCTTTTATATCTTTTTTAGTAAAAATAGTTGTAATTCCCATTGGTTTTTTTAAATCACTAGCCATTTTTGCTAAAAATTTATTGTATGAAACACCAATTGATGTTTTTAATTTAAGTGTTTTATAAATTAGATTTTGAATTTTTTGTGCAAGAATAAAAGCATCATTTGTTGATTTGCATAAGTTAGTTGCATCAACAAAACATTCATCAATTGATATTTGTTCAATTTTGTTAGTTATTTTTGTTCTTAATAATGTGATAAATTTATGTGAATATTCTTTATAATCATCAAAATGTGAATCTACTATTATCAATTTTCGACATATTTTCTTTGCTTGAAAAACAGGCATTGCTGCTTTTATTCCTAATTTTCTTGCTATGTAATTTGGTGAAGCAACAACAGATCTTGTAGTTTTCCCACAAACAGCAATTGGTTGATTTACAAATTTAGAGTTAAGAACTTCTTCTACTGATGCAAAAAAAGCATTCATATCAATATGTAAAATAATTTTCATAATTATTTACTTAAATGAATAAAAAATTCAGTATTACCATCCTTTCCTAAAATTTTTGATTTAATCAAATTAATTACTTTAAACCCTATTGATTTAGCATAATTTACTATTTTATTAATAGCAATTTTCCAATATTTTTCATTTTTAATAATACCTTTATTCTTTTTAATTATTTCTTTGCTTAATTCAAATTGTGGTTTGATAAGTAATAATAATTCCAATTTATATTTAAAAACTTCAATAATTTTATTTAATAATTTAACCAATGAAATAAATGATAAATCAGCAATAATAATATCAATTTTTTTATCAAATAAATTAATATTTATGTCTCTAAAATTAGTATTTTCAAACAATTTAATCTTTTTATTATTAGCCAATGATTTATCCATTTGATCACAGCCAACATCAACTGCATATATATATTTAGCACCATTAATTAAGGCAATTTGTGTAAATCCACCAGTACTAGAACCAACATCAAGAACAATTTTATTTTTAAAATTAAAATTTAATTCTTTTATGGCATAGCTTAATTTATTAGCGCCTCGTGATACATAATTATTCTGATTTATAATATAAATTTTAGATTGTTCATCAATATCTAAACTTGAATTTGTAACAAGTTTATTATTAACAAAAATATAACCTGACTTGATAGCATTTTGTGCTTTGGTTCTTGAAGAAAAATATTTATTTTTTGCCAAGAAAATGTCAATCCGCATAAAAAGTTTATATTATTATATATGAATAATATATTTGCTAATAAAGGCATGTATCTAGAAGAAGTAATTAATCGAACAATCAATTATCTTCTTTTGCACAAAATTGCATACATTGAAAAAAGAAATGTTCCATTTAAAATCATAAAAAAAGTTAATGACAATTTCTTCTTAGGTAAATTAATTGGTAAATCAACTGTTGATTATATAGGAACTTACAAAAATAAAAGATGAGAATTTGAAGCAAAAGAAGTTGATGATATTTTTAATTTTGCAAATATCAAAAAACATCAATTTATCTATCTTGATAACATGCTTACCTATGAAAATTGCATATGTTTCATTATTGTATTTGTTAAACAAATCAACAAATTTTATTTAATTTTATTCAAAACGATATTAGATTATAAAAAGAGTTTTAAAAGAAATTATATGTCTATAGAAGAATTAAATAAATTTAGTTATGAACTAAAAATTGTTTATCCAGGAATTTTAAATTTGATTGAATGTATGAACAAAATTAGTCAATTTCAGGAATAATGTTTTGAATGAATTTCTTCTCATTCTCATTTTCATAAAGTGTTTTATAAATATGTGTAATTATTGGAGCAGGAATATGATATTTTTTAATAATTTGATAAGCAATTTTTGTTGACCAATAACCTTCAATAGTTAATGTTTTAAGTTTCTTTTTCATTTTACGATAACTACTTTTGCCAATATTTTTACCAAATGAAAAATTACGTGATTTACTACTTGTACATGTTAAAAATATATCACCAATTCCACAAAATTGATAAAGAGTATCTTTCTCCCCTCCCATTACTTCAATAATATATGAAATTTCTCGAGCAATTTGTGCTAAAATTGCTGATCTTGTATTAATTGAAGTATGTTGTGCATAAATAATACCACTAGCAATAGCCATTACATTTTTTAAGGCACTTATACATTCAGCTCCTTTTACATCATTATGAATAATACATTTAAAGTATGATGTTTCGAATACATTTTTCACAATTTTAAGAATAGAGTTATTAGATGAAATAATGTTAACAATAGTAATTGCTTTTTTAAATACTTCAGTAGCAAAACTTGGACCAATTAAAGTAACTAATCCTTTTGATTTATTCTTAATCAATAAATCAATAGTATATGATCATGTTTTCAATGTTTTTTGATTGAAACCTTTAGCTACATTAATAAAAATAGGTTTATTTTTTAAACGACTAATAATTAAATTAATTGTATTCTCAATATGGATTGATGGAACAGCAAGAATAATAATATCAGGATAAAAATCAATAATATGAGTGATTTCTTTTGTTGCAAAATTCAAAGGACGATTTAATTTCTTGTGACCATAATATTTACTATTACATTGATTATTAAGATCATTAATTTCCTCTTCATCAATTCCTCACATAGCTACATGATTATTATTTTCTAATAACACATTAGCTAAAGCAGTTCCTCATGCACCCGTACCTAAAATTGCTATTTTATTACTCATTAATTTTCTCCTTTATTCCTCTAATTCGAGAGTTCTTATCTTTATAGTATATAGTTATCGGAACTAAATTAATACCAAATGAAGATCTAATCACATTTTCTATATATCGTGCATATGAAAAATGTAAATATTTAGGATTGTTAGTAAAAATTACAAATGTAGGAATTTGACCATTAACTTGTGTAGCATAAGAAATATTAAGTCTTCCACCTTTATGTAATGTTGGAGGAACATTCGATGATGCTTTTAAAATAACTTCATTTAATAATGAATTATTAACTCTAATATTTAATTGTTCATTCATTTTATTTATAGTTTCAAAAATATTATGAATGTTTTTATTTTCTTTTGCACTAATAAAAACAATTGGTGCTCATGATAGATATTTAAATCTTGCTCTAATATTTTTAATAAATTTATTGTTTGTTAGTGAGTCTTTTTCCACTAATTCCCATTTATTAACAACAATAATAGTAGGAATGTTAGCTTTGAATGCAAGACCACCAATAATCTCATCTTGTTCATTAAATTCTTCATTTCCATCTAACAATAAAATAATAAATTTGCTCTTATTTATTGCTTCATTTGTTCTGATTAATGCATATTTTTCAATTGCATCAATAATTTTACCTTTTCTTCTTATTCCTGCTGTATCAACAATAGTATATTTTTTATTATGATATTTAAAACTAACATAAATACTATCTCTAGTAGTGTTAGGGATAGGAGAAACTAAAACACGCTCATAATTAAGAATTGCATTAGTTAATGTTGATTTACCAACATTTGGTCTTCCTATTATGCAAAAACACAATGAATCATTTAAATCATTATTTTTATTAGTTAATTTAGTATTTTTTAATTCGCTAATGACTTTATCTAATAAATCGCCTATACCAATACTATGCTCAGCAGAAATATATTGTGGTGCACCAAAATTTAATGAATAGTAAGCATTTTCTGTATTAGGACTTTTTTCTTTATTTTCTGCTTTATTTACAACCAAAAGAACTTTTTTATCTTTATATTTTTTTAACATTTTTGAAATGTAATAATCGTTAGCATCTATTACTTCTTTAGAAGAAACAATAAATAAAATCAAATTTGCTTCTTCTAATGCGTAATTTACTTGAATATTAATTTGTTTTTTAAAAGGTTGATCCTTACTAGTTAATCCACCTGTATCAATTAAAGTAAATGTATTATTTAACCATGATACTTCACCATAAATTCGATCTCTTGTTACTCCAGCTTCACTATAAACAATTGATCGTTTTTCTCTAATTAAACGATTGAATATTGTTGATTTACCTACATTCGGTTTACCTACAATAACAACTTTATTCATTAATAATTTCCTTAAATTTTTCAATTATTAAATTTGATATTTCATTAATAGATTGGCCATGATCATAAATATAAAAAGCTTCAGGTAATCTTACCAATGGTGAAATTTCTCTATTTTTGTCTTTATTATCTCGTTCAATAATTTTTTCTTTAACGGAGTCAAAACTTTCATTTTTATTCATTTGTAATCATCTTCGTTTTGCTCTTAAATCAATATTAGCATCTAAATATACTTTAAGAGTAGCATTTGGTAAAACAATTGAACCTATATCTCTTCCTTCCATCACACAATTAATACCTTGAGCAATTTTTTGTTGTAAAGACACACATATTTTTCTTACTTCACTAATAGTGGCAATTTTACTAGATAATATAGAAATATTAGCATTACTAATATCTTTAGTCACATCTATACCATTTAAAAAGTATTTATTATCGTTTAATTCAATATTAGATTTTTTAATAGTTTTTAAAATGGCATTTGTATCATTTATATCAATATTATTGTTTAAAAGATTCAATGCATAACAACGGTACATTGCCCCAGTATTAATGTAAGTAAAATTTAATTTTTTAGCAATGTTATTTGCTATCGTTGATTTTCCAACACCACATGGTCCATCAATAGCTATTTGATAAAATCTATGCATAGTACACCAACCTTATAATAACTAATGTAATTATTGCAATAATTACAATAACAATTACAGAAATTAAAAAGAAATAGAATTTTCGATTTGTTTTTTTCTTAATTTTTTCTGAAATTTTGTCAACCTTATATGTTTCTAAATCTTCATGAGTTGCTTTTACATTCTCATTAATTGCTTTTTCTAAATTATCTATTTTTTGACTACTTGTAGTTTGAAATTCAATTAATTTTTGTTCAGTTAAATTGATTAATTTTTCATAATTTTCTAAGTCATTATATCTACTTTCATTTTGCAATCATGATTTAGAAATTTTATTTGTTTGTGGATCAATAATGGAATTATTTTTATATGAATATAAAACATCTTTGATTTCTTGAGTAATGATTTCTCTTTTTTCTTCCCCAACTGTTTGTACAACTTTTTTTAGATCATTGAACATTTTTTTCTTATTATGATCATTAACAATAAGAGGAATGATAGTATCATCCATCTCCTCTCCGTTAGTAAGAATATTTTGACTAATTCTATTAATACGATTGTGATATGATTGAATTTTCTTTTCTTGTTTATCATCAAGATTAAAAAAATGATCTTGATTAACAATCTTTTTTCGGTAATTTTCTCATTTTTTTATTCTTGTTTCCATCAATAAATAAATTATATTTATTCAACTAATAAATGAATTTTAGCTTATTATGAACAATTTTTATATCGAGAGTAGAAGTATCAGTATATAATTGACCATCAATGTGATAAATTGGTTTATTTAATCTAATTGAAATGCTTTTTGTAAAAAATCGATGATTCTTTTTTAATACACTTGCATCTTTTTTTAATAAATTTCTGAATGCAAAAGGAATAAGAAAGTGATTAATAGGTTCAATATATGACACTGAAATTAAATTATCTTTAATATCACCATGTGGAATTACATTAATTCCACCACCAATTGTCTTACCATTTCCTATTTCAAAAATGATACATTTAGCTTGTATTCAATTTTTTTTACCATCAATTGAATAATTGAATTTATCTGGAGTGTAAAATATTGTGTGTCTTAATGTAGCTAAACGGTATCTTGTTTTAGGAGAAAATCGTTTTAGTTTATAATAACTTTTTAAAATATTACTAACAATACCAAAACCAACAGATTCTATTCCTCTTAATTTATTGTTTATGAGTAAAAAATCAACATATTCATAGTTATTTTTTAATATACCATCTAAACGTTCTCTAATATTTTTGTATTTGTTAGTATCAAAATTATTTAAAAAATCATTACCACTTCCTGCAGGAATAGCTGCAAAATATGTATTCTCAAAATTAACGATACCATTTAATGCTTCATGAATAGTGCCATCACCACCAACAATTATAAGAATTTTTTTGTTATTAGAAGCTGTAATTTTTTTAGCCAATTCTGTAGCATGTCCAATATATTTTGTTACAAATAAAGAAAATTTAATATTCTTCTCTTTAAAATATTTTTTAATTTGTGAAACATATTGACCAGTTTTTCCTAAATTAGAGGTAACATTAATAATTACATTAATTTCCATTATTTATCATCCAACATTTTATTAATTGATTTTCAAATAATCTGATCGTTATTATGTTGATCCAATGAAAGCAAATGATATCCTTTTTTTACCAAAATTAAATTATTATACCCACTACTATTCTTTTTAATT
The DNA here is from genome assembly GCA_002372615.1 of Mycoplasmataceae bacterium UBA3729. Lineage (GTDB taxonomy): Bacteria > Bacillota_I > Bacilli_A > Mycoplasmatales > Mycoplasmoidaceae > Malacoplasma_A. The sequence goes on along the minus strand of DFHG01000009.1, from coordinate 201,096 downwards.
TTTTCAACATCAAATTTATTTACTTTGTAATAAACATCTTGTTGTGATTGAATGTAAGTAAATGGCAATTTTTGATTCATTTTAAAAATTTTTTTTAATGATTTCCATGCAGGACGCATAGAAAATCATACAGCAAGATTTACTCGTGAACTTGTATTAGCTTCCGAATTCATTTTTTTAATTTTACTTAAACGAATAAAAATATCATTATCTGTTAATTGTGAAATATTACCTCTGGTCGAATAAAAATTACAATTAAATAGTAAAGACAAAACATGTTTCCATGCATTAGTAAAAAAATTATGTCTTCTACTTTTTTCATCAAGTATTGTAATAACTTTTTTGCAACCATTTCAACAAACAATACCATCAATATTATTGAAATATTTTCTTGCATAAATCATTGCAAGATTTGCTCCTCATGATTCACCAGTTAAAATTATTTTCTTAATATTTGGATAAAGAGATTTAATTTTGTTAATTATTAAATGAATGATATTTAAATAATATCGATTGTATCGAGTTTCTTTTAAATTATTGTTATTATTTTTGATTAATTCAACACACAAAACAGTGAAATTATATTCATAAGGAATATTAAAATACTTCATACAACTACAAGACATATATACAGCAGGAATATGAATAACTAAATTTCTTGTTTTATTAAGTTCTTTATTGGATAAACAATCAATAACTGTTTTCTTTCCAACCAATAATTTAATTTTTTCCATGAATGAAATGTTTTTTTATTATATTATTATAAATATAATATATTGTCTTTATGAGTTTAAGTCAATGGAACGTTTTTTCACCTAGTAGAAAGTTATTAAAAAAAGCTAAACGATTAGCAAACTATATTGATAACTTATCTCCAATTTATCGTAAAAAATCTAATGCTGAATTATCAAATATGACCAATGTTTTTATTGAACAATTAAAAAATGGTCAAAGTTTATTTGATATTTTGCCTAATGCTTTAGCTGTAGCAAGAGAAGCAATTTATCGTGTTCATCATATTTTTGCTTACAAAGTTCAACTTATTGGTGCTATTATTGCTAATGGTGGTGACTTCGCTGAAATGTATACTGGTGAAGGTAAAACAGTTGTTATTGTTCTTGTTGCTTATTTAAATGCATTATTAAAACATGGTATCCATGTTGTTACGGTTAATGAATATTTGGTACAACGTGATGCTAAATTTTGTGCAGAGGCACTTAACCCACTTGGGATTACAGTTGGTTATAATTTATCAAGTTTTACACCTGCACAAAAAAGACAGATGTATGCTTGTGATATTACTTATACAACTAACTCTGAACTTGGTTTTGATTATCTTAGAGATAATATGGTGCAAAGATATGAAGACAAAGTTATTAGGGAATTAAACTTTGCAATTATTGATGAAGCAGATTCAGTTTTAATTGATGAAGCACGTGTACCTTTAATTATTTCAGGAATGCCAAAACAAGATTTATCAATGTATGTTGATATTGATGAATTTGTTTCTACTTTGAAACCAGAGGATTACACCATAGACCATGAGGCAAATTCTATTAATTTAACTGATTCAGGTGTTAAAAAAACTGAACAATACTACCGAATTAAAAATTTGTTTGATTTTAAAAATTCTGAACTTTATCACAAAATAAAAAATTCATTAATGGCTAATTTTGTATTTCAAAATGGTGTTGAATACATTGTTAGAGAAGATAAAGTGTTATTAGTTGACCACTTTACTGGCAGAGTTCTTGAAGGAAGAAGTTATAATGCTGGATTACAACAAGCTATCCAAGCAAAAGAAAGAGTAAAAATTGATCCTGAAAATGTTGTTGTAGCAACAATCACATATCAATCTTTCTTCCGTCTTTATAATAAATTAGCTGGTGTTAGTGGAACTGCGATGACTGAAGCCGAAGAATTCTTGAAAATTTATAACATGGTAGTTGTTAATATTCCAACTAATAAACCTGTTATTAGAAAAGACTTAAATGATTATGTATTTGAGAATAAAGTAAGTAAATGAGCTCACGTTGTAGCAGAAATAGTTAGAGTTAATGCAACTGGCCAACCTATACTAGTTGGTACTGAATCTGTTGATGATTCTGAAGAATTAGTTTATTTTTTGAAAAATAAAGGTTTAAAATTCCAATTACTTAATGCTAAAAACCATTTAAAAGAAGCTCAAATTGTTTCTATGGCTGGCCAAAAAGGAATGATTACTATTTCAACTAACATGGCAGGTAGAGGTACTGACATTAAACTAGGCGAAGGAGTTAAAGAGCTTGGTGGATTATATGTTATTGGTACAGCTCACCATGAATCACGTCGTGTTGATAACCAATTAAGAGGACGTAGTGGCAGACAAGGTGACCCTGGTATTACAAGGTTTTTTGTTAGTCTAGAAGATACTTTATTTAAACGATTTGCTATTGAAAAACAAGAGAAAAGTTCTAATAAAATTAATAATGATTACTATGATTCATGATTTTTTACTAAATTAATTAGAGGTGCACAGAAAAAAGTTGAAGCTCTTAACTATGATATGCGTAAAAACTTAATTGATTATGATAGTGTATTATCTAATCAAAGAGAGTTGGTTTACAAACAAAGAGATCAAATTTTAAAGAATGTTTCAAATTTACAGGTTGCTAAAAATATGGCTAAAGTTGTTGCTAATGATTTAGTAAATGTGTTTAAATCAACAAAAAATGAAATGTTTGTTGATGAAGTAAGATTAGCTGAAGCAATTAATACAAAATTATTTAATACAAATATTGTTTCTCCTGAATTCTTTAGAAATAAAAGTATTGATGAAGTAAGAAATATTATTTATGCAATTATCTGTTTAAGTTTTGATAAACGCGCTGAATTGTTAACCATTGACCAAGCTAACTCAATCTTTAAAAATATTATTATTCAATCACTTGACTTTAATTGAACTAATCATTTGGATTTAATGATGAAAATTAGAGAAGGTGTGAATTTAAGAAGTTTAGAGCAACGTTCACCATTAAATATTTACATTAGTGAAGCAGATGAACACTTTCAAAAGATGAAAAATAATGTAGCTCATTCAGTTGTACTTAACATTAACCGAATTTATGTTCCAAAAATTAATGAAGCAATGTTTAATGAATTTGCTAATATCTTAGCACCTTATAATGTTGATGCAAATGCAATTAATAGTATTCAAGATCAATATAGTAATGAAGTTATTAAAAATGCCTTTAATCATGAACCAAATTTTAAATTGGATATCAAAGATAAACAAGAAGCAGCAATTAATAAATTAAAACAAAAAGTTGATCAATCAAAACAAAAACAACAAAATGATATCAGCAAATAAAGACAAAAATGATTTAGTACTTACTACTAAAATGCATCCGGTTGCTGATCAAATAAAGGCAATTAAACAATTAGTTAGTAATTATAAACAAGGTATTAAATCACAAGTTTTATTAGGTGCTACTGGTACAGGAAAAACATTTACAATTGCTAATGTAATTGAAAAATTACAAACTAATACTTTAATTATTGTTCACAATAAAACTCTTGCTGCTCAACTATATGGAGAATTTAAATCATTATTTAAAAACAATAATGTGGAATATTACATATCCTATTTTGATTTTTATCAACCTGAAGCTTATCTCCCTCAAAATGATACATACATTGAAAAAAATGCACAAAGAAATAATGACATCGAAATGATGCGACTTTCTACAATTAATTCATTAGCAAATAGTAAAAAAGTTATTGTTATTGCTTCAGTAGCAGCTATTTATGCTTCAGTTTCACCAGCAGATTATGATTTATATAAACTATTTTTAAAAAAAGGCGATAAGATAAATTACAAAAAACTTAAATATGATTTAGTTAAATTACAATATGAACGGAATGAAATTGATTTAAAACCTGGAACATTTAGAATTCGTGGTGATCTTTTAGAAATAGCACCTGGAACAAGTGATAGTTACATTATTAGAATATCATTGTTTGGAGATGAAATCGAAAGTATTCATTTTGTTGATCCACTAACAGGTAGCATAACACAAAAAGTTACTTATTGTATCATCCCTCCAGCTAATGAATACATTATGAATGATGAAAAATTTGATGTATCCATAAAAAGAATAAATAATGAATTAAATGAAAGAGTTAAATATTTTAAAGACAATAAAAAATTATTAGAAGCGCAAAGGATTGAACAAAGAACAAAATCAGATATTGAATCATTAAAAGAACTTGGTTATTGTAACGGAATTGAAAATTATTCACGACATTTAGAATTAAGAGAAGAAGGCGAAACTCCATTTACTATTTTTGATTATTTTAAAGATGATAATTGATTATTAGTTATTGATGAATCTCATATGACTATTCCTCAAATAAGAGGAATGTATAATACAGATCATAATCGTAAACTTTCTTTAGTTGATTATGGTTTTCGTTTACCATCAGCATTAGATAATCGTCCTTTAAATTTTGATGAATTTAATAAAAAAATTAAACATGTTATCTATTGTTCTGCTACACCTAATGAATATGAAATTGATCAATCACATGGGTTAGTTGTTGAACAAATTGTTCGTCCTACTGGTTTAGTTGATCCAACAATTGAAATCCATAAAACAAAATATCAAATTGATCATTTGATTAGTAAATTAAAAGAACAAATTGCTAAAAACGAAAAAACATTTATTACTGTTTTAACAATTAAATTAGCTGAAACATTAACTGATTATTTAAAAAATCAAAAAATCAAAGTTGCTTATCTTCATCATGGATTGAAACCATTACAAAGAGCTAAAATTATCCAAGAACTAAGAATGGGTAAATATGATGTAATTGTTGGAATTAATCTTTTACGTGAAGGTTTAGATGTCCCTGAAGTATCATTAATTTGTATTTTTGATGCTGATAAACCAGGATTTTTCAGAAATGATAAAGCTTTAATCCAAATATTCGGTCGTGTATCAAGAAATGTTAATGGACATATTATTATGTATGCTGATAAAATAACTGCTGACATGCAAAAAGCTATTGATGAAACTAATCGAAGAAGAAATATTCAACTAAAATATAACAAACTCCACAATATCATCCCTAAAACTATTATTAAAGATATTAGAAATGATTTGGTTTTATGAGAAAAAGCCGAATTGTATGAGGATACATATAAAGTTAAGAATGCTTCAAAAATTAAACAAACAAAAGCAGTTGCAAAATTACGTAAAGAAATGCTTGAAGCTGCAAAACAACAAGAATATGAAAAAGCAGCATTTATTCGTGATTTAATTATTGAATTAGAAGCTAACTTACAAAAATCATAATTACCATAAATAAATATTATTTAAATTTATCAAAACTTATATAATTTAGATAAAGTAAAATTATATATATGAATTATCAAGAACAAATTATTGATTTATTAAAAAAAAATAATTTAAAGATTGCTACAGTAGAATCCGTTACTGCTGGAATGATTAGTTCTTATTTAGCTTCTGTTCCTGGTGCAAGTAAAGTATTACTTGGAGGATTAGTTGTATATACTAATTTTGCAAAAACTAAATTAGCTAATGTTAAAGAAGAAACACTTAATGAATTTGGCGCTATTAGTGAAGAATGCGTTAAAGAATTGTCTTATAATTTTAATAAAAAAATGCAAAGTGATATTACTATAGCTATTAGTGGCAATGCAGGACCAAACCCTAGTGAAAATAAACCAATCGGTTTTGCATGACTAGCAATATGTGTAATTGATAAGATTTATACATTCAAATTAAATTCAAATTACAAAGATAGAAATGATATTCGTATTGATTTAACTAATTTAGCATATCAAAAATTAATTGAAGTGATTCAAAAAATTACTAATAAAATTTAAATACTTTATGCCTTAATGGAACGGAGTTAACATCTTTTATTAGATATAAATATCTAATAGTATTTAGCAAATTACAACATCTCCGAATTCAGTACCCATGGTGTGACTTGAATAATTCTCATTTTTCCTATAAAAATTTTTACGGAAACCTTAAGGGAATTCGAATGAGTCGCACCAACAAAGGTAAAACTATAAATTTAGTTAATCGATAGCTAATTTAGCGTAATTGTAATTGCACGGTAGATATTGCTGACTGTGTTGGAGAAGCATAGTTGTTGAGGAGCCAACCATCGCCGGGGAGACACACCATTTGTGTTTGGAGTTATCGCTACTATGAGAACGAGTCAAATAATAGGCTTTGGAGCCAATTATTCCATCTTACTCAAAATCTACCAAATAAAATTGATTCTGCAAACCTAATTTTTTCGATGGATTCTAAACTTTTACATAGTAATTTGTTTATGAGTTTTAATGAGTTTTGATAGGTTGTTTATGAGTTTTATATTACTTACACTTTAGATAACTAGGATTATATATAGCGTACAAATTGAGTAAAATTTTTTTACCTTAAAGTGTCAAAACCTTCCTCGAAAAAATACATATCAATAATTTTCATAGGGGTATAGAGATTGTTTAGTTTTGATAAAATTTCTTTGATCTCTGTTTCGTTGTGCTGCGCAAAGCTCTTTAATTCCATGATAGATTTAACTTCCACTTTTTGAGTGAGATTATGATTTGCTAATCCCTTTCTGACATAAGTATCATAAGCAACGGTACAGCCTATAGTTCCTAATAGAATTTTAGTCACTAAAGTATCAGTAACATTATCAATTGTTTTTAATTCGTCACTTCCTTCTTTAAAATATGTTTTTCCAATGAAATAGCCTCGCATTTCGTTGACTAATTCCATAATCAATCTAGCGTTACTTGTTCCGGTATCATTAAAAGGATCATAATTGATTAGCGATTCATATTTTGCTTTGCAAATTATATCTACTATAGGAGTTAAAAACTTATAATCTTTTTGCATTAAGAACGAGTTTCTTAACATTCCCCAACTAGCTAAATAAGCATAAAGATGTAGAGTTAACAAATCTCTTTGACTGGCATCCTTTCTAAGAGATAAAAATGCTGTTCTGATGTGATCATAAGAATGATATCTTCCGTTTTTATCGTAATTATAAACTTTAGTAAATTTACTTACATGTTCAGTCAAATCAACCGTTTCATTAATAACGCGGTAAGACAAGCTTCTTTCTCTTGGCTGATGAGATTCTCCACTTTTGATTAAAGTATTCTCTAATTTTGGAGCTGGAATATTTCCTTCACCATTAAGAATCTTGTTGATTTCTCTTTCTAAAGTGTTGGTAATAACTTTATTTGGCATCATTTCGTTAGTCCACCCATGTAGCCTAAGAAAACGTCTGCATATTTCTTTTCTGTTTTCAATAGGTAAACCATCCACTCGGGCAATCATTGGACTGTTAGTATAAGGTTTTCTAACAATACAGTATTCAACATTATCTAATTTAAAAGTCTTACTCATTTTAGTCATTCTCCACAACTTCTTCGATAAACATCATCTCGTCATTTTCCTCTTCTTGCTCCCGCCATTCTTCGTCAGTCATGAATGGTTTCTTATACCTTTTAGGCTTTCTTGTTTTTGGTCTTTTAACTTTAGGCTTTTTTCTCTATAACAATTTGGGTTCCATCTGCATTCGTTCTTGGAACAAAGATGACACCTATAACTAAAATTATGATGGCAACAATAGGTATTAGAATCAGTGCCCAAATAGGCGCTCCATAAGAACCCCAAACAATAGTTGCGATAACAGCAACCACTGACCATAATATGAGGCCAACACCAACGCCTGTTCTAACTTTGTATGGAATTTTCTTCATAACTTAATTCTATAATAGAGAAATTGTTAAATCGACTTAAAAATTTGAGAGTTTATCCAAAATAAAGTTATAAGTTTATTTAACAACTTTTCTATTTAAAACCTATCAATGCAATTTTGTATTTGCAACTCCATAATTTGGGAGTTTTGGTACAACGCAGTGTTAATACACTTTTGTTAATTAAATCTGCTTCTTACTTCATCTCTATGTTTTGCTAATTCTTCTGAAGAAGCTACAAAAGGAAGAAGCATCTCATAAACAGCTTTAATCTGTGATGGATTTAATTCCCCATCATTAAGTTTGCGATAATAATCTTTAAAGCTTCTAACTGTAAAAGTATAATCAGACTCAATTCCCCAGCCATCTTCCAAATCTGCGAAGATAACTATGTTATCCACTTGATAATTATTGTGGAGTCTTCTTTCAAGAACTGCACAGTGACCTTCATTTTGTTTAACTGGGTTCTTGTAATCTCTATCACTCATATATGGATCATCATATTCTTGATGCCAGTATTCGTCATCATCGTTTCCAATGATGTGGCCTACCCAGTTTTTGGTTTCGATACAGAAGATTCCTTTGTGTGATATTAAAACACAGTCTATTTCAGTTTTATGGCCATTTCTAAGAGGCAAAAGAAGATTTGCTAGTAAATACTCATCTTCTCTTAAAAGAAGTCTTAAATGATAGTTTACTAATTTCTCTCCCCACATTCCTGCTCTATCGTTTGCAGGAGTAAAGAAAGGAATATGTTCACCGCCTCCAACTTGAGTGCCACCACCATCTCCATAATCGCCTCGATCATTTCTTGATGAAGAAACAACAACTGCAATTATGATAATGAGAATTATTACAGCAACAACGACTAATGCAATCCACCACATAACTATCAATAATTTTATAATAAAACCTACCATTTTCAAGAATGTATCAAGCACACCCTTACATGTGGTTCGAACCGGTCAACTCTGGAATGTAGAGAAAGTGATTCAGTGTTTATTCATGACTTGAAAAACATCATCTTAGAGCAAATAAAGATAATTAAAGGAAATCCACTACTTTTTAAGAAGTTAATGACAAAATCGCATTAATTAATAGCCAAATCGATTTATTGAAAGATAAAATTGCAACCTATTAGTGACAAACACAATGATGCATATAAGGCATTAAGTGACGAAATCACAGGTCAGATAGAAAATCTCATGAATGAGAAAGAAATCCTTGAAAATAGGCTTTTAACACATCAAAACAATGAAAAACTACTTAAAGAATCAATGGAAATCGTAGATAAACTATCAATGACCGAATATGATCCTAATTTCAAAAAACTATTTAAAAAGGTAGTAATCAAATCAAGAACCGATTTAACCTTTATTATTGGTAACGAAAACGTCAGCGATTTAGATTTGCTTAATTTACCAAAAGCGTTTAATAGCAAATATCAGATAAAAGTGAGAGCACAATTATATAATGTGGACTTTGGTGTTTACTTTAATAGTTAAAGGGGAACCTCGAAACGACTCGAGTTGGTTTCGTGTCGCGTCGAGGTCTACTTGGCCGAATGTTCGATTTTTGCCCATTTTGATAAATTGGGCTTTTCTTCTAGTAATACAAGATGCCCAAATAAACAAAAAAGTACTACTATGTAGTACTATTCTGTATTCTCACAAGTTATTAACTTGGAAAACTTGAGATGGTGCACATGAAGGGATTTGAACCCTTACTCCGTTAAGAATTAGATCCTTAGTCTAACGCGTATGCCAATTCCGCCACATGTGCATATAAATAGTATAAAATATCAAAAATAATTATTCTTATTTTTCTAAATTATTAAAAAATTATAAATCTGTTGAATCAAAATATTAAATGACTTTTGTCAATATACAACATTAAAAGTTTATTTTATATATCTTTATATATAACTAATATATTAAATGTAAATACTATGTTAATTGCACAAATATTTCTAATTATTTTTAGTTTTATAATCTTTGGATTAGCAATTTTAGAATTATGCATTTTTTATAGTGTTAATCGTTATTTAATTTTTAAAAAAATTAATATTATTAATAAGAGTTTATTTTTAGATGTTTTTTTAAATAGTGTTGGTTTTATAACGATAGGAATTGGTTCATATTTTTATATATTAATAAAAAATGATAATTTATGACTTATTTACCTTATTATTTCATTATTTGTTGAAATATGTTTTGTAGCTATTGTAATTATTAGAAATATATTAATTTTATGTAAATTTAATAAATTTAAATGTTCATCCGAAGATTTTGTTAATATAGACTTAAAATCAATTGCTGAAAAAATAAAATTAACTGGATATCATAATAATATTGAATTAACTAAAAAATGGACACACAAAAAATGATTCAAAAATTTAAATAATAAATATGATCAATTAAAAAAAGAAGTTGATAATTTTAATAATGAAAAAAATAATTATGAAATAATAATTTCAGAAATTATTCTTTTCCAAGAAAGCAATGCTTTTATATCTATTAAGAAAAATTATTATGTGGCTTGTTTAACATTACAATTATTAGAATTAATCCAAAAATAATTTTTTTTATAAACTATGATTTTCTTGAATATTATTAAGTAGAGGCAAAATGGATCAAGATAAATTACTTAATGAAGCAATTAAACAAATTGAAAAACAATTTGGAAAAGGTTATATTACTTATTTTAATGATGATAATAAAAGTTTTCAAGTTATTTCTAGTGGAAGTATTCAATTAGATAAAATTTTAGGACTCAATGGTTATCCGCTAGGAAGAGTCATTGAAATATTTGGAAATGAATCATCAGGAAAAACTACATTAGCATTACAAGCAATTGCTTCTTGTCAAAAAATAAATGGGAGATGTGCATATATTGATTTAGAACATGCATTAGATGCAAAATATTGTGAAGCTAATGGTGTTGATTTATCTAAATTAATTCTTGCTCAACCTGACTCTGGCGAACAGACATTTGATTTAATTAGTGCATTGATAAAGACTGGAATGATTAATTTAATTGTTGTTGATTCAGTTGCTGCACTTGTACCTCAATCAGAAATTGATGGCAAATTTTCTGATCAGACTATAGGTTTACAAGCACGAATTATGTCCAAAGGTTTAAGAATTATTCAAGGATTATTAGCTAAATATAATACTACAATAATTTTCATTAATCAATTGCGAGAAAAAGTTGGTGTATTTTATGGGAATAATGAAATTACTTCTGGTGGAAGAGCACTTAAATTTTATTCATCAATTAGAATTGAATTAAGACGAGTTGAATTAATAAAAGAAGGCAGTGAGTGTATTGGAATAAGAACAATGGCAAAAATTGTTAAAAATAAACTTGCTCCCCCATTAAATAAAACAATTATTGATATTTATTTTGATCATGGAATTGATCATACATTAGAAATAATTAATTTTGCACTTGATGTGGGGATTATTGAAAAAAAATCTTCATGATATTATTTTCAAGATATCAAAATTGGACAAGGTAGAAATTTAGTAAGAAAATATTTACTTGATAACATTGATGTTTACAATCAAATTAAAGAACAATGTTTAAACTACAAAGTAATAGAATCAAATTAAAATTTGTTGGTTAAAATAATTATTACCAAAACACCTATAGCAACTACAATAAAAAACAATGCCCAAAAAAATCAAGGTGAATTATAAAATTTAATTTTTGCTACTTCATTATTAACATTAAAAATTTTATTTTGAAATATTCTTTCTTTATATGGTTTTAATAAAGTTGTATTTTTAATATTGTCATTTTCAACATTATTGATATCATCAATAATTTCATCAACATTTTTGTAACAAAATTTCAAATCAATATCTTTGCTTGCAATACATCTAAAAATAATATTTTCAATGGCAATAGAAATTTTAGGATTTATTTTAGCAAGCGGAGGCAAATCATAAGTTAATGGTAAACTAATAATTGATTGATCATCATAATTTGATGCTAAAAATGGTTTGTTACCAGTCAACATTTCATAAAAAATAACTCCAATTGAATAAAAATCACATCTCTCGTTAATATATTCATTCCTTTCATTACTATGAGATTTATAAAATTTTAATAATAGTGGAGATATGTATGGATAGGTTCCATATAGTTGCTCTTCATTTGTTAATATATTTGTAATTTTAGCACCTGAATTTATAGTTTTTGTTGTAATAACTGACGAAATACCAAAATCAATCAATTTGACTTCAGATAAATCTTTTGAAAGCATAATATTTTCAGGTTTTAAATCTCGATGAATAATTTTGTCATTAAAACTATATAGTTCTTTTAAAATAAATAAAATTTTTTTAAAAATATAAATGCTTTCATTAAGAGTCAACATTCCTTTTTGATTAATAATATCTCTTAATGAGTTTCCATTTACATATTCCATCAATATAATAACTGTTTTATTATTAGGATATTTATAAATCCTTAATGTCTTAACAACATTATTACATTTATTTACTCTAATTGATGTTAAACATTCATTATTGAATCTTTCCCATGCAGAATCTGTTATGTTTTGTGTTCTATTAATAACTTTAACTACATATAAATCATCTTTTTTTTGTATGTTTTCAACAAGATATATTGTGGAAAACATTCCACCGACACCAATTTTTCTAATTACTCTGTATTGATCAAAAATAATATTTCCAGTTTCTAATATTAAAAATTCATTATCTATTTTTTGATCTTTATCCATTATTTATTAATCCTATTTTTTATCAATTTTATAAGAATTTTATTTGCAATATTTGGATTAGCTTGGCCATTAGTTTCTTTCATTAACATTCCTAAATAAAACTTCAATACACGTTCACTACGATTATTATAATTGCTAAGCATATTAATGTTTTGATCAATGATTTTATTTAATAAATCAGTTAAAACTTTTTCATCAGTGATTTGTACCATATTTTTTTCTTTCATAATAATCAAAGGCTCTTTGATTTCTAGCAACATTATTGGAAAAATAATTTTTGCTTGTTTTCCATTAATTTTATTAGATTCTAGTAATCCCAATAATTTAATGATTAAATTAATTTTTTTATTATCAACTCAATTCATCGAAAAATTATGATTTTTCAAGAATGAAACTAACTCTACTAATATCCAAGTAATAGTCAAATTAATTGATTTAGTTGAACAAAAAACATAATCAAAAATCTTATATAAATCATAATCATCTAATAATTGATCAATCATTTTTTCAGAAACACCTAATTTTGAATAATTCTCTTTAATTTCATTTGGTGTTTTCTCATTTATCTGTATTGATTCTTTTAAAAATTGATTGTCCAACTTAATAGGAAGAATGTTAGGTTCAACTTGATATGAATATTGGTCTTCTTTTAATTTAGATCTTATAAATTCAGTTGTTTTAGTTTGTTCATTTCATTTCAAAGTAACTTCATCAATTTTTTTATTCAATAATAACAATTCACTTTGTCTCTCAATTTCATAGTTTATTGCTTTTGCAATATTAGCAAATGAATTAACATTTTTAATCTCTACGCGTTGGTTCTTTTTATCAGATCCAAAAATTGATAATGAAACATTAATATCTGCTCTTAAAGAACCATTTTCCATTTTTCCATCTGATATATTCATGAACACTAATAATCTTTTTAAATTAACTAAATATGAAACCGCTTCTTCTGCTGAATGAATATCTGGTTCAGAAACAATTTCAATCAATGGTACACCAGCACGATTGTAATCTAAATGAATATGACCATTAACATTCATTTCTTTTGCCGTATCTTCTTCAATATGAATTCTTTGAATACGAATTTTTTTATTGTTACCTATTTCGATATATCCATTTTTCCCAATTGGATAAAATTGTTGAGTTATCTGATAACCTTTTGGTAAATCTTGATAAAAATAATTTTTACGATCAAATCTTAAAATATGATCAATTTCCATATGTAAAAGATGAGCTAACCTAATTGCTTTACTTACTGCAAATTTATTAACAGTTGGTAATGTTCCAGGTAAACCTAAATCAATAGGACTAATATTTGTATTCACAGGATCATCATTATTATGTTTTGCATCAGAAAACATTTTTGCTTTTGTATTAAGTTGACAATGCACTTCTATTCCGATAACCGGTATGAAATTGCTAATCATTGTTTTTTACCTCTTTATGAAATTTAAATATTTCTTCTAATGTAAGTGCAATATTTAATAACTTTTGATCATCATTAATATGCGTAGAAATATTGATCCCATATGGTAATTTACCAATAAATTCAGTAGGAATAGAAATAGAAGGAGTGGAAGCGAAATTACTTAACTGCACAATATCATCTGCTTCATTTGTTTTAAATTTTCCATTTTTTACATCACTTATTAATGGAGCAGTAGAAGAAGTTCCTGGTAAAATAAATGCATCATTATTTGCTAATAATTTATTAACCTGTTGAATAATTAATGTTCTAAATTTAGAAGCTAATTTATAAACATCATGGTAATTTTCTTTATATGTAGAAAAACCACCAATTATTAAACGTCGTTTAAATTGATTACCGAAACCTTTTGTACGATTATTTGTAATAATTTTCTCAAAACCACTAATATCATCAAAATTTTTACCAAAAGTAATACCTGTTAAATTTGCATAACAACTTTTAGCTTCAACACAACTTATTACCTTATAAATTGTTGGAATAATTCTAACTAATGCCCAATCTATTTCTACTTCATTAATGATATGCCCATGTTTTTTAATTAATTCAATTGATTTAAAATAACTTGCAGCAGCATTTTTCTCAAGATATTTATCAATGTCTTTAATCACACTAAATCTAATTTTTTCAATTGGTTTTAAACTTTTTAAAAAACCATCAAATTTAATATTTTGACTAGTGTAATCTTTTTCATCAAATTTAATTATTGCATCTGCAACAATAGCAATATCAGTAACATAATTGGCAATAATACCAACTGTGTCTAATGAAGGGGCATAAGGTAAAACACCATATCGTGAAATTAAACCATATGATGGCTTAAAACCAACAACACCTAAGTATGTACTTGGTCTTCGAGAAGAATCACCAGTATCAGTTCCAATAGAAAAAAAACATGTATTTGCTGCAATAGCATTTACACTTCCTGAAGAACTACCACCAGTAATACATCTATTATCATAAAAATTAGTTACATCACCAAATGCTGAATATGTTCCGCTATCACCTAAACCAAATTCATCAAGATTAGTTTTACCAATTAGTATTGCTTGCTTTTTATTAATTAAATCATACAATGTAGCATTAAATGGAGGAATATAATTTTGTAGAATTTTACTTCCCCCTGTTGTTAAAATATCTTTAGTAGTAATATTATCTTTTAATGTATAGGGAACAGCAAATAAAAGATTGTCTAAATTATTATTAATAGATTTTTCATATTCTTTAATATCAATACCATTAGTTGTTGTAGTTATGAATGTATGTGAATTATTTATTTTCACAATATTTTTCTTTATCTCATTAAAAGTTGTACTAATGTGTGATTTATTATTAATTATCTTTTTATGATAATCTAGAATCATAGATTGTGCCATAATTATTTAATCTCCACAAAATTATCATTTGTTTTTTTATTGACATTTTTAATTACTAATTCTGCATCATGAATATGTGGCACATCATCAATTAAATTATTAAATGAATGGTTACAACCATAATCTGTTGGTTCGATATTAGAAATATCATATTTTGTTTTTAAAACATCAAAATTTTTATAGATTTCTTTAATTTCAAACACCAATTTATCTAAAAGTTCATCATCAACTTCAAAATAATTTGCTTTAGCAATACTTTTAATTAATTCTTTATCAACTACTATCATTTTTCACTCCTATCTATTAATCAATCTGTATGCAATTCGATATGAAGAATAAATTACAGCTAAATTAATTAAAGCAATAATGGGATATAACACAGTTCTTATAACCAATCAATAATCGTATTTAAAAGATGAAAATTCAACATCAAAAAAAGGAATCATAAAACAATTACACAATAATTGCACTAAATTAACTAAACATAAACAAGGACACAAATAATCAAATCATGACAATATTTTCTTTTCACCATCAATTTGTTTTGTTAATAACAATATCTTTTTTCGTAAATTAGTGATGTAGTTTAAATTTCTTGATATTCAAATAGTGTGTCTTAAAACCGAATCATTATTAGAAAAGCTTTTTGCCTTTCTATTGAATTTATTCATTTTTCATTGATATTTAACATTGTATTTTACTTTTAATCAAAATAATTTATTCTCATAAAATTTATCAAAAAAGAAATTACATAATCAAATGACAACTATGATAATTGATGAAAATATAATTGGAATAATTGTTAAAACATATTTTTTGATAGTTAAATCAAGATTAAAAGCTGAAATCTTAAAATCTTGATAAGGCTGATAAAGAATAAATACACAAAATAAACCTGTAATTAAAACAGTAAGTAAGGTTGTAATTAGAGAAAATTTGGTTTTATTTTGTTTAACAGAAACATAAATTGATCTAATTAAACCAGAAAATAATCCATATCCTATAGCAATAATAAAATATCCATAATGAAACATTCCAGCAGTTAAACAAATTGACAATAAATCAGTAAGCGCACCAATGATTAAACCTAAAATAGGGCCAAATAATAATCCGCTTAATTGAATTAATATTCCTTCTATTAATATACGTGTGCCTGGATATGCCCGAAAAATTACTCCGAGTGCTCCTGCTGTAAACAATGTAAGAATAATGATAATAGCAATAGACATTGCTATATTCATTGCAATATTTGTAATATCTTTTGTGCTAATTTGTGGAATTATATTAATTTTCTTATGTAAATGGAAGCGATAATATATTTTTTTAATAAAAATAACAATAAACATAGTTGCAACAAATGCAACAAATATTAATAAAACTTGAGTAGCACTTAATAATGGAGTTGCAGAGCTATTGTTTTTAAACATAATAATATAAATATATTTTATATTAATAATATATGGATAAAAACAATGAATAATAGACTTAATATAAAAATTGGTTGTCATATTAGACTAAAAGCTCCTAATTATCTAGTTGATAGTATTAATGAAGCAATAAGCTATGGAGCTAATGCTATGATGATTTATACTGGTCCACCACAAAGTTCTATCCGAGTTAACATAAACAAATTAAAAATTAATGAATTTAGAAAAATTCTTGATGAAAACAATTGATTTTTAGATGATGTTATTATTCATGCTCCTTATATCATCAATTTAGCTAATAATGATATTAAAAAGAGAAAATATGCAATAGATATTATTACTAATGAAGTTAAAAGAACTGCAGCAATAGGAGCAAAACATTTAGTTATTCACCCTGGTAATGCAGTTAATTGTTCTTTACAAGAAGGAATTAAAAATATTAGTGAATGTATTAATGAAATTATTGATAAAACAAAAGATTTGAAAGTTATAATTTGTTTAGAAACAATGTCAGGAAAAGGTACTGAAATTGGTGCTAAATTTGAGGAATTAGCTAATATTATTAATTTAATAATTAATAAAAATAGGATCGGCATTTGTCTAGACACATGTCATATTAATGATAGTGGATATGATCTTACTAACATTGATAATTTATTTAAACATTTTGAACAAAATATTCCATTTTCATATTTAAAAGTTATCCATCTTAATGATTCAAAAAACATCAAAGGAAGTAAAAAAGATCGTCATGAAAATATTGGTTATGGAACAATTGGTTTTAATAATCTTTTAAATTTTGTATATCATCCTAAATTAATCAATATTGTTAAAATTCTTGAAACACCATGATATGATAATCAACCAATATATAAACAGGAAATTAAAATGATAAAAGAAAAAAAATGATGAGATATTATTTCTAATTTGTAATGAATTAATCTATCCAATATGGTGCACATGAAGGGATTTGAACCCCTACTCGTTAAGAATTAGATCCTAAGTCTAACGCGTCTACCATTCCGCCACATGTGCAAAAAATACCATTTAATAATGATACTTTTTTAATTATAATATTAGTAAATATAACTACATATCATTAAAGTTTGATACTTTTTATATAAATAGGAAAAATCAATGAGTAATATTAATTTTGTTGGCTTTGGTGGCTTTAATGAAAAAGGAAAACAATGCTATGCATTATCTGTGGATAATGACATTTATTTATTTAATTGTGGAATTTTAACTCCACCAAATTCTCAGTTAGGTATTAGAAAAATCATTCCTGATTTTAGTTGAATTATTAAAAATGCATCTAAAATTAAAGGATTATTTATTGGAACACCACAATATGAAAATTATGCTGGTTTACCATTTTTATTAAAAAATATTCCTAATCTTCCTATTTATGTAAGTGATGTGGGAGCAGTTGTTATAAATAATTATTTTTCTTATTTAGATATATTAGACAAAGTAAATTTTAAACCTAATGTGAGAATTATTGATCCATTAAAATCATTTAAATTAGGTGAATGTTTTATCACTCCATTCAATATTTCTAATTTTTCACCTAAATCATTAGGTTTTATCATCAATACAAGAAATGGTGCAGTAATATTTATTGATGATTTTATGATTAATTCAAATCGTAATTTGGCTTTTGACAATCAAATGCCATACATTAATAGAATTACAAAAGGTAATAACTTGTTATTAATTACAGGTGTAGGAAATGTTGGAATTAATAAAGGATTTACTAGTCCATCACACAGTACATTAGATTTTTTAACTGATACTATTTCTACATGTAATAATGGAAGAATTTTAATCGCATGTAATGAATTTGATATGTACACAGTGATGACTATTGCAAGTGTATGTGCACATAAAAAAAGACCATTTATTATTTATTCAGGATCAATTAATAAAGAATTTGATTTTCTTATTAAAAAGGGATATTTTGTAAATCACAAATTAAAAACTATTAGAAAAGAACAAATGCAGACTACAAATGATGCAGTTATTGTATTAACAGGCATCCATCAAAGATTAATTAGTAAAATTCATGCCATAATTAATGATGAAGATCCATTAATTAAAATTTTACCTTCTGATTATTTTGTTTATGCAACGCACCAAGTAAATGGTTATGAAAAATTAGAAGCAAAAATGTTTGATGATATTGTTTGCTCTAATGTACAAAAAGTTATTAAATTACCAAAAGAAATTATTACTGCTACAGCTTCTGCAGAAGACCATAAGTTTTTAATTGATTTGATTAGACCAAAATATGTTATTCCTATTAATGGTTTATACATGAATTTTGTTCAATATCAAGAAGTCATTTCAAAAAGTTATATTAGAAATGAAAATATTATTAAACTAGGCAATGGTGATGTTGCATGAATTAATGATGGTAATCTAAACCCTAAAAATAAATATATAAAACAACAATTGCAATTTGTTAATTCTAATGGTTCTGTCGATCCAGGATCAACAACAATATTTGAAAGAAAACAAATGACAAGTGATGGTGCTATCATTGTAAACTTGTTTATTGATAAAAATAATAAAAAGATTTTACTAAGTAATTTTGAACCAATAGGTGTAGTAAATTTAACTAATGAAAATCAAGAAATTATCAAACAAATCAATACTAATTGCATTGAACTTATAAATGAATATTTAGAAAAGAATATTACTGATGTATCAAAACCTATTAATACAAAAGATTTTAAATACTATATCAAGAAAATATTTACAAAAAATTATGAAAAAAAATTTGAAAAAAAACCATTAATTATTTCTGCTTTAGTTTTTAAAAATAAAAAATAATTTATTTCTTTACAACAATAACTTTTGCATGATAAATAACACGTTCATGCAATTTATATCCATCTTCTATAATTTTATAAACTTTATTATTTTCTAAATTGCTATCTTTAAAAATATCAACTGCATCCATGATGTTGGGATCAAATTCATCTCCAACTTTTACATTGATCTTAATCACACCAATTTCCTTCAATCAATTATTAAATAATGTGTTAAAGATTTTAAAACCATCATAAAATTTAATAAGTTTTGGGTCTTCTACTTTGTGATTAGTTGCTAAAGAAAATTGGTTTAAAATTTGTAATAATCCAATAATTGAATCTGATAATGCATATTTTTTTAAATTTGATAGTTCTTTTTCACTTTTATCTTGTGTTTCTTTGATTTTTGCTTGCAAAATTTTATTAGCTTCATTTGCTTTCTCATTAACTTTAATGATGAAATCTTGGTTAATTTTATTAATTGTGCTATTTAACTCATCATTCTTTTTTAATAAATTAGTAATATTTTCATGAGAAGATTCAATTTCTTCATCTTTTTTAGTAATATTAGTTTCAAGAAGTTTAATTTTATTTAACAATTCTTGTTCTCTATTTATTGATTTATCATTAGATTTATTTTGTTTATCTTCTTTTTTATTCATAAATTATCGTTCTAACTCCTTTCTTATTTTTTCATTGTAATGCTTTACTTCATCATTTTCTATCTTTGCTAATTCAGTTAACATATCTAATTGTTTAGATTTATATCGATTTGGTGCAGCATAATTAATAATCAAAATTAAATCTCCATTGCTTTTTTTACTAAAAGGGCCAATACGAATATCTTTAATTCCCATGTTAGCAACTGTAATTGAATCATTGTTAGCTGTATATGGTTTAAGTTTTAATTGTTTAATTCCATATGGTGTAGGAATAGAAATAACTCCACCGCAAATAGCATTAATTGGATCAACTAACACATGTGTATATAATTTATTACCTTCTCTTTTAAAAATTTTACTTGGTTGAACAAATATTGTGATATATACATTTCCTCTTACACTATTAATTTTATTGCCTTGATTATTAATTACAATAGTTTCACCATTTTTAATTCCTGATGGAATATCAAATTTAATAGTTTGTAAGGATTCTAAATAACCTTTGCCACCACATTTACTACATTTACTATTAATAATCTTCCCAGTTCCATTACATTTGCGGCAAATACTTTGTGATTGCATAATTCCCATAATAGTACGAGTTTGACTAATAACATATCCTCTACCATTACATTGTGGACAATCCTTAATATCTTTACCGTGATTACCAGCACCATTTCCACCACATTCATCACAAGTTTTTTTAATATTAATATCAAATGTTTTTGTGGTACCTAAAATAGAATCTAAAAAGGAAATAGTAATTTGTGCATGAATATCTTGATCGAATTTTGCTTGATTCTTTCAATTACTTCTTTGTCTTCTTCTACCACCAAACATTGAAGAAAATATATCACCAAATGGACCATCATCATCATTTGTATTAAATGAAAAACCACCTGAACCACCAAAAAATTGATTAAAAATATCAAAAGGATTAATGTTTTCACTATTAAATCCACTCTGATTTAAACCTTCAAAACCAAATTGATCATATAGTTTTCGCTTTTCATCATCACTTAGAACTTGATAGGCTTCATTGATTTTTTTAAATTCCTCCTCAGCACCAGGTTCTTTGTTACGATCAGGATGATATTTCATTGCTAATTTTCTAAATGCTCGTTTAATTTCTTCAAGTGAAGCATTTTTAGAAACACCTAAAACATCATAATAATCTCTTTTATTGGCATTAGACATAGAAATAATTATACATAAAAATTAGCAATCATATTATGATAGTGCTAAATAACACATTTGATAATTTTTAGTAAACATGTATTCATATAAAATATATATAATTCATTATTGATATGCCGACTTAGCTCAATCTGGCAGAGCAACTGACCTGTAATCAGTAGGTTGTTGGTTCGATTCCAATAGTCGGCACCATAATATAAAAATATATCTATATTCAATATGAATATATTTTTAATTAATAACTATGTTTTGAGTAAATAGTTGGTAAAACAAATCCTGTTGTTTTACCAGCACGGGTTATACCATAAACCAGACTATTATAGTTTAGCAAGTGCTTATAAGCAACCTTGCCACTCACTTTTTTAAAATTTAAAATTCATCCCTTTTCTGGGGATGTGTTTTCGATTGGCAAATAATCTGTTCCAATCTTTTAAAACTCACTCGGACTTAACATTCCATTCTTTTTAAGTCCTCGTGTTTTTACAAAGTGGTTATATCCAAATGCTCCAACTATTATTAATCATAGCACTGCAGCTATAACAAATAAATTTGAGTTCAAAAACCAATTAGTCTTGTTATGACTAATAGTATTAAATATCAAAGTTGCTACCCAACTAAAAATATTCATAGCAACCCATAAAGCATGATTGCTAATACCACATATTAGAATTGATTTTTTCACTCGACTTTTATTCATAAAAATGTCCTCGAAAATCTTATAGCATTTTTATTCCTAAAAGTCAGCAGGATAATAGCAAAAAAATATAGTGGTAAAATCAACTACTAATATACTTTGTATATTAGTAATTATCACTATATTATTATTTGCTCCCACCCACACAAAAGCTACGCTTTTTGAATATTTAAAATAATATAATTTTGCTGATATGATTAAAGAAACAACTGAAAGTTATTATCTTTTTTATCGGAATAAAATTTCATCAATAATAAATAGAATGTCAGACAATGTCAAACATTGATTTACTTCTTTTTTAATTTTTTTCTCAATTTATATTTCTGTTACAGGAATATTAATAAACTTCAAAGAAATTTTTAATGATTTTAGTAATAAAGTTATTGTATGTGTTCTTGTATATATGGTTTGTTTATTTGGAAATGCAACTTGTTTTTTTAATGTATAAAAATATTTAAAAATTGAAAAATGTTTTAGAGAACTTGAAAAACAAGCAACATACAAAGTAGTAAATTCTAAATATAAATTTAATGAAACATATGATTGATCATCAATACTAAGAAATAATAATATTAAGAAAAAAATTTATCATTCAATGTATAGATCGTTTGTCATTATTGCATCATTTATTTTTATTGTTGTCGTTATATTAGTTGTGTCAATATTTAGTATTTTTTTATTCATAAATTAGGAGATATATGAAAATTTTTATATCAAATCACCATGAATTAAATAATAAACATAAAGAATATATACAATCATTAGTCGAACAATTAGGTTATACAGATATTACACCAGATGAAAAGACTAAAGTAGATGATAGTTTGTCTGATGAGCAAATTAGACAAAAAATTAGAGATGAATACCTAAAAGATGTTGATGTTACAATAGTTGTTGGAAGTGACACAAAAAATAGAAAATTTATTGATTGAGAAATATATTCAACAATTATGGATTATCATGAAAACGGTAAAACAAAACCTGGTGGTAGCATTGTTGTTGTTAATTGTTGCACTAATAATAATCGTAAAATTAAGAGTTGAATTTTAGATAAAGAATTGGTAATGAAATATGATGAGTTTAAGCTGACTAGAAGCTGAAATTATACCTCTAAACAGTCAATAAAAAACGAATTTAATTTTTTGCCTGATAGATTATTACATTCAATGGCAGATAATTTTGATGGTGAAAATTATAAAAGAATTGAAAATAATATGCCTAATGAAAAAGTACATAATGAATATAAACATGCAGTATTTCCAATTATTGGTTATGACCGATTAAAAAATGATAGTAACCCAAAAGAAATATTGCGTTTGGCAATTAGACAAGCTTATAAATATAAGGAAGTCAATAAAGGCAAATGAAATATTGATAAACTAAGACGTAAAGACAATGAAGCAGATGATCGTGAATTATTTAATCAAATTCCTGCATAAATAGATTATCTCACTAACTCTTCTTCTTACTCTATAGTCTTTTCTTTATTCTTACCTTTTGATAAGCTAAATTCTTTTGCTTTCTCAGATTTTATTAATTGCAAAAGGTTATGAGCACATAATTGATAGTTAACTCTTAACTGTTGACATTTAGAGGGTTTGTTTTCTAAACAAGCCATCATTTTCTTAACAACTCTTTGATGAACCGCTGGTTGATTTAAGTATTTTAATTCATCAATGCATAGACGCGCATACTGGTAATTAGTTTGAATAAGTTTATGAAAATTAACATATTTTGTTAATATCTTGTCCAAAGGCAAAGCTTTGCACAATAATAGTGCTCCTGAATACTTACCAAAACCATCATATACTTTTTCAATATCGTATGTATTATCACGATTAAATCAATTTCTGTCACCATCATGAGTGATAGGAGCAAACATTGAAAAACCTTTATATTCAATAATCACACCAAAATACTTATCAGAATTTTTTCTGTTTAATCCGTGATGCGAATATATTTGCTTATCAATTTCTTTACTTGGACGATCAGCAAATTCACCATCTCCACGTAAATAATCAATAAGTCATTGATCTACTTCATAGATTTTAAATTTATTACTCATTAGTTATTTAGAAGTCCCAATTCGAACTAGTCAAGCTAGTTGGTTTGGGCAACCAGAAGAATTACCTTCAAAATTATTATACCTTAAAATTTAAATTGCTTAAATTATTTGATGTATCTGGGTTTCAACATTGAGCTGTTAAGAATGAAAATAAAAAATTCCATAATAATGAAATGCTTATTCCAACAATCGCAATTAAAAGAATAAACTTAACCATTGGCTTGCTTGCTTCTTTTAAAGCTTGTCCAATACCACAATCTTGTTCTCTGTTTAATGCAATTGCTCCACTCACAATCTTAAATGGCAGTGGTTGCAGGAATTGAAAAAAGCAAAGTAAATAAATACCTTGAGTTTTGACACTAAACCCCAATATAAATGTTATTGCATATTAATTTTGAATAAATACATAAATCTTAAAAAACTTTAAGTAATGAGCTTTTTAATTAGATGCATTTATATCAGAATACAGAAAACAGTCAAAATAAACATCAAATTCTCAATCGGATAGTCGAATCCATTGAGAAACAAGTTAAGTATAGTGATGTTGATAACTATTTCTGAAAGTTTATTAAAAAACAAGACAAACTATTAAAAATAGCTCGTGAGAATAATGATTCATCTAAAAGAGACGAAATAAAAGCTAAAACAAAATTATTTATCTGTGTTAAGCAATTAGCTAAATTACAGCACTTTGTTAAATCTCATTGACATAATAAAAAATTCCAAGCACAAGAACTTTATGTTCTTGTTAAGCAAGATACTGAAAGCAAATATGGCTGAAACTATAAAACCAATAAGAAATGACGAAAGATAACTCTTACTGACTATGCTACAATTATTGGTTATAGTTCTTCAACGCCAGTAAAGTTAAATTGATTATTAAATAGAGCTGACATCAATGTTGCTTTATAGACTAATCTTATTGCTTTATATAAGAAATTTATCCAATTAGACATTAAAACTAGAATGTTTAAATGACTTCTTTCTAATAAGAAAGAAACTAACGATTAATAAATCTGGTATGTTTGATTTAGACAGTTCAAACAACACTCATTCAATCAATGATCCACCAGACAATGATTGATGTAAGATGTTCGCTGAATAACCATTAAACTAAACTAAAAACTTTATAAAAACCTAATTATCAAATAATTTGCTATGTTTTGTCATATCTATGAGGTAGTTTTTAGCTTATTTTTCTATTTTTCTTCCAATTTTCCATCATTTTGTCTCACTATGAGTAATACCCAATATTTAATAGTAGTACCTATTAAAATATCAGTAATACTCTAATTCATAGTAGTAATACCAAACCACCCATTGAATATATTAAGAATATATTTTATATATGTATTATGAATAGTATGTTTAAATAAAAGATAATCTGGTAAGTAATAAAGATGTTTCTTATTTTTTTAATCACGCCAAAAACATTTTATGTTTCTCATTTAATCATATAAGTTGATTCTCAGAAATTTTTTGTTCAGAAATAAAATAATTAGATGAAATAAGCGTTTGACGTTTTCAATAACTATAAAAAAAGGACTGCTTTTTTAAATCTTCTCATGTTTTTTGAAGATTATTGTTTTGCTTTACAGACGTTAATATTATTAACATTACATCATAGCTTATTCTAAAAAATGTAAGATTTATAGGAAATTTTAAGTGATTAAATTCTTTATATTCATTTAATTTGAATTTACAGATGTTAAGATCATTAATTGGAAACAGCCCTGGTTTTTTTATTTTTAATCGTTGAACTATATGTCTACCTAACATACAACTTTTATCAGATAATATGTTGTAGTCTCTTTGTGATTCTATATATGTATTTGATAATATTTTTTCATTTGGTAATTTTTTAGATATAGACAATGCTCTAACATTATAATGATTTGAAAAATCTTCAATAAATTTAAAAAGTTTTTCATGATTTTCATAAATTTCATTTGGATTTAAAATAAATAATTCGCGATATTCCTTAAATAATCGTTCATCTATCTGCTGCAAGTTTGAAATTTCAATATTATCACTTCATGCATTCTTTGTTGTAAAAATTTTATTTTTAATGTTTATACCTTGTTTCATGTATTTTTCCACATATTTATCTTTATCATAATTTCATACATATATATAAACAGGAATTTGTTTTTTAATCAATTTTTTAAGATATCATTGTGGTAAAATATGTTTATTCATTGTTTCTATTTGATGATTTCAACATTTGCTTTTTGTTCTTCTCATTCTTTATTGAATTGTTTATTCAAATCACTATCTAACAATTTATATTTACTTGGATTTTTAGCATTATACTCTTTAACATATTCGTAATATGCTTCTTTAATAAACTTATAATGTTTTTCGCAAAATTGTAATTCATCTTTTAAATCAATCAATATTTCCTTATATTGCTTTTGACATTTTTGTAATGAATACTTTGATAAATTTATTAAAGTTGTTTCCCTAATAGGAACAGTCAAAACACAATTTAAAACAATCTTTGCTTTTATTTTCTTGCCTACAACTATAAATTTAAAATATTTTGCGCTAAGGTTATCTTTAGAAGGTTTAAATGATGAAAGTGGAAATACTTCTATGTATTTAAACTTCGTCGAATAATTTAAACAAAGATATGGTCTATTGAAACGTGAACCATCCAGACGTTTATTAAAATAAGGTTTTAAAAAACCTTGCTTGTTATATCTAGAATTTAATTCATTAAAATATTTTGAATCAATACTTATGATTCTTACTGACATATTTTCACCGATGCAGTCATTAAGAGGTAGCATCCATTACTCTTGGTATTACTCATTCACCACAGGATTTTTTCATATAAAAATCTAAATTAAAGGAAAGTAATTATTAATTACAGAAAGGAGGTTACTTTCACAAATAGTATACACTAATTTAAAATTATGTGTATAAAAATTAAACAACTTACTCCTTCCTACTTAAATAGGTTCTATTGAGATATAGGTCGTTTGTTTTAACAATGTAGCTATTTACTGCACAATTAGCTATATTACAAGCATCATAGTTCCTATTTGATGAGATGATATAGTGATTCATTATAGTTCTTGGTGTATTACCTAATACCATAGCAAATATCTGTAATATCCTAATTCATAGCAGTAATACCTAAAACATTCATTGAATATATAAAGAATATATTTAATGAAATATTATGAATAGTACATAAAAAATGTATCAATTTTTATATACTTTTAGTTACTTTAATATTACTGATGCTTTAGGTTATTTTAATTTTAATTATTACTTATTTCTTCATAGCTTACATAAAACCAGCTTCTTTTCAATTCTGAGGGATGTAATAGAATAAATTTATTTCTTCTCTATTTCTAATACAAAATACCGAATCACCACATAAACTACCACCGCATACAAAATAAAGGTTTGGTGTGTAATGTATTGTCCCATAAATTCGTTCTCATAATGATTTATCATTAACTGCAAACAAATTTGCAATTATTTTAATAATATTAGCCAAATGGAATAAAATATTTGCATTGGGTTTTTGAGGATGTACATATTTTGTCGATCCTTTGTTTGTCAATGATGGTGTTTTCTTAGATGTTATATGGACATATAAATTATTTCGATATTCCTTCATTTCATTAAAATACGATGTGCCATTTTTAGTTTTTGTGTTATACTCTGGTTTAGAAAAAATATTTATACTAATTAAATCACGAAATTTTTTAAAGTCATTGCTATTTATATAACATTTAATAATCTTAGAAATTTTACTAAATGAAATATCATCTAATTTCGACTCATATCAAAAATGATAAACTAGAATTAATAATCTATTGTAGGAACATTCAAGAAAGTATTTTAATATACAATTGGCAGGAGATATAACATATAATTTTTTCTGAATATCGTTTATACGCTTTTCTGATGAGTAAAAAATATCAATTTCATTAAGAATAAATTTTGATGTTCATAATATGTTAGATTCTGTTATGATAGGACTAAGAATATTATTAACAAATTTATTTATTATTTCTACATCTGATTTACTAAGTTGACTATTAAATTTTATTTTTTTAAATTCATTATTCAAATCTCGATAGATTTTAGTTTCATTACAATTTAATAATAGATTATGTTTAATATCATTTTCATCTACTGGAAACTTAGGATCTAATTGTAACACCCAATGTATTGATTATTTTTTTCTTTCGGATAATCAATTATAAATTGCAATAAATTTTTCATATTATCAATGATGATTATATTACAAAACTTACTCTTTTAGATTATTAACTTTAACTACTCTATTAAAATCGTTTCTTAAATTTGTGACTTCTTTTTCTAACTTATTGAATCTATTTCCGATAAAATCATTAAATCAAGCTGGCGCTTTAGATTTTGGTGTTTTTCTTCCACCATCACCACCAGTACCACCTTTAGATTTAACTTTTTTAAAATCAAAAACTTCACCAATTAGTTTTTTATCTTTTTTGGTGTTTATTACTTCATATTTAAAAAATTTTTGATTTCTTGTTCATTTTTTATATTGTATATTTTGTGTAAATATAGACTTTGAATATAAGGTAATACAACTAAAATTAAAAATGAATTTTAATTATTTATCGATAATAACATTTTATTGAATTATCGTCCATTATAACATTACAAATATATTTGATTTGTGAAAAACCTATTTCATTAACAAATCTGATTTGAGCACCATATTTAATATAATTATTTAACTGACTAGAATCATGTTCACTAATATTTCTTAAAACATCCTTGTCAATAACAAAAAAATTACCATTTGTATCTCAATTTTTGATATTAACATTTTCTATTTCAATATTGCCAACTACTATTTTCATACCTATATTTTTATTATATATGTGTGGAAGAAAATGTTAAAATAATTAAGTATTAATATGCTAAAGTTAATAGGCTTAGGAACTCAAAATAATTTTCCAGAAAAATTAAATAAAAATAAAACTAAAGATGTGATATTTGAAATTTTTTCTGACGCAAGTAAAATTTATGAAACTCGTTTTAAGGAAGGAATATATTTTAAACAGAAAAATAAGCCAATTTTTGTTTCATATGATTGTATAGTGAACAATCAGTATGCAAGATATCTTTACAAAACCATAAAGTTTATAGGCCACAATAAACGTAAACTTCTATTAACAATTTTAGATGCGAAAAAAACGGCTATCATTGATAATGGCGATGAAAATTTTATAAACATTTTTAATGAAAAGACAATAAATTGTATTAATCAAATTAATGATAGTTTTAAAGATTCTGTTATTTACACATCATGAATAATTTGCATTTCTACACTTATAGCTACAATAATAAATACTGTTGAACTTTTTAGGCGATAATTTTCATTAAGTCTTATGGCAGTGGTTGTAGGAATTGGAAGAAAATACAATAAATAGGCACCTTGAGCTTTGACGCTATTCAAGAACTTAATTTTTTATACCATATAAGTTTTGAATAAATACATAAATCTTAAAAAACTTTAAGTAATGAGCTTTTTAATTAGATGCATTTATATCAGAATACAGAAAACAGTCAAAATAAACATCAAATTCTCAATCGGATAGTCGAATCCATTGAGAAACAAGTTAAGTATAGTGATGTTGACAACTATTTCTGAAAACTTATTAAAAAAACAAAACAAGCTATTAAAAATAGCTTATGAGAATAATGATTTAGCTAAGGCAATAGCAATTAGAAATAAAACAAAGTTATTTATCTGTGCTAAGCAATTAGCTAAATTACAGCACTTTATTAAATCTCATTGACATAATAAAAAATTCCAAGCACAAGAACTTTATGTTCTTGTTAAGCAAGATACTGAAAACAAATATGGTTGAAACTATAAAACCAATAAGAAATGACGAAAGATAACTCTTGCAAACTATGCTACTATCATTGGTTATAGTTCTTCAACTCCAGTAAAGTTAAATTGTCTACTAAAAAAAGCTGACATTAATGTTGCTTCATATACTAATCTTATTGCTTTATATAAGAAATTTGTTCAATTAGACATTAAAACTAGAATGTTTAAATGACTTCTTTCTAATAAGAAAGAAACTAATGATAATAAATCTGGTGTGTTGATTTAAACAGTTCAAACAACACTCATTCAATCAATGATCCACCAGACAATGATTGATGTAAGATGTTCACTGAATAACCATTAAACTAAACTAAAAACTTTATAAAAACCTAATTATCAAATAATTTGCTATGTTTTGTCGTATCTATGAGATAGTTTTTAGCTTATTTTTTAGCTCCTGTCTCAATTTCATATCATTTTGTCTCACTATGAGTAATACCTAAATATTTAAGAGTAATACCATAGCAAATATCAGTAATACCTAAACTCATATTGGTAATACCTAAAGTATACATAGAATATATTAAGAATATATTTAATGAATATATGTTGTAAATGTAATTATCACTTAATCATTTTAAGTTTATTTTTACCAAAAAAAGTTGATATTCGTTTTTTATCTTCGCATGTATGATAATAAATTTTTCAATTATTTGAAGGAGTTTTTTTAAGTAATTTTTTTAATGTATATTTCGTCTTGTATTCTAAATGAAAAACCCAATACAATTATTTCATTAAATGATTTATCAAATATTTTTTTATTATCAACAATAATTTTTTCTGAATTTTTATAAAATATTTCATACAGTTTTTTACTATATTTGTTTATTGAATGATACATTTCAATTTCAGACCAATCGTCATATATAAGATTACCATTTTCATCCGTTAAATTTTCTCAATTATGTCCTCAATATCCTTCTGACGGTCTTATGTATTTTTCATTATGTCCAATAATATAATTTTCTTTACTATTATGTAAATGGATGATTTTTTTATCATTAATTTCATATATCTTTTCTAATGTATTTGTGTAGTTAAAATTTAAAAAAATACTATTTTATTAAATAATTTTTTAAATTCCTGATAAATGAAAGGTGATTTTTTATTTAACTTTGTTACCCATTCTTTAAAAAGCAATTTTATTTCACTAGAAGTTTTTATATCATCTTCAATGATTTTGTCTAAATTATATGTCTTGTCGCCTCAGTATGACGCTTTACCCATATCATATTCTGAACTTGGATAAATTAAATCAAAGATATAGTAGTCTCAAACTATATCATATAGTTGTGCAATACAATCTTCAAGATTGCTTCATGTTTTTTCATTAAACAAAGATTTATCATTTATATCAAGATAACATGCCATTTTTTGTAAAAATCATCATATATTTTTTTATTTTTCTTATAAACAAATTTTTTAAATTTTTCATAAGTTGATTTTAGACCATGCTTTAAATCAAAACCTTTTCCTATTATAAATAGTTTCATTGTAGGAAAATAGAATCATTAATGTTTCAAATTATTTAATTTAATTACTCTATTTAAATCTTCACGAATAGATTTATTAAATTTAGCTTGTTCAGCAAATCCATCTTTAACTGTTTTTGTTAAATCTGCCATCCGTTCAGCTAATTTAGCTAAGGTAATCTTATTTTTAGATCCAGGTATTTCTTCCACCATCGCTATGATCACCTTTAGATTTAACTCTACTTAACTTAATCTCATCATTGATTAAGTTTTTATTCTTTTTAGCATCTTCGATTTTATACTTGATACTCATATGTATATTATATATTGGCTGTTTGTCTAAAAAAATAAGTCATTTATAAATATGAATAAGAAATTATTTCTTATATCAAATGAATGTAAAACCTACTGTTGCGGAATTTGAAGAATGGCTGATAAGGGTTCAACCTGTTTTTTCCATAGCATCACAATGTTTTTGTAAATCTTTTACTCATGGTTTACATTTTGTTACTTTATACATAATAAAACTCCTAATATTTATTTAATATCTATTTAAGCTTTGGTTTTTATATTACTTAGATTATAGGTTTTTTAGTTTTGTTGTAATATTTTTTCAACCTCTTTAACAAATGATTCGAATTTTTTAAACACTTCCTTTTCATTTATAGATTTAATATTTTTGGATAAATATCTTTTAGCAATATTACCATAACAAATATCAGTAATACCCTAATTCATGGCAGTAATACCTAAAGCATACATAGAATATATTAAGAATATCTTTAATGAAGATATTATGAATACTATGCAAAAACAAAAATGTATCCTCTTAGGATACATTTCTTTTTTATTTTTATTTGAGTATTACTAATGCTTTAGATTGTTTAGTTTGATAACTCTATTTAAATCACTTCTTAAACTCGATACATTATTTTCTATTTTATCAAGTCATTGATTATTTCTTTTTTCAAATTCAACAAATCAAGCAGGTGCTTTTCTTTGTTTTTGGTGTTTTCTTCCACCAACACTAGGACCGCCTTTAGACTTAACTTTCTCAACAGTAACTTGTTTACCAATAAACTTCTTATCAATATCAGTATCTGTTATCTTGTATTTAGCAGCTTTATCCTTTCTCATATCCTTGTATATATTATATATTGCTCCTCCTTCCTACTTAAATAAGTCCTATTGAAATAAAGATTATTTGTTTTAACAATATAGCCATTTACTGCACAATCAGCTATATCACAAGCATCATAGTTTCTATTTGATGAAATGATATAGTAATTCATCACAGTTCTTGGTGTAGTTCCTAACACCATTGAGATTGTATTAACATCCGCTCCATACTCATGCATTATTGAAACTTTAGTCCTTCTTAATACATGAGCTGTAAACTTGAATGGTAATTTAGCTCAATTCCTAAACATAATGAAATTATCTTTAACCAAATTCCCTTTAATCTTTCACTTATATTTAACAAAAAACTTATAAGCATCAAGTGGAATATAAATATCTCGTTTCTTACAAGTCTTCTCTGTGTTAATGATTATTTCTGCTTTATCACAACCAGAAATCTTAGATTCAATAATGCTATGAGCTGGATTAGCTCTAAAATTAATTGAAGCTAATTTACCTATTCTCGTTCCAGAACACAACAATGTCTCAAAGACATAGTAATAACCTAATCTTTTATATCTTATTAACTCTTGCAAATTCTTAACACAAGTTAACTCTTCATTGATTCACTCTTTATATTTCTTTCTAACATAACTAATTTCTTTATTAGTTAATTTGGTAGTAAACTTAGAAATTTCATTAGGTCTACTAACAATATATTTAGTATTGAATTTCATTCCATAAAAGTTATTGAAAGCTCATTTAAATGCTGAAACATATCCATGAGCTGAATTATTATTAATGTGTTATTAATATTTTTATTAGCACTTGCTACATCAAATTTAACATTACCAGTAAAACAATGGTAATTTCTACGAATAAACACAAAATAATTCATGCTCTTTCTTCCTTTTGCTATTGATAATAATTCTTTGTAACTTATTATTGGGTTAATATACGCTTGTGATTTTACAACAAAAAATTGAAAATTTTTATTGCCAACTAATGCTAAAGCAATAAAATTAATAAGATTAAAATTTTTGAAAATTTTAGGTATTTATTGGTAAAAACTATCTATTTAATTGATGACACTTGATTATAAAATTTAACGATATTTTTACACATTTTTTCAATCTCTTTTTTATCTTTAATTAACTGTGTATATAAATTATTGAGTTTATTGTGATCATTATGATATTCAGCATCTAAATAATTAATAAAAAACTTATGAATGTAATAGTTTCTTATTTCAGTCATGTCCTTTAAGTAGGAGTAATCGTCTTTTGACAATCATGGACTATTATCAGAATAATCTAATTTCTTTAGAAGATTAATTAGATTACCTAAGGTTTTATCTTTAATGTATTTGTAATTTTTATTTGAATTTCCTTTATGCATATAAGAATAAATTCATTTCAAATAATATTCAATAATTTGATAATCTCTAAATATTGATATCAAACTATCATTTAATTTTTGCTGTGAAACACAAAATAAACCAAAAGGGTTAAAACTGCTACTCATATTCATAATACCACATAAATATAATCATATATTTTATAATAGTCACATAGTGACTATAAATATGACAAAGTAATTAAATACATTTTCTGTTGTATTTTTGATATAGTATGTTTATACAACAAAAATAAATTGTTTAATATACTTACACTTTATTATGACTGCTAATAAAACATTAAAAACAAAAGGAATGGTTCAAAATGATGAATTTTTCACAAAACATGATATTGTATTGAAACAGTGTTTGCCAATTAAAAAATATTTGATAAATAAAAAAATAATTTGCCCTTGTGATGATAAAAATAGTGAGTATTACAAATTATTACACGATGAATGAAAATTAGATGTTGATTTGGCTCCTAAAGGCGGAGGTCTTCAGCATAATATGTACAAAGTTGATTATAAAAAGTATGATTTTGTAATCACAAATATTCCATTTTCCCAGATAAATGAATTTTTTGATTTAATGTTAAATAATAATTGTAAATATAGTATCTTATGTCCATGATTATTTATTGGTAATAAATTCTTTTTGGTAAATATGGCTCAAAATACATTTTGAAGTGCAAGTTTTTCTACTGATTGAAAAAATACAAAGAAAAAAGTTTGCTGTCGTTTTCATACAAATATAGCTGATGTTTATAAAAACACCAAAAACAACAAAAAACTCACTGGGAAAATAAGTGATTTTGATAATATCAAAATGAAATGGCCAATAATTAGAACAGGTTTTCACTTTCAGGATTTTCAATGCAAAAAAGAAGAATGAAAATACCTAAAAAAATATGCTAAAAAAGGTGTAAGGAGTGTTAGCTGTTATTATCTTTATATACCTAATGCACCATTTATTAAACAAAGAATTTGGCAGTTAAATGAATTACCAAGTTTTATTGCATATTTGAAAAAAAATGCAAATTATATAAAAGATGTAATTCAATATACTGAAAAAATATGGCAAGGATGGCGATATGCTAAGTAAAGAATTAATTAACGAATTTGAAAGAAAATTAAATGATTTTTGGACACAAGAAATTTTACACAATGACAATTTTATTTCGATGCTTAATCGGAGAGAAGCAGGTCATGGTTTAGCTAATTATATAGAAACTAAAACTCAAGAAGAATTGGCTAATATTTCAAATAATCGTTATCAATTGATAAATGAAACAAATAAACGTAGTATGGGAGATTTTTGAATTAAAGAAGGAACTTGTAATTTTTATACACCTGTTAATATTAAAACTGGAATAAAAATTGGAAATCCTAACATCGTTACAATAGACAAAATAATTACTAGTATTGATAAAAGAAAAATTGATTCATATTATTTATTCATAATCAAATTTACAAAAATTAATAGACGTTGGCAAGTTAATATATGTAAAATACTTAACTTGTTCAATATTTTAGACTATGTCAATTTTGATTTAGGCCCTCTACAGCTAATGTTAAATGAACATAAACTATATAGCAATATTAATGATATTCAACATGTTGATTATGACTTGAAAGATATATTATCAAAATTTTGCAATTTGTATTCTGATCGTTATCAAAGTTTTGTTACTAATCGTAATGAAAGAAGAAATAGATATGAATATATATTGAATAATTTTGATGGAAATAAACCAATTGATCAATCTAAAATTAAATGGAAACAACAAAATCTAATAAACGAAAAAATAAAGATATTAAAAGTGAAATAGCATATCTCAGCGAACTATTTATTATTTTCTTTAAATCTATAGCAAGTAGTTGTGTTAAAAAAAGAATTGTTAATATTCATAAAATATCATCAAAAATTATTGATGAAATAATATGAGAAATTGATCATTATCCATATGATGTAGATGAAGATGGAGTTCTATTTTCATATTTAAATTCATTTGCTATTACTATTTATAATAAGTTTTTACATTGTCAAAAAATAAAAACGTGTTTGTTTTTATCAAATAATGAATTCGAATATGAAGCATATACAAATAGAGCTTCAATAATTGAACAAATATTGTTTGATTTGAAAGAATTTGAAGTGTGAATTTATTCGCAACGATATAGTGTAGATATTTTTATGAAAGAAATTGTTCGTAAAATAATTGATTTAAATTTGATTAAAAAAGAGTACAGCAAAATAGTATTAACTAAAATTCTACCAGAATTTAATAAAAAGATGAATAAAAGATATTTTGTTTCAATATGCAATATTGTTCAATTACTTAATGACAAAAATATTTGCTGAAAAGAATTTATAGATAGAAGAAATGAATACATTCATGAAGGACATTCGTTGTTTGATTTTTCAGAAGATTGGTATCCAATTAATATATCCATTATAATTGGTCGTTTTTCATTTCTGTATGAAATATTTATCTATTTTCTATTTAATTATTGATTAATATTATTGTGACTCAAGACAAAATTAATTTAGTTTTGTGTTCTTAATCACTTGCTTACACAACTTCTGCTATCACAAATTATCAATAGATAAATTTGTTCTAACTTTATAACCACTATTCATCATAATTAGTGATGAATTCTTATCTATCTCTTTTGAGTAAAGAATTCTACGAGTATTAATAATTATTTCTTTATTAGTCTTGAATTCCTTAACTCTAATATAAACTGGAAACTTAAAGATAAATTTATCTTTATTCTCCTCAATTTTAGTTTTCAAAGCTTTTGACTTTTTAGTCTCTTGCTTTGGTTGTTCTTTAACTTTTAGTTTTTTTCTTATCTTGTAGGGCCATATCCTATCTCCTGTCTAATGTCTTGTGCTTGTTCTTGTGAAATTCTATTTTCATTATGTTTTTGATAAATAAATTCCTCTGCTTTTAGTTTATTTACAAACTCTTTAATATAGTCTTGAGTATGTGCTTTGCTAATAGCTTTATTCAAATCAAAATTGATTTATTTTCCTGTTTGAGTTAATATCTGCCCAATAGTATGCTTATATTCACACAGTTCTTTTTATTCTTAAATTTCATTAAATTGTTTGATTTAGTGAAATTCTTATCTTTTATTAATTGTTTTCTTACTTCATCAGTTAGTAAATTTATTTTTGATGATGTATAATCTTTAACTAAATTAAATATTTGATTATTTAAATTAGCTGGTAGTTCATTACCAAATCTCTGTTTATCAATTTGGTTAAGATAATTAACATCTTTATCTTTTGTATTAATTGGAAAGACAATATCTAATGACTTCTTAACTTCCTTTTGTTGTTTAGTTAATAAACTATCATTTTTAATGATAAACTCTCTTAAACTATCAACTTTATGGCAGGCGTTGTAAGAATTGAACTCACATCAGTGGTTTTGGAGACCATTATTCTACCATTGAACTAAACGCCTATATTTCTAATATACATTACTATAAAAATAGATGAGTTATTTATCAAAAGTTTTCAATTTATTTAAAATTAATTGCACTTCTTTTTTTACTGATAAACTAGCATCAATTACTATATAACTAATTCCATAATTTTTACATGTATTAACTAGAAATGATTCATATTGAATTAATAATCTATGAAAATATATTTCATTTTTTTTAAAATTATTAACTTCACATGGTCGGTTACGCTTAAAAATTCGTTTTTTAAATAATTCCCAATTACCAGTTAAAATAACATACAATTTAGGAACTCCAGTTTCGTAAACCACTTCATTACAAATTCCACCAAATGTACCTTGATAATAATTAAATAAAAATGGATTATTTAAGTTTTCTTTAGCAAATAATCAATCCTCAAAAATACTTCGATCAAAAATAGTTAATTGTTTTTGATTAGCATTCTTTTTATATGTATCAAATCTTTTAATAACAAAATATAATTGAAAAAGCGAAGCATATAAATTATCATCACTTCTTTCATACATTTTTTCTAATAAAAGAAGTGATAATTTATCTTTTTGATCCAATTCGGGAACTCATCGAGAATTTTTTAAATGTTTCATTAAAGCATTAGCTAATGTAGTTTTACCTAGAGCTATCATTCCACCAATAACAATAGAATTGGAAGTTTTAATTTTTTTAAAAGTAAGCTTATTTTCCATTATATTTATCTCCTTCAATTAAATTTACTCTTTCAATTTTTTTAGGTATTAATGTTTTATTATCAAATTTTATTATTACCCCATTAATTTGGTATTTGCTTATATCAGGATCTAATTTAAAATGAATAACTTTTTGTCGGTACATATCTAATATTGTTTGTGGCATTGCACCAATTATACCTTCACTTGGTCCAGTCATACCAGCATCAGTTATATATGCTGTTTTTTTATAGATTTTGTTATCAGCAGTTTGAATATGTGTATGTGTACCAATAATTGCACTTACTTTATTAGCATAAGCTAATAAATATGCATTTTTTTCACTTGTAGCATTAGTATGAAAATCAATAATATGGATAGTTTTTTCATTTTTAATTTCATTAAGAAATTCATCCATTAATAAAAATGGGTTAGTTTGCATATTTTTGCAATTAGCAGACAAACCAAGCATATTTGTCACACGAATTTTAATGTTTTTAACTTTATAAATCCTACTACCTTTACCAATTCTAGCTTCTCTTAAATTATTTTTAATATTTAATGGTCGAACTATATCAGAATTAGTTAATATTCCATATATTTCTGGGTTTTCTCATGTATGATTACCAAAAGTAAAAACATCAATTCCTAAAGTTTTTAAAAATTTATAATGTTTTTTATTGATAGAGCGTCCATGAGTACAATTTTCAACATTAGCAATAGTGAAATCTATTTTTTTGCCTTTAATGATTTTTGGTAAAAATGCATTTAAAGCCTTTCTTCCTTGTTTACCAAATACATCACCAATAAATAGTACATTCATAAAGCAATTATAATTTAATTCTTCACTTGTATTACATAGAAAATTCAACATTTGAGTTATTTAAATAAAAATTAACTAAATTATTATGAAATTATTGAATTTTATTCAATAAATGAAAATATAATGAATAAATTCATTATTTTAACTTATTTGATATTAGTCTGTTCAATTAAATAATTTTGATAACCAATTTTTTTAATTAAATTAAGATGTTGTTTAACTCAATTCAAATGTTCTTTTTCTTCAATAATGATTTTTGAATCATATCTTTAGTTATATAGTCATCATCAAATAGAGATAATGCTTGATTTATTTCATGTAATCGTTTAACTGCATCATTATAAATATACTCGAACATTTTCTTCGCATCATTAATAACTGGATATTTTTTGAATTTCTACAATTGGAATAATATCTAATTCTACCAATTTATCATTTGCTTGCTTAACTTCTTCTCATTCTTCATATGATTCTGTTAATATTTTATTAGCAAGTTTTTCATAACCACGAGATTTTAATAATTGTGCATAAATACTATGTTGTTGACTACTGCCAAGTAAAGAACATTATTCAATAAAAACGACATCGATTATAAATATCTGATGAAATTTGAAGTATACCATTTTTATTTAACCATGCATCTTGTTGTTTTACATAACCCACCATGTGTTTAGCTAGAGCTTCATCATCTAAAGTTTTAAGGTGATTAGAATAGGTTGCACCAATTACACCAAGCACTATAAGAATAAACCATAGCATTAATATTGCGCAAAGAGCATTTAAAATATGCATATATTTAAAACTATCAATTAGATCATTTAAATTATTGGCAAATTCATTAACTTCATTTTTACCGCCGAAAAACACAGCTAAATCACTTTCTGCAACCATAATACCATTATTAATTTTATCTTGTTTATAGCCCAACTCATAATATGATTTTTTATTTTTAATTTCTGCTGGTGGTAAACTATTAAAATTAGATTTTCCATCCTTATCAACGAAATATTTTTTATCATTGTTAATATTTTCTAATAGTTTATAATTACTTGAATCATTTGTATCTTTATTCAACTTGTTTATTTTTTCAACAAGTTCATCTCTTGGAGATTCTAATACAGCAAATACTGAAATTATTCCAGCAATCATCCCAAGAATTATAAGAACAGCAGGTAAAATAACAAAAATTCATTCAAAATGGGTCATCTTCATTTCATCTACACCCATTTTTGCTATTATAAAATAAGCAGCAACCAAAGCTATAAAAAATACAGTGAATACAGAATACATAACTGCATAAGTTACTTCTAAATTATCAATTTCATCTATTTCATCTTCAACAGATTTTTTTAAATTATCCATGTTAGTTATTGAAACAACTCCATTATAATTTTTAGTTACCTTTTCTCAAAGATTTTCACTATATCTTTTTGTGATACCAGAATCTTCATTTATAGCAATACTAATTGGATTAATAATTGTTTTATCATCTATACTAAAACTATTTTCTGAGTTTACATAATTAACAATAAAATCATTAATTTGTATTTCACCTTTTGAAAAATCATCATAAACTTTACTATATTCAACTTCAGTATAATCTAAATAAAAATTAACATTTTTAACAAAATCAATTAATTTTTGATCAATTACATTTTCATTAGTAGAATATACTTTTTTGGAATTGTAATTAAGAACATTTTTTTTATTGCCTTCAATAGCTAAAGTAATTGATTGTGTTTGAAATTTCTTTCCTTTATAATTAGCAATTACATAGAATTCATATGTACCTACGGTAATAGCATCAGTTCAAGATACTACACCATTATCAATAAATATCGCATTAGGTAATGATGCAGATGTAGCTGAAACCAATTCTCATT
Organism: Mycoplasmataceae bacterium UBA3729; assembly: GCA_002372615.1. Lineage (GTDB taxonomy): Bacteria > Bacillota_I > Bacilli_A > Mycoplasmatales > Mycoplasmoidaceae > Malacoplasma_A. Next base: position 160,065 of record DFHG01000009.1, on the reverse strand, counting down.
TAATTGCATCACTAGCTAATTCCTTTTTATCAATTGATAATTTTCATTGTTGTAGATCAGTATTTGCTAATTTTTCTTTACCATTTAAGAAAACAGAACCACCAGATAAAGAAATACTATCTGATTGTTCAAGTATATCAAGAAGAAGATAACCATTAATCATCATTCCACTAGAAGCTAGAGCTGATTTATCAAATGTGGCCTTGCATTCACCATTTTCATTTGGTTCAACTCAAAAATCATCAAAACCATATTCTTCACTTGTAGATCAAGAGATTTTAAAATCATCACCATTAAAATAAGTTTGATTTATTTGATTTTTCTCGTATTTTTTAGTTACTGGTATTTGATAATTAGTATATTCTCTATCATCTTCACTAGTATTTAAATCAAAAATAGATAAAGGTTCGTCTTTATATAATGAAGGATGTTTTAATGATGATGAATGGGCTGTCAATTTAGCAACATCTATATCATTAATATATTGATTATTTACTAAAGTGTAATCTACATCAATAGAATATATATTAGTATATGGATCACTATGCATTTTGCATATAAATGGTTTTAATGTATATCCAGGAATTAAATCATCATCAAATTTAATAGTTTTAGTTGAAATTACACCAGTAGAAGTATTAACTCTAGGGGTACTTTCTACATGCATATCAAAAAGGTTATTAAAAACATTTGTTGTTATTTCTTTTATACCATCATTATAACCATATGAATATAGTCTGTCTCAACAATAAATTGGAGAAATATTTTCTTTTACTTTTATTGAATATTCTTCGATAAATTCTTTTAGTTGTCTTTGAGTAATAAGAGCATCTATTTCTTTAGCAATCCCTGCAAAACATGAAACTGTGTGTTCTTGAACATATTGAATAAGAGATACTGTATCATTTTTATCATATTTTTCTTTTGCTTCATCCACAATAGAATCAAATAATTTATTAGCATTTATTACATATTGATAAGTATTAGAATTAACGATATGACATTGTTCTAAATAAAATAATAATGAATACATCATTGAATCTTTGATTTCAGTTAATTCATCATTTAAATTAATATTATTAACTCTAGATAATCTAATACCATAGTTTTTTCTTGCAAAATCTCTTAGAGTATTAGTTTTAATTGTGTAACTTAAGGTTTTATTGTCTTTTTTATCAAATAAATTAGCATGAAAAGATTTTAATTTAGATTCAAAATTTAGTAAATTTGATTGGTATTCTTCTTCAGATATAGAACCTTCATATTTACTCATATTTTGTTGAGTTTCATACAAATCTTTGAAATCACTTTCCATACGATTGTATGTTGCCATACTAATACCATATAGTTTGTCAAACCCACCAGTATCAACAATAATGTTTCTTGAAGAACATGAAGTTAATGCATTTGCTATTATTGTGTTTGTAATTAATGCACTTGAAGTTAAAATAAATATTTTAATTTTCTTATTCATGAATGTTCATTACCATCCATACTAATATTATACCACTTCATACATATAAATATATATTGATTCTTAACTATTGTGATTATGCAATAGAGAAAACACAATTTATTAACCAACAAAAGTATGTATGTGTATACACACATACATAAATTTTAAAATATTAGAATCATATGTTTTTAATTGTAATTTAAGTAAATTTTAATGGATGTAATACAAAAAATGAATATTTTACATGAATTATTCAAAAAAACTAGTGATTTTTGAAATAATAATCAACAAATATTCATTTATTAAAAAAATATTAAAAAAATAACGATTATAACATCAAATTTATTAAAATGCATGATTTTTTTACCATATTTTATTTAATTTGCCATTAATTTTACTCATTTTTTTATAATTTGATACAAATTATCATAAAATTAACATAAAATAAGCAATTTTTTAAAATTTCCATGCATTTTTAATCACACAAAATTTACTAAAAAATATTTTTTTAAAGCTTTAATAAATTTTTAAGAATTTTAATAAGTTGATTATATACATAGATTAAAATATCTATATCATTATTAATAACATTTACATTCTTTAAAATATAATCCAGATAACGTATCTTTTATTTGTTAAGAGGTATTATGTAAACTCAGAAAACTTAAATAAATGATACTTTATTGATAATTGGTTTCAATATACCTTTTTATATATAATTTTAATATATGAAAATCAATAATTTATTTACAAAATTAACAACAACTTTTTTATTATTAGTACCATTAACTTCAACTTCATTTCTTTTAGCAAATTGTGCAAATAGTAACAATGGTGGAAATAATTACAACAAATATATCAATTATATTGCTGATCGTACTTTTTCACTAAACGCATATTATAAATTAGATGGTGATACTAAAACTACTGTTATGTGAGGAACATGCTGAATTTTAGCTAAAGCTGATGAAACTATTGATTCATATCATTATTATTGTGCTACAAATTTGCATGTATCATATCCTGCTTTTTCACTTACTAATGCTGAATACATAGAATATAAAATTAGTAATTATAATTCTGAATCAGTTTTTAGTATTAAATCAGATTATTATACACCAGTTGATAAAGATTATATTAAAGTAGCAAATGGAAACGATTATTTAACATATGCTAATGATGATGCAAATGAGAAAATAAAAAAAGAAAATTCAATTGATTTTAACATACTTGATGTAGATTTTACAGAGTCTTTAAAATATGATAGTCATAATTTAAAAAGTAAATTAGATAATTTAAATCAATTTTATAAAAAACATGGTTATATTAATCAATTTGCTGATGTTCATCCAAAAGATACTGTTTCAGGATATTGTGCAGGTTATCCAGCCTACATAGAAGAAGCTTCAAGTTTTCTCGGTACTAGATTTGCTCACAAATTTCTATCTAATCTTAGTATTAATGAGAAATATCCTCATGGTATAGATCCTGGATTTTATGATGTATCACAAAACTATATATCAAACATCAAATATGAAGATGTAACATTCCCATTACAAGGTGGTAGTAGTGGTAGTATGCTCATTAATTCTGATTTTCAAGTAATGGGTATTTATTGAGGTGGATTTTTATCTCAAGATAATCAATATATGTTCCCCTCATTTTCAATATTCCATTCAGAAAAAAAAGATTTTATAGAAAACTATATTAACAAAGCTATTTAACTATATTGCGTTTTATAAAAAAGAATTTTTCATCATGAATATAAATAAAACTTTCTAAAATATTCATTGAATGTTCAATATTTCTTTCAGCAGAATGAATTATATAAGGAATTTTAACTCATTCATCTTTTTTACTTTTTAATAAATGTGCTAATAAATCATGACGAATTTTATGACTATTTTCACGATATTCATCGATATATTTTTGGGCAATTTTATATTTTTTAATTGGTTCGCTTTTTAATTGCTGTTTATTTTTAATAATTTTGATTATGTTATCCATGCATTCAATTGAATATTTCAATAGTTTTAATATTTGATTAATAACTTCTTTATTAAAATGGTACTTATTTAAAATATGAGCGCAGCGTTCAATATAATCAGACATTCGCTCTAAATCTCTAATAGAATTAATGATAGAAATAATAAAACGAAGATTACTTGCTACAGGTTGATTTTTTGAAATACATCAAATGCATTCATCTAAAATTTGTGATTCATATTGATTAGAAATACATTCATATCTTTCAATAATCTTTAAATTAGAAGCAGTAATAGATTTATTATTTTTTAGAAACTCTATTAATTCAATTCACTCATTTTTAACATGATTATAAAATTCATAGAATGAATTTATTAATTGTAACTCAGATTTTTTAGTAATGTTGTAATTGATTGACATTATTTTTCCTTTCTTTGCCTTTTTTTACAATATTCTTCTTCAGTCATATTTATTTTTTTTGCTTTAATAATACAGCAAATTTTATAAATATAAGATGATAAAGCTCCAATAAGTGACATAGCATTAGCAATTAAGATTGGAAGCATATTTGTTATTCATGTATCATTTCAACTTTGAACAATCCCTGATAAAATACACTGAAGTAGAAAAGAAAAATCAGCAAAAATTAATATACCGAACCCCAATAAAGAAATTTTGGTAGAATCTTTAGTTCTTAATAAATTTATTAATGAAGGATAAGTATATATTGATACACAAACTGTACCAATTAAACCAATAATAAATGTAGTCATTCCCAATGATGTTCCCATTATGTTAATTCAACCTCCCAGAAATATAATCTTTTGTTTTCTTATTTGTTGGGTTTAAGAAAATTTGCTTTGTAGTACCAAATTCCTCTAATCTTCCTTTATTAAAAAAAGCTGTATAATCACTTACACGTTGCGCTTGTGCCATAGAGTGAGTAACAATAATGATAGTATATTTTTCCTTAAGTTGAATGATTAGACTTTCAATTTTTGAAGTTGCTATTGGATCTAAACCTGAGGTAGATTCATCCATTAAAATAACTTCTGGATGTAAAGCAATAGCACGTGCAATGCATAATCTTTGTTGTTGTCCACCTGATAAAGCACTAGCAGGAGAATTTAATTTATTTTTAACTTCATCTCATAATGCAGCTGATTTTAATGCATCATAGACTATTTGATTTAATATTTGCTTTTCAATAATACCATGATTTTTTGGACCATAAGCAACATTATCATAAATACTCATAGGAAATACAGTAGCTTTTTGGAACACCATACCTACTTTTGTAGTTAATGTCAAAGTGTTAAGTTTTTTTGATCTGATATTAGTACCATCATTAAAATAAATATTTCCTGTAGAATTAGTGTTAGCAATTTGATCATTCATTCTGTTCAAACATCTTAAAAATGTTGATTTACCACATCCACTTGGCCCAATAAAAGCAATAACATTATTTTTTTTAATTTTCATATTAATATCAAATAATGCTTGTTGCTTTCCATAAAAGAAATTGAAGTGATCAATTTCAAATGCATTTGATTTATTGAAATTCTTTTTTTTATTATTAATTAATGCAAATTCTCTGTTTTTTAAAATTTTGTAACACTTACGTTGATTTTTGTTTAATTTAATAAACTCAAACAATTTACTTAATCCATGAGTTTCAAGTGCTTTTTTAGCAAGATATTGATCATATTGCTCTTTTTCTAATACAATTGCATTTTGTTTTTTAACTAAAAGTTTTTTATTTAAATAATCTTTTCTTGCTAAATTACATTTTCTTCGATATGTTCTTTTAATAGAAATATGTTCTTTTATTTTTTTAGATTTAGAAATATCATATAAATATTGTGCTTTATATTCATTTAAAATAGAAAGATATTCTTGTTTTAATTTTACATTTTCTTCATTAATTTTGTTAAAATCAAATATGATATTTTGCTTAGCCATATTTATTTGCTTTAATAGTATTAATTTTATATTTTTTATCAACAATGAATGTAGCATTATTTTTTTTATGCTCTCTATGTTGATAATATCATGGGATAAATACATTAACAAAAAGAATAATTAACAAAATTAATACCATAGTTATAAAGGCGCACTCATACATGATATTAGAACCTTTTGTAATATTAGATTCATAAATTTGAGCATAAATTCTTGTAGTTAATGTTTGACCTTCATTAGATAATGAAACTACTGATCCACTTGCTAAACCACTAGTTAAATAAAGTGGAGCAGTTTCTGCTAAAATTCTTCCTATAGCAAGAACAATTGAAGTAGTTATTGCTTTTCATGCTAATGGTAAAACTATTTTTTTAATTGTTTCGCTTTTACTTGCTCCTAATGCATATGAATTTACTCGTAAATCAATAGGAACATTTTGTAAAGCTTGTTGGATAGTCCTAATAAATGTAGGAAGAATAACAATTAAAATTGTTAATATACCAGCAATAATTGATTTACCGGCAGCACCTTGTGAAGTTCAACCTAATGTTTGAATATAAAAAATTAACCCAAACATACCAAATAAAATACTTGGAGTAGCTCCTAATGAATCAATAAAAAATAAAATAGTGGATTTAAATTTGTTATTTCGTGCAAATTCATTTAAATAAATAGCAACAAATAAACTAATTGGAAAACCTATTAATACTGTTAAGAAAATAATTAATAATGTATTTAATAAAGCCATTCCTGATGTATCTTTTGCAAAACTAACTAATGAACTATATTTACTAGAAATTGCTATTATTCCATTAATGAAAATATTTTCAATAATTCAAAATAAAAAAATTGATGTAACAATTATTGAAAACCATTCCCAGAATATTTTTCATCCATCATATAAATGAATAAATTTTTTATGTATTACACGTGTTCCAATATATTCATTTGTGTTGTATTTACTTATTTTTGAATGAAAAGTTAATTTTTCAAATATAAGTTTAATTAAATTAGGAATAAACCAAATAATATTATTCACATGTAAAGTAAATCTATTTCACCATGTGTATTTAACATTATTCTTTTTTTTAGTTAATTGCATTGTTATGGTATTGATAATAATAACCAAAATAAACATAATTACACCAAATGCAAATAATAAACTTTGCAATTCAGGACCAGCAGATTCTGCAAACATGTTTGCAGAAATTAGTGCACCAAGTGATCTTAATCCTGAAGTTAAAATACTTCAGAATCCAGAATTAAACACATTGTTGTACATTTGTGATTGTAAAATCATACTAATTGCCATTGTTTCACCAATAGCACGAGATATAGCAATTAATATGGTTGTAGTGATTCCATTTTTACATTCTTTTTTACATACTTTATAAATAGCACGAGTTTTAGAATTTCCTAAAACCATAGCAGAAGTTAATAAACTATGATCAATTCCATTTAAATTATTCAATGTTAATGAAATAATGGTAGGTAAAATCATAATTGCAAGCATAAATGAAGCAGCAATGATGTTATAACTATTATTTATTTGAAAAATTTTAGCTAATACAAAACCTAACATTTCAGAAGCAAATAATCCAAATATTACTGAAGGAGCAGCAGCTAATAATTCAAATAAAATTTTGGACATTTTTTGTCATTTTATTGAAATACGATATTTAATAAATATTGCCGTTTTAATACCTATTGGAGCAGCAATAATAATTGCGATAGTTGAACTTATGATAGTAATTGATAAAGGTAACCAAATTGATACTTTGTTTTTTGATAAATCAAATTGTCCAGAAAAAAGAATATTAATAGCTCCATAAAACTTAAATCCTGGAATAGATGCATAAATAATAAACACAATTAAAGCAATAAATATTAATGAAAATAATAATGATACACCAAAACTTGTAAATCCAAAGGTTTTGTCTAGATATATTTTTCTTTTAGTTAATAATTTACTAGACATAATTATCCTTTGCACCAAAAATTACATCATCATCAGTAAAAAATTTATTTTCATGCTTCATTATTGAAACATCAGAAACTCTTAAATTATTATCTATCATCATTGATTCTTTATCTTGTAAATTAATAGGTTTAGCACCAATAGTAGTTCAGTTATTAATATTTAATAAGAACTCAGCTAAATCGCAGGCATTATTATTATCAATACTAAACATAATATTGAGTGGACGATAAAAATTAAATCCATCTTTAACAGATTTAATATCATAAACTTGAGTATTGTAAGTGAAAATACCAATATGGTTTTTTTTAATTAAATTCATATTATTCTCAACAAAACCTGATGATAAATAAATGATTGATCCTGGGATCATATTAGCAATAAATATTTCTCATGCACGTGAATTAGCTTCATCAGTATCAATTAATTTAAAATCATTACCATAATTGCCATTCTCAAATGCTTTTTTTTGCATATTAGTTAATTTTTCTTTTGCATTAAGAAAATGGCTACCATCATAGAAACTTGCTGCAGTTCCTGAAGTAATACTTCCACCAGCTCTAACATATGGAATTAAATTTGTGTTGGTGATTAATTCTTGATCATTTTTTGATAAATTATTAAAAGCATTAGATTTAAATAAACCTAATTTAGGTTGACTAATTAAATTGACATTACTATTATAAAAACCGGAAAAAACTGAATATAAAAGATCTATATTTTTCTTATTAATATCAAATAAAGAATTTAATTGTGTTAATGCGTTACTACTTAAACCTTTTGGTGGTACATAAAGAATACAAATTCCTTCTCAAGCAAAAGTTAATGTTTTAATGTTATTTTTTTCTCATTTAGTTTGATAATCAACACTATCCTTAATAGAATGATAAGGATTTTTAGAAGCATTCCCAATACTAACAAATCCATTTGCTACTTGGTTAATACCAAACCCACTACCACCAGCATCAATAGTAACATCAATTTTACTATTTTTATTTTTTTTGTAATATGAAATAAAACTATCAACTTGACTTTCGATAAATGGTTTGATTCCACTAGAACCAGCACATGAAATAATATTACTTTTTTTTCAATCAATTGCTAAAGCAAGTGTAAGACACAAAGGAGTAACTACAACTATAGAAAATAGACAATATTTGATAGCTTTTTTCATATATTTATTAGTTAATATTTATAGTTATACATTACAAAAAAAAGATAAAACACTTTATCTACCAAATTTTGTCTTTACTCTTCTTAACTGATCAAAAATTTTATCTGTAGTATCATTAAAAGCAGTGATAATGTCTTTAGCAGCACTTTCTGCCCGTAATAAACCTTTTTTAGCTACATGAATATTAATTCGAGATTTGTAAGATTTTTGTTTTGCATAATAAACAATTTCAATCTTGGCATTGTCCAAAACAAAGTTAAAATCTTTAAATTTTTCAATTTTTTCAGCAATATAACTTTCTAATGCTAGTGATTTATTGCAATCTTTTCATCTAATTGTATATTTCATAATTAATTAATTTTTCCACTATAAAAAATATCATTAGCTATTTGTTTAGCTAATTGCTTCTTATTTGAAATGTGAGCAACTGCGGACAATGCAAAAGAAATAGTTGCTCCAGGTGCTTTTCCAGTAATAAAATTTTTATCAACAACTACATCTTTATCTACATATGTAGATTCAAAAGTTTTTTGATAAGAAGGATAACATGTAGCTTTTGTATTAGTTAATAAACCTAATCCACCAAATACTTCTACTGCAGCACACATTGCCATAAAAGTAATTTTTTTATTTTTTCCTTCTTTTTTTAAAAAATTAATTAATCTTTGAGCATCAGTATCATTAAATTTTAAATGGCCAACACCTCCAGGTAAATATATGGCATTATACTTACTAATATTTTCATTAGCTAAAATTTCATCACATGAAATTTTAGTACCATGAGATAATACTAAATTTTTCTTTTTTTCAACAGAAATTAATTTAACAATAAATCCTGCTCGTCTCCAAATATCTATGGGTACTACTACTTCAATATCCTCAGATTTGTTGGCAACAAAAATAGCTATTTTAGTCATATTTTAATTATATTAAATAATTATTGACCTACTAAATTAACTTAAGAATCTTCTTTACATCTTGATGAATTACTAATTCTTCATTTGTATGAATTTGATAAATTGGTAAACTAGATGAATTTGTAGAAATCTTTTTGAAATCTTCATATTTTTCATTTAAAAGCTTATGATCAATTTCTAAATTAAGAATTGGTAATTTCTCTATAACTTTATTAACTATAAATGAAGAGTTTTCACCAATCCCAGCAGTAAAAATAATTGCATCAACTTTTTTTGCTAAATCATTAACATAACTTACAATATATTTTGCCACACGGCTTACAAACATATCTAAAGCTAATTTAGCATTTTTATCACCTTTATTAGCTGCTAATTCAACATCTCTACAATCAGTGATACCAGTCACACCTAAAAAACCTGATTCTTTATTCAATAAATTGTCAACTTGATCGACTGTATATCCTTCACGGATTAAATATGTACATATTGTTGGATCAACATCCCCACAACGCGTCCCCATCATTAATCCTTCTAATGGAGTTAATCCCATAGTTGTGTTATATGATTTATTATCTTTAATTTCACAAATACTTGCTCCATTACCTAAATGACAAACAACTAAATTAATTGATTTTTTATGTAAAATATTTTGCATTTTTATAGTAATGTAACGATAGCTTGTGCCATGCATACCATATTTTCTAATCTTGTATTTTTCCATTACTTTTCTATCTAATGGATAGTTATTTACTTCATCTAAAGTAGTATGAAAACTTGTATCATATACTCCAACATTTTTAACTTTTGGTAAAATCTTTTCAAATGTTTCTACAGTTTTAACTTCAGGTGGATTATGTAATGGTGCTAAAGGGAATAAACTCTTTAAATAATTTTTCGTTTTTAAATCAATGATACAAGAATTAGGTAATTTACCACCCATAGCAACACGATGACCTATACCTTTAATTGCATTAAAATCACTTATAACATTTTGTTTTTTTAATTCATCTAATATTTTTGATATACCTACTTCATGATTAGGTAAAGGAATATTTTGTTCAAGTTTTACTTGTTTACCATCTTTATTGAATTTTAGTGAAAAAATCCCCATTTTATTACCAATTTTTTCACATTGACCAGAAGCTATTACTCCATCATTAACAATATTAAATACTTTGTATTTAATTGAAGAACTTCCAGCATTAATAACTAATGTTAATTTACATTTATTATTCATAATAACATTAATTATAGTTATCTATTTATGGTTAATATGTGACTATTATGTATAATATTTAAACAAAGTCAGCAAATAAATATTAATAATAACTAGTTGATAAGTAATTTGCGGTGGAAGTAAATTTGCTGAAAAATTGAAACCATTTATACCAAATAGTCTATTAAGAATTTATTAATACTTTGTTAAATCAATTATTTGATTATTAGGAGAAAAAATGTCAAGATATACAGGAAGTATAAATAGAAAGTCACGTCGTTTACATTTTTCTATTAAAGAAAACAATAAAGAATTTTTAAAAGGAAAAAAACGAGAATATATACCAGGACAACATGGTCCAACTTCACATAACAAATTATCAGGTTATGGTCAACAACTAGTAGAAAAGCAAAAACTTGCTTTTATGTATGGATTAAATGATCGACAATTTCAACGTTTATTTAAAATTGCCAAGAAAATGCAAGGTTCAACAAGTTTAAATTTATTAATTGCGCTTGAATCACGATTAGATAATTTAGTCTATCGAATGAATTTTGCACCAACTAGACGCGCTGCTAGACAATTAGTAAATCATAAACACATATTAGTAAATGGAAAAAAATGTGACATCCCTTCAGTGTTAATTAAAGTAGGGGATGAAATCTCAGTAAAAGAAAAATCACATAAACTTCCACTTGTAAAAGCAAATTTAGATAATGATACAGTTAAATTTGTTAAGGTTGATAAAAATAAATTTGCAGGTAAATTTACAAGATTCCCTGAACGACATGAACTAAGTCAAGAAATCAATGAAACATACGTTGTTGAATGATTTAGTCGTATTGTTAAATAAAATTGATTTTTTTAGTAGGCATAAAATCATCTATATTGTATTTACTAAATATATTATCTTTGTAAATACTTTCAATCATTATTAGTTGTCTCATTACATATTTTAAATTTATTAAAAACTTTTTTTGAGAACCATTATCATTAATAATATCTGTGATAGAAATACCATTTCTACTATCATAATGTTCATTTAAAAAATGACCTATTCATAATGAATAGAACACTTCGTCATATGTATAGTCATTTTGAAATAATGACTTACCTTGGTAAAACCTTGGATTATAAGGAATACCTAATAAATTTAAAATAGTAGGAACTATAGTTGTTGGTCATGTAATTTTATCAAATTTATGATCAGGTAATAATTGATTCAATTTAGGATGATAAAATCCATATAATGTTCTATAAGCATTTAAATCATTAAAAACTGACTGATCAATATTTCTAACAAATTTATTTATTGAACAAAAAGAAGAATTTAATAATTCATATCATGAATGATCACCAAATACAACTAATAAAGTATTCTTTAAATAATCATTATCAGTTTCATATAAGGTATTCATTAACTTGCCTAAACCAACATCAAAATCCATTGCACGATAAGTAAAATATTCAAATTGATTTTTATCAACATTTTTAATAGCTGGATTAATTCATTTTCCTTCTAATTCTAATTGAAATAATTTTTCACGATATAAACTTTCAAGTTCATTAATCCTATAAGCATTATTATTTTTTTTGTTATGATTCATATGCATACCAACAGTAGAAAAATGTAGATAAAATGGTTCATTATTGTGAAATTCTTCAGCAAAATTAACTATTTTATCTTTAAGAGAATCCATAATTAAACTATCCATCGAATAATCTTCATTTGAAAAAGTTCAAGGAATATTATTAGGATCAAGTTCATCATGTCATAAACATTTTTCAAAACCTAATGATGGAATGAAATTCATACGATTATAAATATCAGTAGTTTTTACTATGTCATGTGCATAAATTGAATGGTATTTGTTATTATTCAATATATGTGGTAAATTAAAATCAGTAGAAGGAAAATTGTTTTTCATATTAATATCATATGAAGGAACATTACCATTAATAGATATATTTTCAGAAACATTAGTGTGATTATGAGAATAACTACTTGAACAAAATAATCCATCATTTAACATTTTTCATAAATTTGGCGTAGTGTATTCATTTAGCATTCATTCATCACCTGTTTCTAATAAAATTACAATAACATTAGCTCCTTCTAATTGACCAGATACAAAATTTTCTGGAATATATGAACAATTGTTCATAAATGATTTGATGTCTTTTACAGTAGGTGAATTATTAGTAAGAGATTCATTTGCTTCAGTTAAATAATAAGATAACATGCCAAGTTTTTGAAAATAAAATGATGGAAATAAATTAACATGATTCATAAAAAACATATTTTTATTTTTTTGAGTTTGTATAGTAATCACTTGACTAATTAAATAAATATTGAGAGTCGATACTAATGCAAATGAAATATAAAAATTTTTTAAATGAAACTTATTTAATTGTGAATTCTCTTCTTCTTTAAATTTTAATTTAATATTGAAAAACAAGAGGCAAAATAAGAAAAAACCAAATGTTAAAAAATCAACAATAATATATAGTCAACAAATAGCATTAGTGTTTGCCCCCATGACAACATTTGCCAAACCAATAAATGACAAGATATCTCTTAATGATACAACATTACCAAAAAACTTATAATAACATGAATTGATTGCATATATTAATGTTAATCAACCAAAAATTATTGGCATATAAATCATTTCAAATAATGTTTTTTTAAAAAAGAAAATTGGTATTCCTAAAGCAATAAAAATAAAAAAATCTAAATAAATAAATACAGGGAAAGGATTTTTGAAAATAAAACAAAAATTTATTAATTGCACTAATAAACAAAAAAATATAAAAAGAGAGAAATTTATAAACTTATTCTTTAAATATCCACTCATTTTATATTGTTTTTTCATAACATGTATATTTTACTATTTCCTTAATGATGAATTTATTAACCAATATAAATTAAAAATATCAGATGGTGATTTAATATTAAATGATTTGTAACTATTAACTAGCTTATCAATAAAAGTATAAATTTGCAAAAATTTAATTTCATTATTTTTAAATTTATTTATTGATATTTCATCAGCAATACAAATAATTGGTGGAATAGCAGTATTAATATTTTCAATAATTAGTTTTGCATAATTCAAACCTAATAAATAATTATGAAATAATGAATTACTTAGAAGAGTATGAACTTCATTCAAATCTAAAAATTCAATGTGTTTGTCGAACTTTTTTAAACATTTAAATTTATTTAATGCCATTTCAATAAACATTTTCATATCAGGTTTTGATTTAAATACTATCCCTGTATCATTTTTATAAATGATACCAGAATGAATTTGTGAAAATGGGTCATTAATAGCTACAGTTTTATATTTTGGAAAAAGTCAATATGCTTCTACTAATTCAAATGCTTTATTAATTAAAGTAGAAGAATCAATACTAATTTTATTTCCCATTTTCCAATTTGGGTGGTTAATTGCATCATTATAAGAAACACTTTTTAATTGATTCGCTGAATAATGAAAAAATGGACCACCAGAACCTGTAATCATCAAATGTTTAATACTATTTTTTTTATTAACATTCAATAAATATGACAATGATGAATGTTCAGAATCAATTGGATAAATATGAACTTTATTTTTCTGAGCAAGCTGCATAATAAATTTACCAGCAGAAACTAATGATTCTTTGTTAGCTAAAGCTATATCTATTTTGTTTTCAATTGATAACATGGTGTATTTCAATCCACTTAATCCACTAATTGCATTAACAATAATATCGGGTTTATTTACTTTAATAAAATTGTTTATTTGATTATCATCTTTATTTAGTGAACAAAAAACCTGATTATTTCTTAAATTAAATTGTTTTTTGATTTTATATGCTAATTTACAATTATGGAAATAACTAATCCCAACAAGATGATATCTTCTACTGTATTTTTTTATTAATTCTATTGTTGATTGACCAATAGAACCGGTAGCACCAAATATTAATATGCGCATATGTTAACAAATTGTAATAAATTATTACTTAAAGATACATTAATTATTAACGAAATGAGAAAATAAGAAACAAAGACTAGAGATAATGAATCTATCCTATCAAGAATTCCTCCATGTCCTTTGATCAAATTACTAAAATCTTTAACCTGACAAACTCTTTTAAATTTACTAAACAATAAATCTGAAAATGGAGAAATGATGTTTAAAATTAATATTGAAAATATAATAGTAACTCATCATTTACCATCATAAAAAAAATTGTCATAACAAATATTATTTATTTGTCATCCATACATAGATCAAAGAATAGATTTATTAAGATTACTTTGTGCATTAATAAAAAACATTAAAATAAAAATTATTGCAGTTATTATTGAAAAAATAATTCCAGTAAAAAAACCTTCTCATGTTTTGTTTTTACTTAAATTGGCGCACATTTTATGTTTACCAAAAAAATTACCACCAAAATATGCGAATGTGTCATTAATAACTGGAATAATAAATAAAAGAATTATTAAATAAACATATCTAAGTATTGATAAATAACAAAAGCTAATTAAAAAAAATATTACTATTGTAGCACATAAAGCACCATATAATGATTTCTTTAAACCAATTTTGTAATATAAAAAATAAATGAACATTATTAGATAAACTGTAGCGATTGATAAAGTCGAAAGAATTGCAAAAATTATTCTAATTTGTTTTGTATCACTTATAAAATCATATGGTACTAAGATATATGAATAAATATTTCCCAAAGTAAACATAGAAATAATAAAAAAAATAAATAAATTGCTTAAAAGACTATGTTTTGGTAAAAAAGTTTGATTAATCTCTTTGGATATAAAATAAATTATTACTGAATTCAATAATAAAAAGGTATTGAAAAATATAAATGGTAGATATTTATGGTCGCCAAAATATTTAATTGTTAAACCACTAGCATCAGAAAGCAAAATTAATGAAATAATAATTAATCAATATAAAACTAAAAATATTGCCCCTTTAGTACGATTATTTAAATTTTCAACATTAATTTTTTTATTTTCTTTCATGCAGCTATAAAGACATTAATTCTTTTTCTTTTTTATTAAAAATATTTTCTAAATCATTATTGTATTTTTTAGTAATTTTATTTAATTCATCTTCAAAATAATGAATTAGATCTTCACTTATTTCATCATTATTTTTATAAAGTGATTGAATGTTTTTTCGAACATCTCTAATTTTTATTTTTGCTGATTCTAAAATTTGTTTTGCCTTTTTAACATTTAATTTTCTACTTTCTTCTGTTTGTGGAGCAAAATTAATTCTTATACAATCAGCATTAACAATAGGGTTAACATTTAAGTTTGCTTGATAGATCCCTTTAGCAATTTCTTGAATTAAACTCATATCATAAGGTTTAATAACAACTTGTGTAGCATTAACAATTTGAATGTTTGAAACTTGATTTAAAGGCATCATACTATCATATGCAGCAACTTTTACATTATTAAATATAGACAAGCTAATACGTCCAGAATTAATTAAACTATATTCGTTATTAATTCATTTAATTGATTTATTTGCTTGTTCTTCAAATTTTGTTTGTAAATCTTTTCATTCCATATTAATATATTAATAGCATAAAAAAAGTTGTATGGAAATATAATTTCACTATATCTCAGATAACATACAACTTTTTAATTTTTAAAAACTATCTTTTTTTTGTTTTCTTAGAAACTTTTTTTTGCTGTTTTTTGCAGCAACATGATTTTTTGCATCCACATGATTTTTTTACAGGTTTCTTTGCAGTTTTCTTTGCAACTTTTTTTGTAACTTTCTTTGTTGATTTTTTTACAGTTTTTTTAGCCATATTTATTTTCCCTTTCATGATATTATTGTTATTGGAATTTTTTTATTCAATGCATCAATTAATGAATTTTTTCTATCAGCATTAAATACATACATTTCAACTTTACTATTTATCAATAATGAAGTTGCTGTTAAATCCATAACTTTTAAATTATATTTTAAAATATTATCAAATGAAATATTATTATAATGCTTTGCATTTTTATTAATTTTTGGATCAGCAGAATAAACTCCATCAACACCATTTTTACCCATTAATACTATTGATGAATTTGTTTCTAAAATTCTTAAAGCAATACCGGTATCAGTTGAAAAAAATGGATTACCAGTCCCACCAGAAAAAATTATTACTTTGTTAGAGGCTAAAATATTTTTTACCTCTCCTGGCATATATGTTTTACAAATTGTTGGCATAGGAATTAGTGACAATAACTCAACATCAATTCCATTATTTGCTAATACATCTCTTAATGCTAGTGAATTAATTGAAGTAGATAACATTCCCATTTGATCAGATGTTACACGTGTCAAATATTTATTACAAATTTTTGCACCGCGTAGAATATTGCCGCCACCAAGAACAATACCTACATTATATTTTTTAATAATGATTTTTATTTGTCGAGCAAGATCATTCAATTTATCAATACTTAAATTGCAATCATTATCTCTTAATGATTCACCACTAATTTTGATCAAAATAGTTTTTTTCATTATTCACCTCTTATCGCATTTGTTGCATTACTTCATCAGCAAAATTTGATGTTTTCTTTTCAATACCCTCGCCTACTTCAAATCTTATAAATTGTGCAATTGTTGATTTGTTTTCATTTAATAAATCTTTAATTTTTTTAGATGGATCTGAAATAAAATTTTGTTCTTCTAAACAAACTTCTGCTAATGATTTATTAATTCTTCCTTTAACAATCATATCAACACGATCAGCAGGTTTACCTTCAGCCAATGTTTGTTTTTTTAAAATCTCAGTTTCATTTTTAATTCATTCTTGATCAGCATTTTTTATTGAAACAAATTTAGGATTCATTGCTGCTATATGCATTGCAATTTGTTTAGCTGTTTCATGATTTATATTATTTGAAAATTTAACAATAACAGCAATTTTATTATTAAAATGTTCATAAATTTGGAACATTTCATCATTTGCTTTTTCAACAATTGTTGCTCTTCTTACAACAATTTTTTCACCAGTTACTGCAGTTAAATTAATACATTCATCATGTACTGTTTTACCATTTGATAATTTTAATTGTTCAATTGCATCGAGATTTTTAGGTTTACATATTTCAACTTGTTTACATAAATCACTAACAAATGAAACAAATTGATCATTCTTAGCAACGAAATCTGTTTGTGAATTAATTTCAATAATTACCGAATAGTTATCTCTAACTAATGCCTTAACAATACCTTCAGTAACAATCGCACCAGATTTTTTACTTGCTTTTGCAATCCCCTTTTCACGAAGTCATTGTGCTGCTTTATCTAAATCATCATTGTTTTCTTTTAAAGCTTTCATAACATCCATTACTCCAGCTTGTGTCATATCTCTTAGTTTTTTAATTAATTCTGTGTTTGCCATAATTACATTAATTATATTAATATAGTGATAAAGATATTTATGTCAAGAAATTAAATATCTTATTTTAAGCAATAACTATTAAAATTTATTATTCAATTGACAATATTGAATCACCAGCTAAAGATTCACCAATATGTTCAATCATTATACTTCGAGATTTTTCAGGATTTTTCAAAACAATTACTGGAGTTGTTATATCAAAACCTAATTGTTTAATTTTTTCAATATCAACTTCTCCAATATGATCTTTAATATTAACTTTGTCGCCAACTTTGCATGAATATTTAAATATTTGTGCTTTATCTTCTGGTTTAATAGAAACTGTTTCAATACCAATATGCACTAAAACCTCTACATTATCATTTGATTTAATAGAAAAAGCATGACCTTCACATAATGTAACTTCACCAGCTATAGGTGCAACAAACTTACCATCTTTTGGGATAATACCAAATCCTTCACCTAATGTGTTACTACCAAAAACATCATCTTTAATTTTATTAGTAGTGATAACATTACCATTTACTGGTGAATATACAACTTTTGTACACATAAATAAATTCCTTATATAACTATATAAGCTTTGTATCTTTCATTACTTTTTGAATTGCATTAATCGCTTGATCTTCATCAAAACCAATAGCCTTAATAGTAACTTTAGTATTAGTTCTTATACCTAAAGACATTAAATTAATAAGTGATTTTGCATTTGCTGTTTTATCAGCTACATTAAATGTAATATCACTTTTATATTTTGTTGCTTCATTAACAATAAGACTTGCTGGTCGTGCATGAATTCCAATAGGATCAACAATTTTTACAATAGTAGTTTTCATATATATTAACTATTATATATTAATAAGCTCTTGCAAAATATACTCAATATTTAGCTTTTTTGTTAGTAAAAAAGCAATTAATATTATGATTATTAACAATTTCAGATTCAATACATCTAGGAGTAATGCTATATTTTTGTTTTAATTTTGCTTCATCAAGTGCATCACCACCTCATGGGGCTAAAATAAAACCATATTTTTTAATTGATTTTTCAAATTCAGATAATGAATTAACTTTAATAATATTACTATCTAAATGCTTTTTAGCACGTGAATATAACTCATTTTGATAAATAGAAATTAACTGATCAATAATTTTTTCACATTCACTAATTTTATAAACTGCTTTAGTATTTAAATCTCTTCTAAATAAAGTAAATTGATTATTATTTAGATCATTATTACCAATAATGATTGAAAAAGGTGTACCTAAAACTTCTTGTTCAGAAATTTTATAACCTAAACCATTATTTGAATCATCTAATTTAACACGATATTTTTTATTTAATTTAGTAAATATTTTCTTACAACAAGATAAGATATTTTTATTCTTCTCCATCATGATAGGCAAAATAGCTATTTGAATAGGAGCAAGATTGAATGGTAAAACTAGGCCATGATCATCAGAATGAGTCATAATTAGTCCACCAATGATTCTTGTACTTAAACCAGCAGAAGTCTGATATACATATTCTTTTTGGTTGCTCTTATTTTGAAAAGTAATACCATAAATTTTACTGAAGTTTTGTGCAAGATAATGTGAAGTGCATGATTGTAATGCTTGATTGTCTTGCATTAATGCTTCAATTGTATATGTATTATCAGCTCCAGCAAATCTTTCACCAATTGTTTTTTCACCTTTAATGCCAGGGATTAATAAAAATTCTTTAAAAAAATCTGCATAAAGATTAAACATTGTTAATGCCATATTTTTGGCTTCAGTTTTAGTAGAATGTATTGAATGAAATTCATGTCAAAAGAATTCGCTTGTTCTTAAAAAAGGGCGAGTATTCTTTTCTGCACGAAATACATTACATCATTGATTAACTTTAATTGGTAAATCATTATATGAGTTTGTTATTTGTTTAAAATATTCACAAAATAATACTTCGCTTGTTGGTCTAATAATATAAGGATCAGCGAGAGTCTCATTACCTTTTTTTGTAACAATAAACGCCTCAGGGGCAAAACCATCCATATGCTTCATTTCTTTGGTGAATTCAGAATATTTAATAAAAGTTGGCAAAGCTAAATTTTCAATTGATAATTTAGCAAACCTTTGATTTAATTCAGATTGGATTAAAGTTCATATTTTCCAACCATTAGGTTGAATAATTATTTCACCTTTAATGGAAGAATATATAGCTAATTTAGCTGCTTTAATTAAACTTGTATATCATTCACTAAAATTTTCAGATCGTTTTATTATTTTTTGCATTATTTTTTGCAAAGTTGTTTTAATGCATCCTTACGTTCATAAGCTTCTTGTCTTGAAGCAGCAAATAACTTTTCTGCACAATCAGGATTTTTCTTTAATAATGATGCATATCTGTTTTCACCAACTAGGAATTCACGATAATCTAATGTTGGATCAGCAGGATTATCAATTGTTAAAGGATTGTCTTTTTTTACAGGATTATATCGATATAAGTTTCAATAACCTGATTGAACTGCACGCTTTTCTTCAAGTTGAGAATTTGACATATTAATACCATGGTTGATACATGGAGAATAACAAACTACCAAACTTGGACCATTATATGCTTCAGCTTCTACTAAAGCATTAATTAATTGTTGAGGATTTGCTCCCATTGCAACTTGAGCAACATATATATTTTTATATGTCATAGCCATTTGACCAATATCTTTTTTACGAGTTGATTTACCATTTGCAGCAAATTTAGCAACACTACCAGCTGGTGTAGCTTTTGAAGATTGACCACCAGTATTTGAATATACTTCAGTATCTAGAATTAAAATATTAATATTTTCATTTGAAGCTAATACATGATCAACTCCATCATAGTCAATATCATAACTCCAACCATCACCACCAACTAATCATACAACTTTTCTTGGATATTGATCAGCATTATTGATTGCTTTATTAATTAATTCTTTTGTTTCAGAATCAAGAACTTTTTCATTTTTTAAAGCATCAATCAAATGTTTTGATGCAACATTAGATAAAGAAGTATTTTCTTTATTTGTTTGCATATTTTCAATTGCTTGTTTTAATTTAGATGAAATTTCTTTAGTTTTTAATTCATCTAATAATTTAAATGCACCATTACGGCGGAAATCAGAAGCTAATTTCATTCCATATCCAAATTCAGCATTATCTTCAAATAATGAATTGCCTCAACTTGGACCATTACCGTCTTCATCTTTAGTATAAGGACAAGTAGGAGCACTACCACCATAAATACATGAACAACCAGTAGCATTAGCAATTAATAAATTTTTACCAAATAATTGTGTTAATACTTTAATATATGGAGTTTCACCGCATCCACTACATGCACCATGGAATTCAAAATAAGGTTTACTAAATTGAAGACCTTTAACTGTATCATGTTTAAACGGAAT
The DNA here is from genome assembly GCA_002372615.1 of Mycoplasmataceae bacterium UBA3729. Taxonomy (GTDB): domain Bacteria; phylum Bacillota_I; class Bacilli_A; order Mycoplasmatales; family Mycoplasmoidaceae; genus Malacoplasma_A. The sequence continues at coordinate 138,505 of DFHG01000009.1, read as the reverse complement.
ATCAGTAACGATTGGTAAACTATTAGTGAATTCATAATTTGCAATTTGTTCTTTTTGAACTTCATGCAATGGTTTCATTACAAGTGCTTTTTCTTTTGCTGGACAAACACGAGCACATGATTCACAACCTGTACAATCTAATGGAGAACATTGAACAACATATTGTTTACCATTAATACCCATTGCATTAGCTGTTTTTAATGAATTAGGTTTTAATTTCATTGCTTTTTCATCTAATAATTGTGGACGAATTGCTGCATGTGGACAAACCATTGTACATTGACCACATTGAATACATTTACTTGGATCTCAAACAGGAACATTTAAAGCAATACCACGTTTTTCAAATTTTGTTGTATCCGTAGGTACTGTGCCACTCGCATCAAAAGTAGAAACAGGAAGTGTGTTACCTTCACCAATAGAAATAGGTTTAATAAATTTTTTGAAATATTTATCAATAATTTCTTTTTTGTCAAGTGATTGTGATTTAATCGCACATAATTTATTTACATCAATTTCTTTTAATTGAGTAGTTGCCATATCAATACCTTTGTAGTTAGCTTGAACAATTGCATCACCTTTTTTGCTATATGATTTGTAAGCGAATTTTTTCATTTCACTTTCAGCAAGTTTGTAATCAATAATGTTTGTTAATTTAAAGAAACATGCTTGCATAATAACATTAATTCTATTTCTTAATCCTGCTTCTAATGCAACATTGTTTGCAGGAATAACATGTAACTTAGCTTTTAATATTTTTAATTGTTTTTTAAAACTTTCTGGTAATTCCTTACCTAGTTGTTCAAAACTTAATGTTGTATTTAATAATACAGTTCCATTTGGTTTCAAGTATTTTAAAATATCATATTGGTTAATAAATGCATAATTGTGAATAGCAATAAAATCTGCTTTATCAATTAAATATGGCATTTTAATAACTTTACTACTCATTCTTAAATGTGAACGAGTTAAACTACCAGATTTCTTTGAATCATATTCAAAGTAACCTTGAATGTAATTATCTGTTTCTTCACCAATAATTTTAATACTGCTCTTGTTAGCTGAAACTGTACCATCTGAACCTAAACCGTAGAATATACATTCATAAATATCATCTTTTGCAATTTTCAATTTCTTTGGTGCAGGTAATGATAATTTAGTTACATCATCGTTAATACCAACTGAAAAATGATTAAGTGGATGAGTATTTGACATATTTTCAAAGATACTTAAGAAATTTTCAGGAGTAATATCTTTACCACCTAAACCATACCTACCACCAAATACTTCAATATTATTAATATGTTGATCATTCAAAGCAGCCATTACATCAACATATAATGGTTCACCAGCAGCACCTGGTTCTTTAGTTCTATCTAATACAGTAATATGTTTTGTTGTTTTAGGTAATGATTCAACAAACGCTTTTGCATTAAATGGACGATATAAGTGAACTTTCAATACACCAGTTTTTTCACCGTTTTTATTTAAATGTTTAGTTACTTCTTCAGCTGTATCACATGCACTACCCATTAATACTATTACATCAGTTGCATCTTTTGCACCTAAATACATGAATGGTTTATATTGACGACCTGTCAATTTTGCAAAATCATTCATTGTTTTAAGTACTTTATCATAAACTTGATCATAGTAAATGTTGCATGCTTCTCTATTTTGAAAGAAAATATCAGGGTTTTGAGCTGTACCAGTTTGAATAGGGTGAACTGGGTTATGACCTCTATCTCTGAATTGCTTAATCTCTTTTAAAGGGAGAAGTTTTTTCATTATTTCATAAGGAACATTTTCAATTTTATTGATTTCATGTGATGTTCTAAACCCATCAAAGAAATGTAAAAAAGGTAAAGAAGCTTTATATGTAGAAACATGTGAAATAATTGCTAAATCCATTGCTTCTTGAACATTATTAGAAGCTAAAATACAAAAACCTGTTTGACGAGTTGCCATAACATCTGAATGATCACCAAAAATACTCAATGCATGACTAGCAAGTGCACGAGCGGAAACATGGAATACAGATGGTAGCATTTCACCAGCTATCTTATACATATTTGGAATCATTAATAATAAACCTTGACTTGCTGTATAAGTTGTTGTTAATGCACCTGCTGCTAAACTACCATGAACAGCTCCAGCAGCACCTTTCTCATTTTGTAATTCAACTACTTTTACAACTTCACCAAATAAGTTTTTTTCTTTTATTGAAGATTTTTCATCATTTACTTCAGCCATTACTGAAGATGGAGTAATTGGGTATATGCATGCTACTTCACTAAAAGCATAGCCAACATAACCTACTGCAGTATTTGCATCAATGCAAATTTTATTAACTTTCTTATCATTTTTCATAATGTATTGAATTATATATTAATAAACATTTATTAATATAAATGTAGAAAAAATATGGATAAAATTAGGACAAAAATACTTGTAGTTTTATTAATCTTATAAATGGAGATAATATGAATACTGACCAATTTAATATAAAAGACTATAAGAAAAAACTTGATCTATATATAGATCAAGATGACTATGCTATGCTAAATCATTACGCATTGTGTAACAATGAAACAGTTGAAAAAACAATAAATATGGTTTTTGGTTACACTATGAAAATTATTAGAAATCGATTAAAATTCCATCTAACTAGTAATGATATCAACTATGTTATTCAATGAATAACTAAAGAAAATAACATTGATTTGAATAAAATTATGCAATTTACATCAATTTATAACCAATTAATTAAAAAATGCAAATCATTATGTAATAAACGATATGATTATGCTCCATTTGAAAAAACATATTGATATGATGTTTTAGTTGAACTACTTAAAACACAAGAAAAAATAAAAAATGTAGAAGATATTAAAACAATAAACTAACGATAATTTTTATCAACTAAATGAATAAACCTATTATTTGCTAATGATTTAATCCTATCAATTACTCTTAAAGCATCTACTTTTGTCATTTTTACTTTATCTACAAGTTTATTTGCATAATCTTTGACATTATAATTACTAGTAAAAAAAGTAGATTTCTTTTTCTCAATACGAAAATCAATAATTGGTAATAAATAATTATTATAAAACCATTCATTAGCTGTTTCTGATCCAATATCATCTAAAAATAAGAAATCTGTTTCTTTAATTTGTTCAATAAATCCTTCAATATTGTTTTGTGTATCAAAACTTTCTTTAATCTTTGCAAGTAAAGTATTAACTTTAATAAAGAATGTGGAATAACCATGGTAATTAATGGAATTACCAAAGGAATGCATAATTAATGTTTTACCTACTCCATAATCACCAAATAAATAAAAACCTAATTTATTAATGTTTGATTTTTTAATTTGGTTAAAAATAGGATGATAATATTTTTTAATTAACCAAAGTTTTGAAAATTCTTTTGAATTAGAAGTAATGTCATTTATTAATTTATTTGTTTCTTGTGGAGTTCGATCAATAATTGCATCATTTTTTTTATCTAATTCAATATCAATAAGTTGTTGTTCAAAGCATGCAATAGTTAATCCTATTTTGTCAGTGTCACTAAAATCATCAAATAATCAATTGTTTTTAGTATATTTACTACATTTCTTAGATACTTTAATTAATTGTTTTGTATTTTTATCCCGTTCAAGAGCCAAATGATAAAAATTATCACTAGCACATTTATTATTTGGCAAACTAGCACATTTTTTCTCAAAATCAACAATAGCAATAATTAAATGTAAATTCTTAATAATTTCAGAATCAGAAAGATTAAGTTTCTTAATACAATCAAATTCTAAATATTCATGATATTTTTTCTTTATTGAAGCAATGCTCATAATTTATCAAGATTTATTTTTTTCTTCTCCGATATCAAAAACATGAATTTCTTTAGAACTATTATTTAAAGATAAATTGGCTTCGTCATAATGATTTGACAAATTAAATTGATGTCTTAAATACTTTAACATATCACTAATATTTTGTAAATTACAACCATTAACAGATTTAGCCATTTTATAAAGGTATTTAGCATTTAAAATACCTTTAGTTTTTAACAAGCTAAAGTCAATCATGATATTAATAATTGGATCACTCAATCGGTATACTTCTTTTAAATTTTTAATGATGGCAAGTTCAGTATCATCTAAACTAGTTTTTTTAATTGCATAGTAATATTGTTCTGAATTTAAATTGTTATAAGAATTATAAACTTGTAAAAAGTCATATTGATCTAATGAATCATAGAAAATTTTTGCATTACGATTAATTTTTGCTTTAGTAAAGATATCAATATTTTTAAATGAGTTGATATATTTTTTAAAACTTATTTGTAATAAGTCATAATCAGCAATGAACATATTATCTTGATTTACAATTGCTTCATAAACACAATGTTCAATTTCATTAATATTTAAATTGTAATTACAGAAATAAAAACTAATTAAAGATTTAACTTCAGTATTTAAAACAATAGATTGATGTGAATTCTTTGAAATATTTGCATAAAGTTCATTGAAGTTAAATTCAAAAACATCATTAATTTCTTTTTCATTGAATACTTGATTAAACTGAGATGTTACATTTAATAATTTTGAAGGTAAACGATCATTATTGTAAATATACTCTAATCGTTCATATTGAAATTGTGAAATATTTTTGATTAAAAGATGTCTAAATTTTTGATTATCAATGAATTTTTTAAATGATAAAGGTTCATTCAATTTAAATCAATAACATTGCTTGTCAACATCATAATAAGTTTCAAGTAAATTGAAAGCTTCTAATAATGATCTTAATTTTGTGAAATCATTGTATGTTATTTTAAATGGATTAAATAAATATTGCAATCCATGATATGTAATTGTTGAATCAATTATTTTATCAGCTTCATTACATAGATGGTTATACAAACTTATAGCTTGTGTACCAATAATAGGAAGATATAAATCATTTAGTGTTTTGTAGTTAGGAGAAAAATCATGTTTCTTAATGATAGAAAAAAGAACAGATTTATTCATGCTAACTATCACTCCTTTCTAAAAGATAAGTAATTTATATCATGCTCAAAAAAAGACTATTAAAATGCAAGAGTTTTTTTGAACAACAAAAGTATTATATGAAGATAAAAAAAAATAAACATTTTTTGAAAAAAAAAATTTTACATTATTTTTTAATTGATTTCTACCAACATACAAATTAACATTTAACGATATTTATATTTATATATAAAAATGAGTTTCCAACATATTTTGTGGGAAAATTACACACATTATTATTTTTTTATTTTTTTAACAAAATTTATGATATTTTTTGCAATTTTTTTTGCTGTAATTTTTGAATAATCATTTTTGAAATAAAATGCATTATTTTTATTATCATCTGAATTTAATAATTTTTCTTGATTCTCATCTGATAAAAATCATTGCTTTTTAATAATTTTTTCCTTACTTTTTTTAGCATTTCCAATGATAACACATATCATAGAGAATAATGATTTAAAAAAAACTTGATGATCTAAATAAATAGCAAGTTCGGCAAATACAATTGACTTTTGATATTTAAATTCTTCTAATTTTGCATGTATTATTGGTAACATTAATGAATTTAATCTATCTAAGTTATTAACATCACTAAATACTAATTGACCAAGTTTCTTTCTATCAACTTCACACTCATTTACATAAGTTAAACCAAAATGATCTTTGATAATTTTATACCCAATTTTTCCCTTTTTATATATTGAATGAACATATTTATCAACATTAAATGTAGCATAACCTAATTTTTTAATTTCATTTAAAACATAAGTTTTACCAGAACCTATTTTGCCTGTTATACATACTAACATATCAAAATTATTATACCCATAATATAACTTGAATATAAAGCTATTGGATACTATATTAAGAAATTATTTTTGGCAATGAGGGCAATAATATGTTCCTCTACCGTTAATTTTAATCATTTTAATTAATGTACCGCAAATAGGACATGGGTGATTGTTCCTATTATGTACTTTTAATTTATCTTGATAGTTTCCTACGTGAGAAGCATTAACCATAAAACTATCAATGGTTGTACCATTGTATTTAATAGCTTCATTAAAAATTAACTTACTGCCCTTAGCAATCAATTTACATTGATTTAATGAAATGTTTTTAGCAACTCTTAATGGATTTATTTTGCCATAAAAAAGAATTTCATCAGCATATATGTTCCCAATACCTGATACTACCGTTTGATCTAACAATACAGTTTTAATAGCACGATTAATGTTGTTAATCCTATTAAATAAATATTGACCCGTAAAATTCTTATCTAATGGATCAATTGCTAACTTATTCAATTCTTTTGATTTATTTATTTCTTCACCTAAATAAATATGGAAAGTTCCAAACATTCTCGTATCATAATAATTTAATTCACGACCATTTGAGAATATTAATTGTGCCATTAAAAATCTATTGATTCGTTGTTCATTTGGAGTTTGATAAAACAATTTGCCTTCCATTCTTAAGTGTACTACCCATCACTTGTTATGAGTTAATTCAAAAATAAGATATTTACCTTTACGTGTAATATTTTTAATAAATTCATTAACAAAAAATTTTTTAAATTTATCAATGGTTGTATTTTTAATTACCTTTGGTAAAAATACATTAACTGATTTAATTCTTTGGTTTATGATTGAAGTTTTCTTTAATTCATTAATAACTACAGTAACTTCAGGTAATTCAGGCATATTTATTTTTCCTTATCTTCAATAGATTTTATTTTAGTAATATAACCAATAAGTTTATTCAAATGATATTTATTAAGTAATGATAACAACTTATCAAAATCACATGGACATAATTTAAATTTATTTATATCTTCATTATCAAATAAATTAGATAGAATTGTAGCTAATTCCTTACATTCGAATGCATTTTTTTTATATTCGCATAACTTCTTTTGTTGAGACAATGGTAATTCATTAATATGACTATAAATATTCTCTAAATTACGATATTTAAGTAATAAATTTACTGTAGTTTTTGGTCCAATGCTAGGTATGCCTTTTAAAAAATCTGAATTATCCCCTGCTATTCCTTTATAATCAGTAATTTGTTCTGGTATTAAACCAAAAAATTTTTCACTAAAATTTTCCATATTATATTCATCAAATGCACTTACACCAGTTTTAAATAATTTAATAGTGGTATTAGAATTGACTAATTGAAGCATATCGCGATCTGATGAATAAATATCTAATTTAACATCATTATTATTCATAATCTTAGCAAAACTACCAATTAGATCATCAGCCTCATAATTTTCTTTACTCATACCTAATATACCCATCATCTCTACTGATGATCTTATTTCAGATAATTGACTGATTAATTCATCCGGCATTGGTTTTCTACCTTCTTTATATTGTTCAAATTTTTCTGTTCGAAATGTTTTCTTTCCATGATCAAATGCGATTAATGCATAATCATATTTTTTTTCATTAATTAATTTAAGTACAGAATAAATAAAAAGATTTAATGCATTAACTGGTTGCAAATTATGATCTTTATAATATTGTAACTGGTTATATGTTGCATAAAAACAACGATAAATTAATGAATTACCATCTATAGCAATTGCTTTTTTCTTATCTGACATTATTACTTCCAAAATTTAATCGTATTTTACAATAAGGTTTAGGTTGATTTACAATGTTAAATTTATGCAAATTGTTTTTATGATGTTTAATAATTATCTTTTTATCTTTATTAGATATATTTTTAAAAAGTAAAAATTTATCAATAGATTTATATGTAGTATTTAACTCATTTTCATCAAATTGATTTTCATATAAACTAGCAGAAGGTTTGCGTTCAATAATTAATTTAGGTACATTAATCTTTCTTGCAATTTCATAAATATGTTGTTTAACAAGAACAGTAAGTGGACAAATATCACAGGCAATATCACCAAATTTAGTAAAGTAACCTGTATACAATTCATCGGCATTAATTGATCCCAAAACTAATAAATTATTTTCTTGTGCAATGCTATAAAGCAATGTCATTCTAATACGAGGTTTCAAATTATTTTTAGCAATATTTTTTGTAATATTTAATGATTTAATAATTAAATCAAATATGGGTGATGCATTAATTGTTTGAATAGGACCAAATTTTTTAGATAATCCATTAATGCATTTTTTATCTAAAGAAGAATTATTAATATCAATAAAAATGGGTTTGATATTTATTTTTGCTAATTTACACAAAGCATAACAAACTGCAGAATCTATTCCACCAGAAATACCAAGAACTACACCTTTTTTATTAGCTGATTTTATATTATCTTTAATTCATTTTTTTAAATAAGCAATATATTTATCTAGGTTCATATTTATTCAATTATTAATTCTTTACCATAAATTAATAATTGATCACCAACTTTTCCTCCTTTTAATTTTATTTTATTTTCTAAATCAATATTTTTAAGTTTTGTATTAAAATAAATAATATTATCAGAAGTATCTAAAGGAATACGGTTTGATCAATATTTTAAATATTTAGATTTAACTTCCCAAATACCTTCATCTTTTTGAATTATTTCAATATCAGCTTCATAATCTTCTCTTTTATTTAATTGATAAATCTTTACTTGAGTATCATTTGAATCTAATAAAGGTTTTTTAGATTTAATAAACAAATCATAAATTAATTTACTCAATTTATCCAAATTAATCTTCTCCTTAGCACTAATACAAAGAATATTTTTATTTTTTAAATAAGAGCTTAATTTTTTAAATTGTTTCTGTGATTCAGGTAAATCTACTTTATTACAAATCAAAATTGTTGGTTTATTAACTAAATGTTTACTATACTTTGCTAATTCATTACAAATAACTTTATAAGAATCAACAATATCATAATTATCAATAATACTTAAAGAAATAACATGAATTAAGGCCACACATCGCTCGATATGTTTTAAAAAATCATGCCCAAGCCCTTTGCCTTGGCTAGCACCCTTAATTAAACCAGGAATATCAGCAAATACAATTTTTTCATTTTTATATATGAAAGTTCCTAAAACTGGTATAAGCGTAGTAAAAGAATAATTGGCAATTTTTGGTTTAGCTGAAGTTAATGCATTAATAATTGATGATTTACCAGCATTTGGTAAACCAACAAATCCAATATCAGCAATATATTTGATAGTTAATTTTACATTCCGGTATTGTCCGATATCTCCATTTTCATGCAAATTAGGAATCTTATTTTTAGAATTTTTAAATCATCCATTACCATGTCCACCTTTTCCTCCTGAACAAATTAAAATTTTTTGATTATGTTTTAAAATTTCAGCAATAATCTTGTTCTCATCTAAATCATAAATAACAGTACCAAGTGGTAATTTAATTATTTTATCTTGTCCATTTTTTCCAGTTGCTAATTTAGTTTTTCCATTCTCCCCATTATTAGCAGAAATAATTTTATGGTTTCTTAATGGCATTAATGTTGTAGTATTATGATCACCAACAAAAATAATATTGCCGCCATCACCTCCATCGCCACCATATGGACCACCATGTGGATTATGTGCTTCTCTTCTCCATGCAACAATCCCATTACCACCATTACCTGCTTTTAATTGAATAATACACTCATCAATAAACTGCATAATTTACCTAAATTTTAAAAATTCAATTACAATTCCTGAAGAATTATCTGTTGAATTATTAGCAAGTGATTTATTAACCAAAATATGAGCATTATTTTCAGATGGCAAATGTCTATTCATTGAAATTATTTCATTAATATCATCAATATTGATAAAGTTATATAAACCATCAGTTGCTAAAAAAATCAAATCGTTATCTTTAATCTTAAAAGTAAATTTGTCATAATTAATGTTTTTATTTGAATTAGAACTAATATATCTTACTAATGAATACAAAGAATCTTTATTTGAAATATATGATTTGAGTGGTGCATGTGTTTGTTTTAAGAAATTAAAAAGATTATGATCTGTTGTAATTAAATTTCATTGGTGAAATTCATTAACATAATGATACGCACGTGAATCACCAATATTGAAGATGTAACAAATGTCATATGAAATAAAGCAAAGTGTTAAAGTTGTTTTAATTGAATTTTTATTAATCTTTCATTCTTGATGTAATTTTTTATACACCAAATGTAAAACATGTTTAAATCATTTTTCAGGAAAATAAACATGATAACGCTTTAAAAAATGAGATTTAAAAATTTCAATGGTAGTTTTGCTTGCTATAGCACTATTAGCTTCCATGCCAACACCATCACAAACTAATGCTAAAAATTGTTTAGAATCATTGAAACCGCATCATATTGCATCAGCATTAGTTTTTCTAACTCCTTTTTCTGAATAAAATGATGATATAAGTTTAAATTTTTCTTTTTTCATAGTTTGCTCTTAATTGACCACAAGCAGCATTTATATTACTCCCTCGTTCTAATCGAACAGTAGCTGTTATATTGTTTGACAATAATTGATTTTTAAAATAATCAATTCTTTTAGAGCAACAAAATGTTGTATCAATAACATTATTATATGGTATCAAATTGATGTAACACAAACGATTTTTTGCAATGTTTATTAATTCTTGTAAACATTCATCTGTGTCATTAATACCATCTAGCATTAAATATTCAAAAGTTACTCTCCTATTGGTCTTTTTTATGTAATAATCAATAGAACTTAATAATTTATCAAGTGAATATGCTTTGTTAATTGGCATAAGTTTATTTCTTAACATATCATTTGTTGCATGTAAAGAAATAGCAAGATTAACTTGTGGTAAATCAGAAGACAATTTATAAATATTTTCAATAATTCCACAAGTTGAAATTGTAATCTTTCTACTACCTATATTGATTCCATATGGGTTTTGCAAAATACTAATAGCTTTTAATAAATCCTCATAGTTATCTAATGGTTCACCAATTCCCATAAAAACAATATGAGATATTTTTTCATTATTTTGAAGACAAAATTTATTAACCATAACATACTGCATTATAATCTCAGCTACTGTTAATTTTCTAACTAATTTTAACTGACCAGAAGCACAAAATTTACAACCCATATTGCAACCAATTTCAGTGGATACACAAATACTATTGCCTCATTCAAATTTCATTAATACTGTTTCAATCACATTAACATCTTCTAATGAAAACAAAAATTTGATTGTGCCATCTTTTTTGTCAATCAATTTATCAACTAATTTAAATTCAGGAAGTGAAATATTTTGTGAAATTTTTTTAATAATATTTTTAGAAATATTTGATATTTGTTCAAAAGAAGTAATGTTCTTTTTATAAACTCATTCAAATAATTGTCTAGCATTATATTTGTTTCCTCCAAATGCTAAACAAACATCTTCTAATTCTTTTAATGTGAAATGATAAAAATTACATACTTTTTTATTTATTTCCATTTTTAATTCGGTCTAAAATAATTTCCTTAATTTGTTTAGTTGTATCAAGTGCACTATTGGTTTTATTAACCAAAACATGTTGATAAAGTGAACTTTGATTTATTTCTCATTTTGCCTGTTGTAAACGTTTATTAATAACCTCTTCGCTTTCAGTTTTTCGATTTTGCAAACGATTTTTAAGATCTTCAAGTGAAGGAGGAATAATAAAAATAGTTAATAATCCATCATCATTTTCTTTTTTACATAATTTAATGATATTTAACCCACCTTGTGGTTCAATCTCTAAAAAAACATTTTTACCACTATTACGAACCTTTTCCACAAATTCTTTAGGTGTACCATAATAATTGTCAGCAAAAATAGCATATTCTAATAATTTATTTCCAGCAATAGCTTTTTTAAATTCCTCTTTACTAACAAAAAAATAATCAACACCTTCAACTTCATTTATTCTTTTAGGTCTAGTAGTCATAGAAACACTAAAAATGAGATTTAAATCTTTATCATTAATTATTGGTTGTCAAGCTGTTCTTTTACCAACGCCACTAGGACCAGTTAAAACAATTAATAACCCTTTTTTCATAACTATCCAATCTTAATATCTTCATAGCTATTAGTAGCTCTTTGTGTAATATTTTTAGGGTTAGTAAATAATAGTAAAAATGAAGAAACACTAAGTTGACCAATAAACATTACAATAATCAATATAATTAAAGCTAGTGGACCACAAATTGCCGTGATACCTATTGATAAACCAACAGTACCAAAAGCTGAAGTTACTTCATAAAAAACTCCAATAAATTGATGATTTACTATACTCAAATCACTAATGAAATTATTTGTTTCAATATCATGTGTATAAAAGATAATCACAGTTGAAATTAATAATAAACAAATACTAATAAAGAAAACAACAAAAGCATTTTTTACTGTTTTATCTGGTATAGAACGCTTGAATATACTAATAGTTGTTTTTCCTCTTATTTGTGATCATAATGCAGTAAAAAGAACAGCAAGTGTAGTTACACGAATTCCACCAGCTGTTGAAGAAGGAGAACCACCAATAAACATTAGAATGCAATAAACAATCATACTGCCTTGTGTGAAAATACCTTGAGGCACAGTTGAAAATCCTGCGCTTCTTGTTGTCACTGTATTAAAAAGAACTGCCCAAGATTTATTAAATCATTCTGCTTTACCTCATTCTCCATGATAATTAGAAGATGACATTATTGTTTTATCAGAAAAAATTGATATATCTTTACCACAACATTCAAATAATAGAGAAGAAAACAAACCAAAAAATAATATTACAAAATACCAAACTAAACAAACTTTAGTAAATAAACTTAAATTATGTTTTAAATTATGACGTTTGGCTTGTATCTTCTCATATAAATCAAAAATTAAAGGATAACCAATACCTCCAACTAAAATTTCAATCATAATGAATAATTGGAAAAATACATTCCAATCATTTCTGAAAGCAGACAATGATATATTTTGTCCAAAAACATCAAATCCTGCATTACTTACGGCAGAAATTGAACAAAAGAAACCTTGCCATAAAGCATTACAAAAATTATGGTATGCAGATGTTGTTGTAGTTGTATCATATGACAAAACATTTGGATTCAATAAATTAATTTTTTGAACATATGAAGGATATGAATACAATCATATTGTCATAATCATTCCAAATAGTATTTGTGTACAAATAATAAATAAAAAACTAAATCTGATAGATTTAACAGTGTTACTTAGTTTATTAGAGCCACGTTCAGCTTGTAGTAGAATAACTTGGTTAATTTTAACAGAATCATTAGATTTAAATAAATTTCAAACCAAAAAGAAAATAGAAATGATTCCAATACCACCAAATCAGATTAGAAAGAAAATAATAATTTGACCAGATATATTGTAAAATTCAGAAATATTTACCGTTGTTAATCCTGTGTTACTAAATGCTGAACAAGCAATAAACAATGCATTTCAAAAAGTATATTGATGAGTATTTAGATTTGGAAACAATGGATCCCAATTAGTATTTGGAATTCTTCAAGGATCACCATGTAATGTATCTACCCAATAAGTATTAACATGGGTAAATTCACAAAACAATAATATAGTACCTAAAAAAATAATAATCAAATAAACACGGAAAAATATTTGTGGAATAGTAAACCCAAAAATAATCCGTCTTAATAATTTAAGTACATGACGAACTTTTATATTTCTTCCATTGACAATATTATTAACATTTTCCATGCTAAAGTGCAATATTTTGTTTATATAATTATATATATTAATATTTATGTCTAAGAATGAGTGCTACATATTAGGTTATGGTAATTTTGGGTCATACATTGCAAAATATCTTGCAAATAAAGAATTAGATGTTATTGTTATTGATAATGATCCTGATGTTGTCCAAACAGCAGCAAATAAATATACACATGCAATTAAAGCTGATATAAAAGATATTGATGCTTTAAGAGAAACAAATATTTCTAAAGCAAAATGTATTATTGTTTGCATAACTGATTTACATGCTACTGTTGCCGCTTGTGCTAACTTAATTGAATTAGGTTGCGATGGGAAAATTATTGCACGTGCTGAAAATGATTTAAATAAACGTATCCTTAACACTTTAGGTATTAAAAATGTTATTGTTCCTATACACGATGCAGCTTTCCATGCTGCATTGCAAGCTCTATATAATTTTAATGAAGAAATTCATAATTTACCTAATGGTTTATGTTGAACTACAGTAACCATTTCAAATAAAAGATGTACTAATGTTACAATTGAAAAATTAGACCTTCGTAACAAACTTGGTGTAAATATTTTATATTTAATCCATAATGGAATTACTCAACCTTTAGTTGATCCCAAAGCAAAATTGGGAATTGGTGATGTGATTGCATTTATTTGTCCAACAAATTTATTGGATAATTCAATTTCTTACTTTACTAACTTTAAATCAAAAGAAAAATTTAAATACATTAACCTAAGAAATGATGAAGAAAAATAATAAAAGAGTTATTGAGGCTTCTTTACTTTCATTTCCTCGTGAACAAAATCAACTTGAAAAACAATTGATGCGTTTAAAATCAGCCAAAATTAATTCTATTCATTATGATGTAATGGATAATATTTTTGTTAACAATACTAGCTTTGGAACTGAATGATTAAATTTACTTTTTATAAATAATTTCGATGTATATGTTCATTTTATGGTTAAAAGACCAAGAAAATGGATTAATATGTTTATAAATTATCCATCAAAAGCAATTGTATTCCACCCTGAACCAATTTTAAAATTTTTTTCTTGATATCTATTAAAGAAAATTAAAAGAAGTGGTAGATTAGTAGGATTGGCTTTTAAACCTAATACTGATATTAGTAAATATCATAAATTATTAAAGATTTGTGATCTTGTTACAATTATGGGGGTTGAACCTGGATTTGGTGGTCAAAAATTTCTTGGAGAAAAAATAATTAAAAATTTAAAATACATTAATGATATAAAAAAATCAACTAATAAATGCCTAATAATTCAACTAGATGGTGGTGTTAATTTTGATGTCATTAAGCAAACATATAAATATGTTGATCATTTTATATCAGGTTCATTTTTAATAAAGCAAAAAAATATAAATAACTTTAAAAAATTTATTGATAATTTAGACTAAATATAATAATATATAAGATACTTGGGAATTAAAATGACTAATAACAAAGATGAAAAATTTAATTGAGTTAAAGTAGAAGAAACAAAAGTTGTTGACACCAACTCAATAAAAACTCCTAATGTTGATTTATCTGATGAATATTTAGAAAAAATGTCATTAGATGAACTTATATATACATTAAATTTTGAAAAGCATTCGTCTGATGAAAAAAAAAGAATCAAAAAAGCTATAAAAGCTAAAAAATAGCGTCTCGTTTATTTTTTTGTATTCATTCTAATTAGTTTGTAAATTACTATTAACTATGTAATTAAATAACCACTATAACTGTTAAATTAATTATTCATATTTTTTAATATACTCATAAATAAAATGCTTGTTAATCTTTTAAACTATTCATATTTCACTTTATTAAATTCAACTATGTCAATAGATGACATAATTGATTATGCTATCAAAAATAATCAAAAATATGTCTGCTTAACTGATTTTAACAATATGTATGGAGCAATTGAATTCTATACAAAAGCAATTAAAAATAATTTAATTCCTATTATTGGATTAAACATTGTTTATAAAAATATTAACATATTTTTGATTGCAAAAGATAATGTTGGTTATAAATCATTAATAAAGATTTCATCATTTGTAATGACTAACAAACCATTTGAACTTAATGATTACATTAATGGATTAATTTTCATTACTGAAGATATAAAAGATCTAGCTTATATTAATATTAAAAATATTGAATGTTATAGTCTTAATCAAAGTAAAGATAATCCAATAGCCGCTAGGTTATGTTTATTTCAAAAAAAAGAAGATATTCTAATTTTTAAATCATTATTAGCAATTAAAAATGATGTATTATTAAATGAATATAAAAATGATGATAGATATGAAAATAATTATTGTTTATCTTCGGAGGAAATTAAAAATTATTATTCACAAGAAAGTATTAGAAATTTAGAGAATGTATTAAATAATTGCAAATGAAAAATTGAATTTTCTCACAAAAATTGTATGCCAAAATTTGCTAGTGGCAAAGATAGTAGAATTTTATTGCAAACATTATGTGTTAATTCTCTTAGAAAATTATTTGGTAATGATAATAACATCCCAAATCAATATATATTAAGATTAAAAAACGAATTATCAACAATTGACAAAATGGGATTTAATGATTATTTTTTAATTGTGCAAGATTATATTCAATTTGCTAAACAAAATGGAATATTGGTAGGACCAGGTAGAGGAAGTGCTGCAGGTAGTTTAGTATCATATCTTTTGAATATTACTACAATTGATCCAATTAAAAATAATCTTATTTTTGAAAGATTTTTAAATGTTGAAAGAGTAGCAATGCCAGATATCGATGTTGATTTCATGGATGATAGGAGAAATGAAATAATTGAATATTTAATCAATAAATATGGTCCTAATCATGTTGCTAACATTGTTATTTTCCAACGAATTAAAGCAAAAATGGCTATTAGAGATGTTGGAAGAATTCTTAATATGAATAAAACCATCATTAATTCAATTTGTAAATTAATTGATGATGAATTTATTTATGGTGAAAATGAAACATATAACAAAAAAATAAATGATTACATAGAAGAATATAAACAATTATTTAATATTGCTAAAAGAATTAATAATTTTCCTAGACAAATCGGTTTACATGCTGCTGGAATAGTTTTATCTAATGAAAATTTATATGAAATAATTCCTATTCAAACTGCTAATACTAATAATATTTGTACACAATTTTCAATGGAATATTTAGAAATATTTGGTCTAAACAAAATAGATATTCTTGGTCTTGTAAATCTAACCATTTTAAATCAGTGCATCCAACTCATAGAAAAGAATCATTCTAAAAAAATTGATCTATATAATCTCTCTATTAATGACTGCAATATCTATGATGATATTAGTAAAGGAAAAACATTAGGTATATTCCAATTGGAATCAGCAGGAATGACTAATTTAATAACTAAAGTAAAACCAAAAAATATTGAAGATATTTCTATTTGCTCTGCATTATTTAGACCAGGACCTCAAAAGAATATTAACATGTATTTAACAAATAGAAACGGACCAGAAAATATTAAATATCTAAATGATGAAATTAAGACCATTCTTCAATACACATACAATGTAATTATTTATCAAGAACAAGTGATCCAAATTGTTCAAAAAATTGCTAATTTTTCTTTAGCCAAAGCTGATTTGTTCAGAAGGGCAATTTCTAAAAAGAATGAAAATGAATTACTAAATTTAAAGAAAAATTTTATTAATGGTGGAATCAGTAATGGATATGATAAAGAAATAGTTGAAAAAATATTTGATTATATTTTTGAATTTGCTAATTATGGCTTCAACCATTCACATTCATTAGCTTATTCATACATAAGTTATTGGATGGCATATCTAGCACATTATTATCCTATAGAATTTTATTTAACACTTTTATCTAATACAAGTGTGGCTGATGATAAATTTACAGCATATATAAATGAATTAAAGAACAATGGTTGTGATATTTGTCATCCTGATATAAACTTATCATTCAATTCATTTAGAATTTATGATAAAAAATTGATCATTATAGGTTTTTCAACAATAAAAGGCATTGGTAACACAACGTGTGAAGATTTATTAAAAATTCGTGAAAAAATGCCAAACAAAAGATTTACCAATCTATTATCATGCATTAAATCTCTTAAAAATAATGGAATAGGTTTATCTACTATTAACCTATTAATTAAAGCTGGTAGTTTTGATAAATTAAATGAAAACCATGATCGTTTTTGATTAATAAATAACATTAATGAAATATTTAAAAATGTTGATAATATCACAAATGAAGGAAAATTAATTACTCACATAGAAATTAATAATAATAAGCCAAACAAAACTGATTTAGATAAAATAGCACATGATGAATATGAATTACTAAATATTTATTTGGGTGAATATGAAATTACTAAAATTAGAAAAGAACTTAACAAGTTTGAACCAATGATATTATCTTTACAAGAAATTGATAATGACAAAAAAGATAAATATTTCCACACAATTGCTTACGTTTCAAGATTAAAAGAATTTAAAGATAAAAAGAATAATTTAATGGCATTCATAACACTACAAGATGAAACCAAAACTTTCAGATGTGTTTCTTTTTCATTTTCATATACTAAATTTGCTGACATTATAAAAGAAAATGAAATGTATTTATTTAGTGTTAAAAAAGATATTAAACAACCATCTTCATTAGTTATTTTGAAAGCAGAGAAATTAAATAAATCTTAAAAATCAAAATAATACTAGTTATTTATTATGTCGATATATAATCATTTTCTATATTATGAATACATTAAACAACAAATTCATTGATATATATGGAGCAGGAATTTCAGGAAGTACATTAGCCCGTTTATGTGCTGAAAAAGGATATATTGTTAATGTATACGAAAAGAAAAAAAATATTGGCGGCAACTGTTTTGATTTTTTAAATAAACATAATATTTACATACATGAATTTGGACCACATATTTTTCATACAAATAATGATGAAGTTTATAACTTTTGTAAGAAATACACCAAAATAAATAATTTTATCCATAGAGTTAAATGTTGTACCAAATATAATGGAGAGAAGAAAGTATTTCCATTACCAATTAATTTCAATAGTATTAAGATAATATTTGGAATTAAAATAAGCAAAATTATTATTAATAAATTAAAGGATAAATTCCCTCATCAAACAGATATTACTTTATATGAATTGAATAAACAAATCAATGATAAATATTTAAAATTACTCTATGATTTTTTATTTAAAAATGTTTATGCTAATTACACATCAAAAATGTGAGGAATCACCATTGATAAAATAGATAAGAATGTAATTAATCGTATTAAAATAGTTTTATCTTATAAAGATACATATTTCCCAAATGACAAATATCAATTTATTCCAAAAGAAGGATACACTTCATTAATAAAAAATATTTTAAATCACAAAAATATTACAGTGCATATTAATGCTAAACATAAAATCAAATTTTTAAATAACAAAATTTATGTAAATAACAAAATAAACAATAATCTTATTTTTTATTGTGGTTCTGTTGATGAATTGCTTAATTATAAATTTGGTAAACTACCATATCGAAGTTTAAATATCAAATTTAAAAATATTAAATGTGCCTCTTTTCAAGATAGACCAGTAATTAATTATCCACAAGATAAATCAATGACAAGAATAACCGAATACAAGAAATTCTTAAATCGAATAAGTGTATATACAACTATATCTAAAGAATATCCAGGTGCATATGATCCAAATGATAAAAAATTCAATATTAAATTTTATCCAATTAATAATAAAAAAAATGATGCTATCCTAAATAGATATAAATTGTTTCTTAATAAATATAAAAATTTCAAACTTCTTGGTAGATTAGCTGAATATAAATACTTTGATATGGATGATGCCATTATTAATGCATTTGATATTTTTAAAAAATGTTTTAATTAATTGCCTTTAATTCAAATTGATCATAAAAATAATATTTTTTATTTGGTAAATTCCAAACAACATCTATTAATATTGACTGATTATCTCTGCTCAATCGATAATTAAATGTTGTTTCATATTCATCAGCATTTGGTTTAAATTTTCCAATCTTCCGAAGAATATTAATAAAATTTCTTTTTAAAAAATTAATGAAATTGTCTTCATTGATGCATATAATGTATTTGCCATTTCTAAAATCACTTTTCAAAATTTCTCTAATGTTTTCATTTGTTTCAAAATATGAACTAATTTTATAGTGTTCATAATTACTTCCTCTATTAAGTGGTTTTTTCTCAATAGGTGAGTAATTATTATTAATAATTGTATTTAATGCAACAAGTGTTATTGATGACAATAAAACAACTGATAAAGAACTGCTAATCAATATCGTATTAAGCTTTTTATTTTTCATTAAATTTTATACCTCTTAAAATAATCTAAATTATCAATTCAATATTGCGAACAAATAATGTAGTTACCTATATTTTTTTCAACAAAATTAAATGATTTAGTTAATTTAATTGTAATGAAAGTATTATTGGTAAAAATTAATAAAGTAATTGTGTAATAACCGATAGCATCAAATGGAATAAAGAAACCACAATTATCACCAATAATATTAATTACCTCATCTTTTGTGTAATCATATGTTGTTTCAAATGGATATGATAATTGATATTTATCTTTACATATTATCATTTCATTTAAATTTGTTGTTAATGTTTTAATTGTTTTATTATTAACTGAATAATTCATTTCAATTTTGTATTGTTTTATATAAAAATTCCCATCAATTTCGATAGTACATAATTCATTAATTTGACTTGTTAAATTAATAGTGTTATTGTTAAATGCATAATAAATTATTTTCTTATTATTAGCACTATATGAATTATTACTAACATGATAACTGTTGATAATGTCAACACAACCTTCATTATCATCTAAATGATAATTTGTATAAGAAATTTTAGTATTAGAAACTAAACTATTAAATTCATTTATAAACTCATCTATTTCAAGTGGATTATTACCTAATTTAGCAGAATTTAAAATTTCTGAATCTATATCAAAATATAAGGAAAAATTTAAAATGTAATCAATAAATAATGTATCAAAGAATTTACTTGAAGATGTATCAATTGAAAACTGCAATAAGTATTCACTACATGTTGATTTATCTATCACATAATCAGGAAAGGTAGGAGAAGAAATTTTAGTTAAAGTTAAATTAGAAACATTTACAAAAGGAGCAACTAAATTAGCATTTAAACAATTAGATGGTAACTCAAAATTATTGTTAAGAAATATTGAGTATTTAAAATACCAGCACTCATTGATTATGTCAATATCACCTTCTATACCACTATAGTAAACATATTTGTTATTATTAACCAAATTTTGTGGTAATTTCTTTAGATAATAAGGAGTGCTTGTATTTAATTGATTAACTACTATCATCCAATTTGGTTGTATATATCTAAAAACTGTGTATATGCTCTTTTTAAATGAATATAATAACTTGATTTTGAATATGAACAACTATTATAGTCGCATTCATTAGTTAAACTTTTCTTAATCAATGTTGTAGTTGAATCACCTAAATAAGTAAATATACTGTTTACTACATCAATATAAGTTTGATATTTTTTAATTTCTTTTCTAATCTTTGTTGAAGTATGTAAAGAACAAGCTTTTAATTTAAGTTCATACAACTTACATGTATTAAGAATATTCTTAATATCAAGCTTTTGTTGTTTAATCTTATACATTTTTCCTCCTATATATTCATATTTGATATATTGAAGGTGTAGAAAAACATTATTATTTAATTAAAAGCATCTAATTTTTCTCAAGGTTTTTTACTGTAAAATTCAGTAAAATGTCCATAAACTGAGAATTTACTATATTCAAGTTTAGTCATTTGAAACTTTTTAACAATATTAGTTAAACTTAAATCAAATTTATTTCTAATTATTTCATAAATCTTATCTAATGAAATTTTGTTTGTACCAAAACAATTTACTGCAAGAGAAATAGGTAATTCACTACCAATATTAAATGAAAATTGAATTTCCATCTTATCTGCATATTTAGCAGCTACTAAATTTTTAGCAATATATCTAGCAAAATAAGCATAAGTTCGATCAACTTTAGTGTAATCTTTTCCACTAAAAGCTCCACCACCGTGTCTACCAATTGTACCATAAGTATCAACCATGATCTTTCTTCCAGTTAAACCAGTATCCCCGAATGGTCCACCTATAACAAAACTACCGTCATTATTAAAAACTAATTCATAATCAGTATTCATATTGTAAGATTTAACTATTTTGTCAATAATTTGTGTTCTAATTTTATGAAATAATTTTTTTAAATCAGCATCATTTTTATGTTGAAGAGAAATAATTATTTTATCAATTCCAATAGGATGATCATTGTGATCATAAAAACTAACTACTTGACATTTTGAATCAAAATTAGCTCCAGGTAATTTTTTTGCAAATGTTTGTTTATTAATTTCATAAATAATTTTAGAAGCAATCACATATGGTAATGGTAAATAATCAGGTGTTTCATTAGTAGCATAACCATATACTACACCAATATCACCTGCACCTAATTTATTATTTTTTTTGTTAACATGTGCAGCAATTTCTTCTGATTGTTTATTAATATTTGAAAGAATAGTAAAATCATTCTCATTATAACCTAATGGTAATAATATATCTCAAACACATTGAGTAATATCTATATATCCTTTAGTGGTGATTTCTCCACCAATAATGATTAAATGATTACATGCAAAAACTTCACATGCAACATGGCTATTTGGATCTTGTTTAAGAATGTTTTCTAAAACATGATCTGCAATTTGATCACAAATTTTATCAGGATGACCTATACCTACAGATTCTGATGCAATTAATTTGAGCTTATTATTTAATTTAATTTGTTTCATTTTATCTAATTGTATATAACAAACTAATATTTTATTTTTAATATAATAATTTAGCATTTGCTCGAGTGATGAAATGGCAAACATAGTAGACTCAAAATCTACCGGTAGTGATACCTTGAGGGTTCAAGTCCCTCCTTGAGCACCATAAATAAAGAATGCATTGTAAGGGAAAGTATTATGTCTAATAAAATTAATATTGGTTTGGATATTGGTGTAACATCAGTCGGATGAAGTATTATTGATAATAATTACAAAATTATTGATATGGGTGTAAGACTTTTTGATGATCCAGCTAACCCAAATGATGGAACTCTAGGTAATGAAAAAAGACGGACAGCAAGATCAATACGTAGACAAATTAGGAGAACTAAGTTAAGAAAACATGATTTAATATCATTCCTTGTTGAAAATAATTTTGGAAGTGAATGTGAAATACAAAATATTATTGAAAATTTTGACATTACAAAATATGGATTTGATCATCCAGCTCAATTAAAACAAAAAGCCTTAACCAATAAGATAACTAAAGAAGAATTAATTTTTATACTATTTCATTATATTCATCATCGTGGATCTTTCAATTTAACTGAAAGTGATCTTAAAGAAGGAAAAATAAAAATAAATAAAAATAATACTTATCCATCAATCCAAATGGTAGAATTTTTTAAAAAAAATAAATATTTTACATACAGAAATATTAATGATGAAATTTTTTTAAATATTCATTGGCAAAATGAGATCAAGAAAGCACTTGAAACACAAGAATGTGACAATGAATTTATAGATAAATATTTAGAAATTTTTAAAAGAACTAGAGAATTTAATAAAGGTCCTGGTTCAGAAAAATCACCAACCAAATATGGCTTATATCAATGACAATATAATAAAAATACTTGTAAATGGGAAATTACTAATAACGGATATAAAAATTTATGAGATCGTACCATTGGGAAATGCACGTGATACAAAAATGAAAATAGAGGATTAAAAAATTCACCTTGTGCTGAAGTATTTAATTTATTTAATGATATTAATAATATTTATCTTCTTAATGACAATGATAAAAAGTTATCAGAAAAAGTAAAACATAAAATATTTTGTAAATTATCGGATTCATTTTTTTCAGATAAATCTGTTTATTTATCACGAAAATTAATTTGCAATATTTTGAATGAGGAGAATATTGATAACAAATATAAATGTGAAGATATATGTGGTTGCCGAACTGAAGGTAAAGATAAAGTTATTTTTACCAAATTAGAAAACTATTATATTTTGGGAAGATATTTAAGAAAATATAACAAAAATTTTAACAATAATAATTTGAATGCTTTAAATGTCAATTTTTTGAAAGAATGTGATGATTTATTTAAAGAACTAGCAAGCGAACATGATATTATTAAAAGAATTGAGATTTTATCTAATAGGGATGAATTAAAAAAATTATCAAAAGATGAAAATGAGAAGATTATCAAAAAAATGAATGGATTATCTTCATCACATTCATTATCAACAAAAGCAATGTTTGAATTTATAGAATATTGTATTAAACATTTAGATAAATCAATAAATCAACAACAATTTTACATTGATATTATTAAAAATAAAATTGAACCAAATTCAAACACTACTGAAAATATTAGTAAATATTTAAAACATGGTATGTTTGATAATGAAATATTGTCTCCAACAGTCAGAAGGGCATTTAATCAGACAATTTTAGTTTTTAATAAAATATTGAAAGTTTATAGAAAAAAATATGACATTGACAATATTATTATTGAATTACCTCGTGATAAAAACTCTCATGAACAAAAAAAGAAAATTGATAAATTAAATAAAGAAAATAAAGATTTAATATTAAAAGCAATTGGTAATGAAACTAGTGTAAATTATGAAAAATTATCTATCAAACAAAAAAATCGATTAAAATTATGGTATCAGCAAGAAAAGAAAGACATTTATGATAATCAAATAATTAATTTTAATGATGTTATAACAGGTAAAAATTTAGATGAAGATCACATTATTCCATGATCAATTTCACATGATAATTCAATAAATAATAAAGTTCTAACAAAATCTATTAACAATTCTAATAAAAATAATTTAACACCATATTTATGGTTATCAAAATCAAATCGTTACAACAATTTTAAAAAAAATGTTAATGATTTGTATTCAAAAAAACTAATAAATGAAGAAAAAATGAAGAATTTATTATATGAAAAAAATCCACTTGATGATATCTTTCATTTTATAGGTCGAAACTTAGCTGATACAAGATACATAGCAGCATTGATTTTACAACAATTTAAAAATTTTTTTGACAATAACAACAACTATAAAAATGTAAAAATTAAAGTGGTGAGGGGAGCTATCACAACTTTTGCCCGTTACAACTTATTTATCGATAAGCATCAAAATAAAAAAACATTACTACCAAAAGATAGAGATCTATATTGTCATCATGCTATTGATGCTTCCATTATTTGTTTTTTAGGAATGAATAGTAAAATAAACCAAATGTTAAATTACTATCACATGAAATGTATGTCTAGCAATAATAATATTGTTATCGATAAAGATACACACAAAATGATCAATAAAATGACTGGCGAAATTGTAAATCTTGATCAATTATATGATATGCAACAAATAAATGATTTTAGTAAAGAACTATCAAAATATAATGATACAAATGATTCATTTAAAAATAGAGTTCATTTTTCTAGAGGAATAATATCAAAAAATAATGTCGCTCTTAGTGATGAAACAATATATTCGTACAATGATAAACAAAAAATATATTATTCACAATTAGATCTTATTAAAGAAAAAACAAGTACTCTTAATAAGTACTTTTCAGATGAAAATTCAAAAAAAACATGTAAATTATTAATAAAAAAATATGATTATTGTTTGTTTGAAAAATTAAAAAACATTTATCTCAATTATTCTCAAACAAATAAAATGGATAAAAATACTGATTCATTAGATAATAATCCATTTATTTCTTATATGATTAATGAATATAAAATTGATCATCCCAAATTTATTCAAATTGAAAATCAAAAGATAAAAAAATTACGTTTAATAAACAAAATAGAATCTGAAAAAATTATCTTGCCATGCCATAATAATAAAGCAATTATAAAATCATTAAATTGTCTTTATTGAAGAATTTATAAAAACAATAAAAATAAATTTATTATTTTCCCAATAAATGCTAAGGTTGTCAAAAACATAACAAAATATAACAATACCTACCTTAAAATAGATGATGAGAAATTATATGATAAATTATCATTTGAAAATATTGATGAAAAAAATAAGTATATCAATATATATCGTGGAACAATTTTAATTAATAAAAAAAATAATGATATTTTCTATATTTGTGGCGGTATTCCAAGCCAAAATAAATTTGAACTTAAATGATTAAATGCTATTAATGCAAAACATCAAATTTTAAAAAATAATAAACCTCCAATTCGATATCTTCTAACAATTAATCCACTTACTACTGATTTTGACATTGCACAAATAGATCCTCTTGGACGAATTTATAATAGATATGGTTTTGATGATTGAGATAAATTAATTACAATATATAATAGATAAAAAAATTTAACTAAATACTTAAATATTTATAATAATTATGCTTCTATATTTGAAGCTAGACTACATAATAATGATACTAAGTCGAGATAAGACTTAAAGTCGAAACCGCTCCCAACAACCATTATTGGTGTTGGGAGTTTTTTATTTTATAAAAAAGGATAAATAAAATGAGTTGAAAAATTATTGAAATAGAAAATGCAGATAAAATTAATTTATTTCTAGATAATATAGTGATTAAAAATGATAAAACTAAAATTATTATTCCGATAAATGACATCGATGTTTTATTGTTAAATAATTACAAACTAAATATTACCACACAATTAATTAATGCTTTAACTAGAAATAATACATTAGTTATTGTTTGTGACAAAAATCAATTACCTCAATCGTATATTTTACCAATTATAGGGAATTGAAATACTTTAAAGGTAATTGATAAACAATTACATTGAAATTATGAATACAAATCGATTACCTGGCAAACAATAATTAAACAAAAAATCTTTAACCAAATTAGTCTACTTAAAAATATCCAAAATTCCAGTAATTATGATCAGTTATTAGAAATGTTGAAAGATATCAAACCATATGATATCTCTAACCGAGAGGGCCATGCATCAAAAATATATTGACATGCACTTTTTGGGTTAAAATTCACTAGACATCAAGATGATTATTATAATGTTTTATTAAATTATGGATATACCATTTTAAGAGGATATGTAACAAGGTCAATAATTAAGAAGGGATTGGACCCAAGAATATCAATTTTTCATAAATCATTCCATAATTATTTTGCATTAGCGTCTGATTTAATGGAGCCTTTTCGGATAGTTATAGACTATGAAGTATTCAAAATATATAAAACAAAAATTATTGATTTATATTCACATAAAGAACAATTAATTAAATCATTTAACAATAAAATACTTGTTGATAATAAAAAACAATTTGTTAATAATGGAATTGATATTTTTGTTGATGCAATTGTGAATCAATCAAAATTACCAACAATAACATTAGATTATGAATCTATATAGATCTATGAGAATATTACTATTATTTGATTTACCAACAATTGATGCTTATGAAAGAAAAGAGTATCGTATTTTTAGACATGCTTTATTAAAAAACGGATATATAATGATACAATTTTCTGTCTATACAAAACCTATAAATGGACAAATAAAAATTGAAAATGAAGTCAAAAAATTAAAAAAATATATTCCTGAAAATGGAAACATTAGAATGATCCAAATAACTGAAAAGCAGTATTTAGATATGTATATGATTCTTGGGCATAAAAAAATTAATGAAATTTATAACAATGCAGAAAGGTATATAAAAATTTAAAATGATAAAAATTATAAATGAAACAAAAAATTATGAATTAGAATTTGAAGGATTAAAAATAATCAACTGTGATAACACCAGAAAATTGTATAAAGCGTGATTTTATAATTGCAACATACAAATAAATGATAAAAAATATAAACAAGATGATATCATCTACATTTCAGAATTGACTAAAATTAGTGAATTTATTAACTTCACTAAAAAATCATTTTTGACTGAGTTGCTCAATGAATACATCGGTAATGAAAATATAATAAATTCAAATATAGTCAATGATATTATCAATAAAATTAATCAGAAAGTTGATTTTGATTTATTAACACAAAATGATGGTGAAAAATCAAAACTTATTCAATTAATATTCGAGATTTTAGATGATAAATTTATTGATGAAAAATCATTAAAAATAATTATTGAGCATTTAAAGAATTCAAAAGTATTTATTTTAGATGACATTTCTTGAATAAAACTTGACTTCCTTTATAAATATTTAAATGAACATAACTTTATAATTTTGACTAATGATTTTAGAAAATTATTGATTAATAAGAATCAAATTGAACTTGTTGTCAATGTTAAAAATAATAATAATTTTACTGAATT
The DNA here is from genome assembly GCA_002372615.1 of Mycoplasmataceae bacterium UBA3729. Lineage (GTDB taxonomy): Bacteria > Bacillota_I > Bacilli_A > Mycoplasmatales > Mycoplasmoidaceae > Malacoplasma_A. The sequence goes on along the minus strand of DFHG01000009.1, from coordinate 110,184 downwards.
TCTCGATTCAGAAATATTATTTAAACATTTAGAGCATGATATTGCATATGAAATTGACAACCAACGATTTAATGAATTTATCAATGAACCAAATTCAGTATTTTCATTACAACTTTTCTCAAAAATTAAAAAAATTTAATTTTTTTTCAAATTGACGTTTTGGTTTGGTATCATTATTATGTAGTCTAAAACTGAAAAATTGAAAAATAGCTATAATATCTTGTTTTGGTTTGGTATCATTATTATGTAGTCTAAAACATTTTCATTTTTTATTTTTTAACCTTTCATGTTTTGGTTTGGTATCATTATTATGTAGTCTAAAACTAATTTTCATTTTTTATTTTTAACCTTTCATGTTTTGGTTTGGTATCATTATTATGTAGTCTAAAACTAATTAAAAATAGAATATATGCTGTAATACGTTTTGGTTTGGTATCATTATTATGTAGTCTAAAACAAAAATTAAACATAAAACCCCATTATTTAAGTTTTGGTTTGGTATCATTATTATGTAGTCTAAAACTGTTTCTAATATCCTATGTTCAATATGTTTGTTTTGGTTTGGTATCATTATTATGTAGTCTAAAACTTTAATTTTTTTCATTTTGTAACCTTTCATGTTTTGGTTTGGTATCATTATTATGTAGTCTAAAACGTTATAATTATTTATTTTAATTTCTTCCCAGTTTTGGTTTGGTATCATTATTATGTAGTCTAAAACAGCTTTCTTGCTCCATATCAAGCAAAGATAGTTTTGGTTTGGTATCATTATTATGTAGTCTAAAACTTTTAGCAGAGAATCAAGTAATAGATGCAGGTTTTGGTTTGGTATCATTATTATGTAGTCTAAAACTATTTGACAATATAGTTGAATTAACATATGGTTTTGGTTTGGTATCATTATTATGTAGTCTAAAACATGTTGTTAGAATTTTGTTAGATAATTGTGGTTTTGGTTTGGTATCATTATTATGTAGTCTAAAACAAAATTGAAAAAAAGTAGATATAATAGTTTGTTTTGGTTTGGTATCATTATTATGTAGTCTAAAATGCACCATAAATAAAGATTATAAGTTGATATCATAAAATTGACTTATTTTGTTATTGCTTCACATACATTTTTTTACAAAAATTGTCCATATATATGGAGGATTTTTATGGAACAACCAAAATGAAATTGATATATGTTGCTAATTCTTAAATTATTAAGCGATGGGAAAAGTAAAGACAAAAAGGAAATAATTGAACATTTTTCAAAAAATTGTGATTGTCTAAATAAAGAATGAAATCTGAAGATTATTAAAATCTGGAAAATTGGTTTATATTTGTAGACTATCATGGGTATTAGAATACTTGAAACAATCTGGTTTAATTTCTTCTATTAATAGAGGAATTTATAAAATTGAAGATTTAGGATTGAAATTATTATCTAATAACCCAACAAAAATTACATGTGATGATTTAATGCAATTCCCTAAATTCCTAAAATTTAGAAATAAGTGCAAAAATATCAAATGTAAAAAAGTAAACAATTTTTGCAACAAAAAAATATGTCATTGACTTAAAAATAAAGAATATGATATAGATGCACAAGTAAGATTAAAAAATATTAGAGTAAAGAAATAGTAAATTTCTCATTCATAATCACATTTTTTTATGGAGCAGATGATGGGAATCGAACCCACATACTTGCCTTGGGAAGGCAATATTCTACCACTAAATTACATCTGCATTTATTTTTAAATTTAAATTTAAAAGAGTTAAGTTATGTAATGTTTGCTTAACTTAACTAAATTATACAACTTACTTTAATAGCAATTAATATTTAACTTATTATTTCTAAATTTTTTAGTGATTATTCACTGTATATATAAAACAAATCAAAATATAAAGAACTATATATTATTTGTAAACAATAATATATTGTAAACAATAATATATTAAAATAACTTAAAATATGGATAAATTAATTCAAGACAAAATTGTTAATCATTTAAAAACTTATGGTTTTGTTTTCCCATCTTCAGAAATTTATGGTGGAATGGCAAATGCATGAGATTATGGACCTGTTGGAGTATTATTAAAACAAAATATTAAAAAATTATGATGAGATGAATATGTTACTATGCAACCTAATTCAATTGGTTTGGATAGTAGCATTATCTTAAATCCAACAGTATGGAAAGCTAGTGGACACTTATCTAAATTTTCTGATCCATTAATTGATTGCAAAGAATGTCATAATCGTTTTAGAGCAGATGAATTAATTGAAAAGCAGACTGGTATTAAAATTAATGAAACAGCCACATTTAAAGAAATAGAAGAAGTTATCACAAAAAACAAAATTAAATGTCCTATTTGTGGAAAAAATAATTGAACATCAATTAGAAACTTTAATTTAATGTTCAAAACTTATCAAGGTGTAATAGAAGATGGTAGTCACGAAGTATATTTACGTCCTGAAACAGCTCAAGGTATATTTATTAATTTTATGAATGCTCAAAGATCAAATAGAATGAAATTACCTTTCTGTATTTGCCAAATAGGAAAAGCTTTTAGAAATGAAATTACACCAGGAAATTTTATTTTCCGTACACGTGAATTTGAACAAATGGAATGTGAATATTTTACTTTTCCTAATCAATCAGAAAAAATATTTAATGAACAATTAGAAAAAATTAAAGATTTTATTTTTAACAAAATGAAATTTAATGAAAAAAATATTAAATTCTTTAAACATCCAAAAGAAGATTTATCACATTATTCAAAAAACACTATTGATGTTCAATATAATTACCCACATGGATTTGCTGAATTATGAGGATTAGCAAATCGTGGTGATTTTGATTTAACTTGTCACAAACAATATTCCAAGAGCAATATTTGATATATTGATGAAAATACTAATCAAAAAATTATTCCACATATTATTGAACCATCAGTTGGAGTAGAACGATTATTCTATGCTATTTGTTGTGATAAATTTGAAGAAGAAAAATTGGAAAATAATGAAATAAGAACAATTTTTCATTTTCCTTATGAATTATCACCATATAAAGTTGCTGTATTGCCTTTAGTAAATAAATTAAATGAAAATGCATATGAAATTTACAAGACAATTATTAATAAAAAAATTAGTGCTACTTTTGATACATCTGGCTCAATAGGAAAAAGATATAGAAGACAAGATGCTATTGGAACGTATTTTTGTATAACTATTGATTATGATTCTTTAAAAGATGATAGTATAACAATTAGAAATCGTGATACTATGAAACAAGAAAGAATCAAAATAAATGATTTATTTAAATATCTAGAAAAAAATACTAATAAGTAGATATGAAGAATATTGTTTCAAAAATTGATTTAATTAGCGATGTAAGAGAATCAGCTGATATAGTTCAAGTAATCTCTAATTACATTAAATTACAAAAAAGAGGAAGTAGTTTCTTTGGACTTTGTCCATTTCATGATGATCAACATCCTTCCTTATCAGTTTCACCTAAAAAAAAGATATGAAAATGTTTTGTTTGTGGTGCAAAAGGTGATGTTTTTAGCTTTGTATCTAAAAAAGAAGGTATAAATTACTTTGAAGCTGTTGTTAAGGTTGCTAAATTAATCGGTTATAACAATATTAATCAATTAGAAAATTTAGATAGCAAATCATATAAAGAAAATTTATCTGACCACCAAAAAAGATTAATTTTAGCTAATGAGAGAGCAAATGAGTTTTTTACTGGTGTTTTATATAATGATGAAAACAAAAATATAAAGGAATACTTATATAAGAGAAATCTAACAGATGAAATTATTAAAAAATTTGGAATAGGTTATGCAATTGATAGTGATCATTTATTAATTGATTGGTTAACAAATAAAGATGAATGTTTTGGTTCATCATTATCAAAAGATAAATATTTTAATACTCAAGAATTGTTTGATGCAGGATTAATAAGTGAAAATGATAAATCAGGCTTTATACCTTTTTTAATAAATAGGATAACTTTTCCTATTTATAATGAAAATAATCAATTAGTAGCTTTTTCTGGTAGAGACTGAACTAATAAAGGTAAAAGTAAATATTCAAATACACGAGAAACTGAAATATTTAATAAAGGTAATATTTTATACAACTTAAACAACATCAAAAAAATTAATAATTTAAAGGAATTGATCATTGTTGAAGGTTTTATGGATTGTATAGCCTATTATAAAGCCGGGTATGAAAATTGTGTTGCTACAATGGGAACTGCAATGACTGAAAAAACTTTAGTATTACTTCATTCTTTAGGAGAATTGGATGATATTATTTTATCTTTCGATAATGATCTTGCTGGTCAGCACGCATGTGCTTCTATTGGTGGATTATTATTTGAAAATGGATTTAATGTTTCCATAATCGATTATGCAAGCCTTAAAGAAAAAGATGTAGATGAAATAATTCAAAATCATAATAATATCGCTATCAAACAATTAATTGAAAATAGAATTGATTACATTTTATTTATTATTAGATTTTATTTAAAAAATAAAGTTTATGGTAATTCAAAAATTAATATTGTAAAAAATTTGATTAAATACATTGTCCAACGTAGTAATAACCAATTACAAAAAACAAAATATTTAAAAGAAATAGCTAATTTAACAGGATTTGAATTTACTGATATCAATGATGAATATGAAAATGAATACAAAAGAATATTTAATAATCAACAATTTCCGCAAAAAAAGAAAGTTGTAAGAAATGTTCATGAAGATAATTTTTACAAAAATTTGGAACTGATAAAAAATGAAATAATCAATGATGATCAAGTAAATAATATAAATATTAAACTTACTAAAACTAAGCACCAATACATCCAACTTGCTCAAGAAGCATTGATACAAATATTAAATGTTCCTTCAACTTATAACTTATTTATTAATGAAGTATCATTTAGATTCGTACCTCATAAATCACTTGGTATTATTTTTAAAATTTTAGAAAAAATATTTCTAAATGATAATGAATTTACTAAAGATCAACTTAATTATGAAATAAATCAGATTTTTATGAATCAAATAAATAAAAATAGTGATTATGATGAAGCTTATAAATATTACAAACAATTAAATGTTGAATTTGAGCAAAATATATTAAATGATTCTTATATTGATCCAAATAAAATTAAACAGCGTATCCATGATATATTAAAAAAATTAAAAACAATTAAGCATGAATATAACCGTTTATTAAATGTAATTGATCTACTTACAAAACAGAAAAATGGCCAAATAATTAATGATCAAGATATCAATAAGTTATCTGATAATGATAGTCAATATAATCAATGAAATAAGGAACAAAAACATTAATGTATATTCTCGGAATTGATTTTGGTACAAAGATTATAGGTTTATCCATAGCTGATGAAAAAATTAAAATAGCTACACCATGGAAAAATATTAAATTTCCTAAAAATAATTATCTTTATGTAATTTGCCAAATTAAAAAATTAATTAGTCAATATGAAATCAAATTTATTGTGTTAGGATATCCATTAAATATGAATGGTTCTATTTCTAAAAGTAGCCAATTAGTAGAACAATTTAAAAAACTATTGGAAGATAATTTAAAAATTAATGTAATTCTTTGAGATGAAAGATTATCAACAAAACATTCAATTGAATTATTGAAAGAAAATGCACTATTGAAAAGTAGTCAAATTAAAAAAATAAAGGATAAAGTTGCAGCACAATATATATTGCAAGATTATATTGACAATAACTAATTTTTAATATTAACTTTATTTTCTTTTACAATTATTCTATTGAAAAAGATTTTTTCTATTTCCATTATGAGAAATGGAGCGATAAAAGAAATTAATAATACATATAGAATATTAATTAATTCATTATCATATTTTAAATTCAATTTAAAAATGTGTGACACTTGTGGAATGAAAACAATAAGACAAGATAAAATTATTGAAATAATAGTGTAACAATTTAATATAGTGTTATTAAAAATACTTTTCTTAAAAATTGAATGTGGTGATTTTATATTAAAAATATAAACTATTTCACATAAACATAATGAAATAAAACTAAAAGTTAAAGCATTATCATTTCTTGATAATTGAGAACTACAAAAATATCCAATAAAATAACAACTTATTGTAATTATTGTAATCATTAAACTTTCAAAAATAATTTTAAACCATAGTTGTTTAGTAAATATTCCTTTTGTTAAACTACGTGGTTTTTCAAACATAATTGATTCATCAATTTTTTCAACACCAATTGCAACTGCTGGTAAAGAATCTGATATCAAATTGATTCAAAGTATTTGAATTGGTTCAAATGATTTTACATCTTTATTTCAAAATCCAAAAAATGCAATTAATGAAATTATCAAAATTTCTGCTAAATTACTTGAAATTAAGAAATTTATAACCTTTATGATATTCTTATAAATCCCTCTACCTTGTTTAATTCCACTTGTAATACTTTTGAAATTATCATCCATTAAAACAATATCAGCTGCTTCTTTTGTTATATCAGTACCTGTTCTTCCCATTGCACAACCAATATTTGCTGCTTTTAAAGCAGCTGCATCATTTGTGCCATCACCAGTCATAAGAACAACTTGATTTAATTTTTGTCAAGTTTTAACTATTCTTAATTTAGTTAATGGTGTAATTCGTGCATAAATAGATACATTTTTGATAATTTTTAAATATTCATCATCAGACATTGAATCTAAATGATCCCCAGTTAATGCAATGTCATTTTCATTATAAATACCTAAATTTTTACCAATATTAATTGCAGTATCTATATTGTCTCCTGTAATCATTACAGTCTTAATTCCTGCTTTTTTACATTCTAAAATTGAATTTTGAATATTTGGTCTAATAATGTCATTAATACCAATTATTCCTAAAACATTCATGCTTTTCTCATAATCAGAATTTTCATTAAATGAATTAATTTCTTTATATGTGACTAATAATAAACGTAATCCTTTATTAAGCATTTCATTGTATTTAACATTTAATTTGTTTAATTCATCTTGATTAATTACACATTTTTTAATTAAATTTTCAAATGAACCTTTAGAAATAACAATATGTTTATTGTTATGTAAATAAATAGTTGTCATTATTTTTCTATTTGAATCAAATGGAATAATCTTTTCTAATGAATAGTCTTTCAATAATTCATATTTTGAAATACCTAAGTTATTTTTTAAACATAAAATAATTGATGTTTCTGTAGGATCTCCTATTTCAATAATCTCATTGTTTTCTTCTTTAATATTAGAAGTGTTACATAATGAACCATATTTAATTATTAAGGATTGAATATCGCTTAATTGAGTATTTTTATTAACATCTATTATTTGATTTGTTGAAAAATCATATAATTGGGCAATATTCATTTTGTTAGTTGTTAATGTACCAGTTTTATCAGTACAAATAATTGTTGTAGCACCAATATTCTCAGTAGACATTAAATTTTTACAAATAACTTTTTCTTTTAATAATTTTTGAACACCGAACGAAATAGTTATGGTTATAGCTAAAGGAAGGCCTTCAGGTATAGCTGCAACAGCAAGTGTAATAGAAATCATTATTGTATCAATTATTTTTTCAACATTATTTATTTCATTTTCAAGGCTTAATTGAATCATTTTAACTATTCAAACAATTACACAAATTGCTACACAAATAATTGTTAATATCTTACCAAGTTTAATCATCTGTGTTTGAAAATGTGAAGGTAATTTTTCATTTTCTTTAACAATTTTTGTAATCTTACCAATTTCTGTATTATTACCAACACTTGTTACTATTGCTTTACCAATACCTGAAGTAATTGTTGTACCAGCAAAGACCATGTTATTACATGAAATAATAGAAATAGATTTATTATCTATTAATTCACTTTGCTTATCAGTCGATATTGATTCTCCTGTTAAGGATGATTCAATTACTTTTAAATAATTTGATTCAATAATCCTAGCATCAGCACATACATTATTGCCATCCTCTAAATAAATAATGTCTCCCACTACTAATTCATTACCAGGAATAAGATCATCTTTATTATTCCTGATTACATGAATCTTACTTACCATTAATTTATTTAATGAATTAATTATTGAATCAGCTTTTTTTTGCTGAAATGCACCAAGTAAACTATTAAATATAACTATAAAAACAATAATAAATGGATTTATAATGTCAGTAATATCATTACTATTTTTCTTAATTGCATTTACTATCAATGGAATTGTTGAAATAATTGTTGCAATCAATAAAATAATAATCATTGGTTCTTTAAATTGCATTAAGAATAATTTAAAAAAACTCTTTTTTTTCTTAAAAGTTAATACATTACTACCATATTTATTTCTATTAGTAATTACTTGATTGTCATTAAGACCAGATTTAAGATTACTGCAAGTTAAATTTGCTACTTGTTCTGTAGTTAATGATTGAGGATGAAGTATATTATCACTTGTATTGTGCATTTTTTATGTATTGTATGGTGGTCTGTGAGGGGATCGAACCCGCGACCCGATGATTAAGAGTCATCTGCTCTACCAAGCTGAGCTAACAGACCATATTAATTTACATATTAGATTATAGATAAATAAAAAATATAAGAGTTGAACTCTTATATTTTTAAGTAATGTAAGCCATGTTCTGTACTATAAATAGTGTCAATTATTTATCTACATAATTTTGAATTATGTCATAATTATTATTGAATTCTAATAATTACGTTCCCTTACCATAATTTAGGTTTCTTGCTTTAGGGGTTTACCGCGTTTCACCCAACAATTTCTTGTTGATTCGTCACTGTGGCACTTTACAAATTAATTACATGATCTAAGATTTTAGCAATTAATTTTGCCGTTGCAGAAAACTGCACTAGAATTTATTTGTTAATTCTACTAAAACACTACATTCATCTCAGAATGTGCAAGCATGGACTTTCCTCTATATGTGAATATAGCAATTGACCTTACTCAAATAAATTATAAAAATAAATTAATTATTATTACATTAATGGTTGAACTATATCTAAGAATAAATCTTCAAATTTTCTTCAATGTGTATTTTTTGTAATAACTTCTGATAAATCAATTTTCTTTGATAAATTTAAATCTTTTTCAAATAATTCTTTCATCTGATTGGCAAATAATCGATCATGAACCAAAATAGCATTTTCAAAATTAATTCATAATGAACGATAATCTAAATTATTGCTTCCTGTAAAAACAATTTCATCATCAATAATTAAATACTTAGAATGAATAAAACCCTGGTACTCATAAACAGAACATAATGATTCTAATAGTATTTGATAACATTTTTCATTATATCTAATAGTTAATTTTTTATTGTCATTTCAACCAGGAACAATTAATTTTACATCAACACCACTTATTGAACTACAAATTAATGATTCAATAATAATTCTTGTAGGTACAAGATATGGTGTAACTATATATATTGACTTCTTAGCAGAATGAATTAAATTTGTTAAAATTTGTTCAATTGTTTTATGATCATTATCAGGAGCTGACGAAACTAATTGCATATATGTTTTATCTTTTACTTGATCAGACATTGATAAAACATCAACCATTTGTTTGTTTAAAATACTAACAAGATTCTGTGTCATTTTCTTTTTATTAACCACATTACAAAATGTACAAAGATCATAATAAAAATGTACAGCTAAACTATTTACTATTTCACCTTTAACTATATAATTTTGATCATGTCAATAGCTTAATTTATCTGAAATTGATAAATATTCATCTGAAATATTACTACTACCATAAAGTGCTATATTATTATCAATAATAATTGATTTTCGATGTGATCGATAATTAGTTGAACTTTTAAAAAACATAATACCTGGATAATTAAAAATTGCAATATTGCATCCAGCTTCCATTAATTGATTTATTATTTTCTTAATTGGTCTTTTAAAACAACCTACTCAATCATATATGATATTAATGTTAACTCCTTCCTTTTTCTTTTTCAATAACTCTGTAGCAATTATTCTTAACCAAATTCCATCATTAATTGCATACATTTGGATATTGATACATTTCTTTGCAGATCTAATTAATTTAATTGATTCAATATATAAAGAATAAAAATCCTCAATAATTTTAATTTCATTATTACCACAAATGTTAGTTTTAGAGGTTTTTTTATTATATTCAATAATCTTTGCAAAAGATGGATCAAATTTTTTTAAATCAATATCTTTTTTTAAATCATATTTAGCATAGTCATTGTACAAATTATTCATATTTGATAAATTCTTTGTTGTATATGGTCTTATACCAACAAACATAAAAACTAAACAAGATATAATAGGAAAACAAATAAAAGCAAAAATTCATGATAATTTAATTATTGGTTGTCTTTTACTTGCAAACACTACAAATGAGAAAATAACTGTTACAATAAATGCAAATGTTAAAACAATAATAAAAATACTTAAATTTGAATATAAGTAAATAAAAGCTAAAATTAACAAAACTAAAATAGAAGTTAAAAATAAACCTATTGTAATATAAGCTTTTATTCGCAAAGATTTCATTTGAATAATTATATTATTTAACAACATATAGAAAAATGCGCATATGTTAATAAAAATATAATAAAAATATGAGTCTCACTTTTTCAATTATTACTCCTGTTTATAATGGCTCTCAATATATTAATAAATGTATTGAATCAGTAAATAAAATTGAATATGATCATAACAAAATTGAACATATCATTGTTGATGATGGTTCAACTGATAATACTCGAAAAATATGTCTTAAATATGCAAAAAAATACAAGCATATTAAATTTTATTCTAAATCAAATGGTAATTGAGGAAGTGTTATTAATTATGTGAAAAAAAATAAATTAGTTCATAACGATTATGTTGTAGTGTGTGATGCTGATGATGTAATACTACCTCATGCATTTAAACTAATAAATGTCAAAAATGAAAACTATGATATGATAGTTGGATCATTTTGTTTATGAGATGGTAAAGACAAAAAAATTTTAGTACATCCATATTATTTTCTTTTTAGAAGGAGATTAATAAAAAAGAGAAAAATGCATTATTACTCACCTTTACTTTTAACTCATTGCACATATATCAAAAAAAACATTTTTTATAGTGTTAATGATTTGACATGCGGAGTTTCATATCAAGATACTATTTTAATGTTACAAGCCTTTATTAATTCAAATAACATTCTTTATATAAGAAATAAACTTTCTTTATATTGAAAGTACCGCGCGGGTAATACTATGTCATCTGTAAGGAGTAAAGCAAATTTAAAAATGTTTATTAAAATGCTTAAATACTATGAAAATACAAAAAATATTACCCCTTTTATCTATCAGGTTATTGGTTTGAAAGCACTACAAGAATACTTAAAACTACATAAAATTAAATTTAAATTTAAAAAATATAATCCAGATTTTACTGGTTTCCCTTGATGAGTAAAACCAATTTTATGAACATATGCTTATTTAAAAACAAAACGATATATAAAATACACTAAATAACTTATACCAATTATTATTATCAAATATATAATCATTCTCATATGAAATTATCTTTTTCAATTATTACACCAGTTTATAATGGATGTCAATATATTGAAAAGTGTATTGAAGCAGTAAATAAAATTGAATATGATCATAACAAAATTGAACATATTATTATTGATGATGGTTCAACTGATGATACTCGAAAAATATGTCTTAAATATGCAAAAAAATACAAACATATTAAATTTTATTCTAAATCAAATGGTAATTGAGGAAGTGTTATTAATTATGTGAAAAAAAATAAATTAGTTCATAATGATTATGTTGTAGTGTGTGATGCTGATGATATCATTCTTCCCCATGCTTTTAAAATAATTAATAAAAAATCAAATAACTATGACATGATTATTGGAAGTTTTTCAATATGAGATGGAAAAAGAATTAAATATCGAGTACACACGTATCATTTTTTATTCAAAAGAATAATCATTAAAAAATATCCATTGCATTATTTTAATCCTATTATGTGACCTCATTTTACATATATGAGCAAAAAAATATTTTATTCTACTAATTCATTAAAAGAAGGAGTAAGCTATCAAGATGCTTTTTTATATCTAGAGGCTTATATGAATTCAAAAAAGGTTTTGTATATTAGAAAAATAATATCTTTATATTGAAAATATCGACAAGGAAGCAGTGTGACATCAATTAGTAATAATGAAAAAAATATAAAAATCTTAATTGATAATCTAAAAATATACGAAAAAAGACAATTAATTACTAATTTCTTTTATTTATTAATTGGTGTACCAGAACTAAGAAAATATCTAATCAAAAACAAAATTAAATTCAATTTTAATAAAACAAATCATCCTGATTTTAGTGGATGACCTTGGTGAATTAGAATTTTTTTAAGAATAATGATAATTCCAATTAAGAGAAAATTGATTAATTGAACAAATAACTAAGATATATAATAGTTTTGCTACTACAACATAAGTTGCTAATCGTGTCAGGATAGAAATATAGCAGCACTATGCATATATCTTATGTGTGTGGTAGCTTTTTTATTATTTAACAAATCAATTTAGTTCATCAACTGATTTAGGATGTTCATTTTTAACAATTTTAGCAATTGTCCCATTTGCAACATAAATCACTCGATTAGCAATTTCAGCAAGAATTGGGTTATGAGTAACAATAACAACTGTTGTTTTATATTTCTTGTTTATATCAACAAATAATTTTAATACTTGTTTGCTCATTTCTTCATCAATAGCACCTGTGGGTTCATCACCAAATAAAATGTTTGGATTTTTAGCAATACTTCTAGCAATAGAAACTCTTTGTTGTTGTCCGCCTGATAATTCATTTGGATATTTATTTTTTTGTGAACTAATTGCAATAGATTCTAGAATTTCTGAAATAGCAATTCGCTTATTTTTATTTTTTTGTAAATTTTGACCTATTTGAATATTTTCAATTACAGTTAAATTAGGTAACAATCCATATTGTTGAAAAACATAACCAATATTTTTTCTTCTAAATAATGTCAATTGTTTTGCATTATAATCGATTATATTTTGCCCAGCAACAATTACATCACCATAAGTAGCATTATCCATACCTGAAATAATATTTAACAATGTAGTTTTTCCAGAACCAGATTGACCAAGAATTATAATAAATTCACCTTTTTCAATTGTAAGATTGATATCATATAATGCTTTTGTGGCAAGCACTTTATTGTTGTAATATTTAACAACATTTCTTAATTCAATAATGTTTTTATTGTCATCCAATATGTGAGAATCTCAATAATTATTCTTTATTAATTTGATACGGTTTTTAATATTGAATTTCTCTTCTAAATATTTATCTTGTAAAATTGATTTATTATGTTTGTAATTATTATCTTTAACAAATTGTTTTAATTTAATTTTGTAATCTCTATCAATTTGTTTTCGATCCTTAATACATTGGGCTATATCTGATTTATATTTATTTTTTAGTGATTGTTTATAAGATTTTCACTTTTTACTACTTTCTTTCCGAGAAAAATCCTTCTTAGATTTTTCCAAATGTCTAACAAGATTAGCATAATACTTATCAGCAAATAATTGTTTTAAATTTTCTATAGTATCTTTTTTTTCTTTGATATTTTTTTCAAGACTTGAAATTCTATTATTAATAAGTCAAGTAGATTGATTTGTTAATAATTTTTTTCGTAATACTATACCTTTTAAATAATTAAGTTTATTTATTTTAATTTGCAAATATCTAAAATGATGCTTTAAAATTGATAAAGATATTAATTTATATGGGAAAATTTTTTCTTCTTTGTTTTTATCAATATATTGAATATAGTTATAAATTTGTTCAGCATCAAATTTTCTTCTTTTTGAATTTTTAATTAAATTAAATTTATATAAATCATATTTTGATTTTAAATATTTAGCATGAAAATAAATTGATTGTTTTTGGAAAAAAATCAAGTGTTTAGTCAATAATTTATTTTGTCCATAAGTACTTTTGTCAACAACAACATTATTGGAAATAATAGTATTAATTTGATCACACTGTTGATTTATATTTAATAATTTCTGTTCATAATCTTTTAATTGTTGCTCTAATAATTTAATTTTATGTTCTATATTTCTCATAATCCTGCCTTCTTACTTAATATCATCAACTAAACGTCCTTTTTTAAGTGATATAACAGCGCTCAATATTGACAATCCAAATATTGGAATAATAACTCCTAATCCAATGAAGTAATGATACCATTTGATGGAAGCATTTAATCATATTGACATGCTATTAAATATAAAAGCATTATAAATTGATATTAAACCTCATGTTAGTAATGCTGAAACACCTATACCAATAATAATTACTGGAATATAAATAGAAGAGAAAGACATAGCATTTTCACGATCTGTATAACCTAAAGATTTCAAAATTGATGCTAGTCGTCTTGAATCGTTAATAATTAAATTTGAAATCAAAGCAATGATAATAGCTATCATTACTAAAACTACAGTAATTAATGAATATGAAATTTGTGTTATTGTTTCAGACATTGTTCTATAAACATTTTCAAATGATAATTTATCATCAACTGATCCAACTACTAACATATAAGATTGTTCGCCATAATATTTCCTAATCTGATTTATTAAATCACCAACTTGGTTAGTTAATTTATTATGGTTTATTGCAGTTCTATCACTAATAAACTCATTGTATGCTTCTTTAATAGTATTGCAAATAGGAATATTAGTCTCATTCCCATCTAAAGCAACAATACTTGATAAATATGCATTAGAACCATATGAGAAAATATTTCTTGATGCATCAGAAGTAAATTGATCATTTGCTGGATATAATCCTGAAGGAGAATATAAAATAACACCTTTAGTTAGTAAAGGATTACTATCTTTATTTTTAGTAAATACACCATTAAATCCATATGGTGTTAGATTTCCATTTTGAACATATCTAGAATTTGAATAATTTTTTAAATCTACATATGTTGCTTTAGTTTGCAATCCTTCTTTATCTCTTCCACCAAAAACACCAAAATCTTTTCAGTCAGATACTGTATCCTTTTCATAACAATAATAACTATGTGGTTCAACATCATTCTGTTTATTTTGTTGATTATCTAATAAATGAGTTTTTAAATTTAAAATATAGTTTGCTAAATCTTGATCAATATAATATTCTTGATTTACATATGTATTAACAATACCAGTAATTTCAAAAGTATAGGTGTCATTCCAATCATTATCAATTCCATTATTGTTATCTAAAATAATTTGATGTCGGATACGATCAGCTTTATTATTAATTTTCATTGTTATTTTATCACCTATATGCAAATCATATAAATGTTGTGCATATTTATTAATAACAATTGGATATACACCAGAAGTGGTTGTACAAGCTATTTTTGAATATAATTTATTATTTTTATCATCTAATAAATTTACATATTTTGAATCAAATGAATTATCACTACCATTCCCATGTTTTACTTTTATTCCATAAACTTTAGTAGAAGTAACTGCAGAAGATTTTAAATTATGTCCACGTATTCCAACAACATTAGTTGATAAATATGTATAGGTTTCATCAGCAGATTCTAAAGGAATTGTTGAATATGTTATATAGTAATCTATTTGAGCAGTTTGTTGAAAACTATATGCTGAAATTAATAATTGAATAAATTCAGGTTTTAGACATAAACCCATCCCATTTGGAATACATTTTGATTTATCAAACATATAATGGTCATTGTCTTTTTTTTCTGGAACAAATGTTTTACCAACTTTATCTAAATAAACAGGATGATCATTGGTTGATAATATAGATTTTGTTGAAGCAAGTTTATCATGGAGTTTCTTATAGATAATATTGCTTACTCCTTCTTCATAATAAATAGCATTACCAATAAAATCAGCAAATTCATTAGTTGCTTGTAAACAAAGATTTCGGTTGTTTTCTGGCATTAAAGATGAAGCAATATCTCATGGGTTAGATACAATTCCCATTGCACCTACTTGATAATCAAGCATTGATTTTGTTAAATATCTATTTTTTAAATAAAAAATATCAACATTTTCACCTAATGAATCACCTAAATATGGAATAAATATATTAGAAAAATAATGATCATTTTGTAAAAATGAATCAGAATATAATTTTATATAGTCTTCAAAATCTTGATTATCTTTAATACCTTTGTTATAATTAGCATCTCAAAACCAGGTAGTTACATAATATTTATGATTTAGATCATTAATATTAATTTTTAAATCATCATGAATAGGAATCTTATTTATGAAATTATCATACTCTATTCCAGGAACATTAAATTTATATTGTGCAGCACCATAAATATCAGAAATTTCATCTTGAGAGCCATAATATAAAGATTGTAAATAATTATTATCTCTATAATCATTTCCTGCACGATTAAATCCAGATGCACCAACATAATTGAATATTTGATCATCAGATTTGTCTAAATCATAATTAACAGGAATGTATTGTCCACCCTCAATTGTTGGTGTGCACAAATCTATAGCATAAGAATAATTGCGGTTATTTGCTGTTGCACTAATTGAAGTTCCAAATTTACCTTGGATACTTAATATAAAAAGTAATGATGATAAAGAAATTGAAGTCATTAATGCTAAAACAAAAAGTTTTCAAACAGAACTAAAAGCTACAGCTATTCTAAATTTAGTAATAATATTGAATCGTGAAAATCTTCTTTTAGCAAACCTTGATAGATATTTAGGATTATCATTACTATTTGCTTTCATTAAATCAACAGTATTTTTTCTTAATACTCACCAAGATGTGACATAAATTACTAAGGAAAAGAAAAATAAAATTATCAAAATAATAGCAATTAATGAAATTCAATTAATACCTAATGTTGCTGTAGGTAACATCCAATAACTTTTATATAAATTTAATACTGGTGTTTGTAAAAAATTACCAATAATAATTCCAATAATCCCACCAAAAAATACTGGAATAAAAGAAAATGGTAATAATGAAGTAGAAATTGCTAATGAACTAACTCCATTAGCTCTCATCAATCCTAAAATAGTTTGAATATTAGCAACATATCGATGAATAATAATTGCACAAATTATTAAACATACAACAATGATAAAAATAGTTAATGAAATAGAAATAGAGTTAATTGCATGAATAAACTTTGGAATATAGGCAATTCTAAAGGCACTTGCATTTAGAGTATTTGATGTATCATCAACAAAATAGGCAGCATTTATACCTTTTGGAAGAGTCATCATTGTTCTAGCTTTTTCATTAATTTGATCTAATATTTGCTTTCTAATTACATTATTTTTAGTATTAAATTTACCAACTATGTAATTCTCTGATTGATTTTCTCTAAATGAATCAAAAATTCTATGATATCCGGCATTATTAGAAAAAAAGATACACTCTGATTTTGGGTCTGGTGTAGATCTACTAATTGATACAATTGGATAAATAAAATCAGGAGTTATACCACTGCCAATAATAATGAAAGGACAACCGGACATATCAGGAGTAGAACCAGGATTAATAAAATATTGTGAATATTTATCTGCCTCAATAATAGTAATTTTTTTAAATCATTCATCTATTTTAGGAAAATCAAGAGAATTTAATCAACCTAAGAATTTTTGTTTCTGTGTCACTAAATCTGGATTATTACTTATATATTCTTTATATGATTCTTCATTTTCATACAATGAACTAGACATTGTACTTTTATTATTTAATTGCATGTATTCAGGATTTACATTAGCAAAATAAGAAGTTCAATTAGACAATTGAAAAGTACTTGGTGTACCTAAAGCAGAAGTCCATTGTATTATGTAAGTATATGGTTTAACATTAGTAACCTCAAAATTACTTATTTCATTTTTTCTAAAATTTTCTAATGTAGTATATTTTTCAGTTCAATAAGTTTGTCTTTCTTCTTCAGTCTTAGGACAATATGTTTTTGTGTTATTATCTCACTTAGTGAGGGATAAAACTGTGTTCTTTTGTGATGCACCATCACTAAAAATACCTTTGCTTAAGAGGAAGATTTTTTCAATATAATGGATATCATATTTATCTTTTGTCAATTGTGATATTGGTAAATAACGAAGTGTTTTACCAATGTCATAATTATCATTTGATGCATAATCAAGTACATCATATGTACAATCAGAAACAACAAAATTATCCCATTGTGTTTCATTAGATCCATTTTTTAAATTAATATGAACCATTTTGTCAATCTTATCATTAGATTCAGATTTAACTGCTTTATAAAATATGTTTGATGAATTATTAATATCTAATGAATAGAATGTTCTAAAAGTTACATTATTACCTTGTCCATCAATTTTATCATTCAAATAGTTATCCATTGGAGTAGCTTCAGTTGATGCAACTGTATATAATTCATTGCTTGTTTTTTCAATTGAAGTATTAATATCAACACTAGTTAAAACACTTTGAATTAAATTAAGAATTTCATCAGAGGTTTTATTTGTTATATTGTTTTCATTGTTCTTACCATATTGCTTTTGATCTATACCAAAATAATCAGTTGCTTCTTGAGAAAGATTTATATTGTTGTATGTATAAGTAGGAGCTAGTAAATCATGATATGTATCTCAAAGAGAAGAATTATAATCATAGGCCTTTGTTTTAGTATTATAAGCAATTGATTCAAAAAATAAACGAAGGCTAGTATTAGGTTCAATAACATTTGTATCTAATTCATAATGAATTGTGAGATTGTACTTCTTATTATTTTGTACAATCTCAATATAAGGTAATATTACTCCATCATTTGACTTAACTAGATAACAATTATTATAAAGTGATGAATTGAAAGAATTTACATCATTAATTTTATGATCTGATACATTATTTGAATACTTGGCAACACCTGTGTTATAGTATTCAGCAACAGTAAAATCATGCAAAACTCCTGTTGTTGAAATTCGTTGATATTCATTATTTATAGCAGTTGTTGATGAATTTAAAACAGTGTATATTCCAGTCGAAATAAAAACTAAAAAAGTTAATCCTAGTATTGATAATTTATTCTTTTTTAATGATCGTATTAAATTAAGAAATAAGTTTTTCATTTTTGTTATGTAATTGTATTACCTTGATTTAAATTAATATATATATATATATATATTTTATAAATGTATATCTTACAATACAACTTGCACAAATACTAAAATTGTTTTTTCTTTAAAACATTTGAGAAAATTGAATTATCTCTTAACAATAAATAAATTTGATTTTTAATTTGATCAGATTTATTTGAAAGTTTAGTTTGAATACCATTATGCATGCATGAAATTGCACCAGTTGTTTCTGAAACCATAAATGAATAACAATCATATTGCTCACTTATACCAAAAGAAGCTCTATGTCTACTACCATATCCAACTGGTAATTCTCTATTTGTAGTAGGTAAATAACTTGATAAACTAACAATAGTAAAATTTCTTATGATAATTGCTCCATCATGTAATGGTGAATTATGGTTATCAAAAATATTAACAATAAATTCTGGAAAAAATGGGACATTTACTTTTCTACCTGAATCAATATACATTTGTAAATTATCATGATTTTCAATGATAATTAAAGCACCAATTTGTTTTGTTGACAAATAAACTAAAACACTTGATAAATTATTAAAAAAATCAATAATTGCATCTTGGCTAGTAACATTTAATTTGTTTCGTTTTTTTGTAAATTTAGTTACATGGAAAATTTTCAATTGTAACAAAATAATTACTAATAAAAGACAGAAAATTACAATTGGGAAAATTATCACTATTAATTTAAATGATAAACTCATAATTATCCCTCCAATTCCTTCCTTATATAATTACTTATTTCTTTAATTAATACTTTGTGTTCATTAAAATTATTCAAAGTAAAACCGGCTGCAAGTTTATGACCACCACCATTAAATTTTTGCATAATTGTATTGATAGGAATTCGTTTACTACGAATTGAACCACGCCATTTTTTTATTGTGTTATCATAATAAATAGTCAATCAAACTTCCAATTCTGAAATGTTATTAAAGATATGCACCATACTTGTACGAAGACGTATATCATATTTATTAAATAAGTTTTTAGGAATAATTGCATAAGCAAATTTAATTTTTTCAAAAAAGTGTAATCGTTTAATAATTTGCGATTCAAAACCAAGTTGTTTTATTGATTTTGAATAGATAATTTCCATTAATTTTTTGACGTTAAACTTATACTTTAATAATTTACTTGCTATTGCAAGTGTATTATGAGTAGTAGATTCATATAAAAATCTTCCAGTATCAGTAATGATACCAGCATATAAATATTTAGCAATTATTGGAGTAATTGAATCTTCATCTCATTCAAAGAATCATTGTGCCAACATTTCACATGTTGAAGAGATTGTGGGATTAATCCATTCATATTTAGCAAATGATTCGATTTGTGGATGATGATCAATTCTAATTATTTCTTTACAAAAACGATGACGAGTGGTCCAAACTCTTGATTTATTAGCAGTATCTAAAATAATACCTAATGAATCTTTTAAAAATTCATTACTTATATAAGTTGAATTTAAATCAAAATAATTTTTATAAAAATTAGAATTAAGAACATCTAAACCAATAATTTCAACTTGTTTATTTGGAAATTTATTAAGGATAAAGGATTTAAAAGCATATGCTGAACCTAATGCATCAAAATCAGGAATTTCATGAAAAAAAATTGCAATTTTATTGCATTTTTTTATCTTATTAGCAATTACAGTTTGAATAAAATTCATAACTATATACTAATTATTTTAATATATTCATTGATTGTATCATCAATTAAATCATTAATTAATGGCGACTGATTTTCTAATTTAGAAGCTATTCCAATACTTGGTTTAATAATAGGAGATTTAGGAACAAATAAAGAACAACAATCTTCATATGGAAGAATTGAAATATGATATGTACCAATTTTTTTAGCAATATTGATAATTTCTAGTTTATCATATGTCAACAATGGTCTTAAAACAACAATATCATTATCAAGCACTGAACTTATTGTTTTCATACTTTCAATTGTTTGACTTGCAACTTGTCCTAATGATTCACCAGTAGCTATTGCATCATATTTATATTTTCTAACTATTTTTTGTGCAATACGATAAAAACATCTACGCATTAATGTTATTTTATAAGATTGATTCTCAATGTGAGAAAGTTCATTTTGTAAATATGTGAAATTAACAATAAATAATCTTGATTTATTTAACAGGCCATTAAGTGTAATCTTTTTTATAAGTTTTTTTACTTTATCTAATGATTTTGATGAAGTGTGTGGTGGAGTAATAAAAGTAATGAAATCAACAAACATGCCTTTTTTTAAAAGAAGGGAAGCAGCTACTGGTGAATCAATTCCACCAGAAATTAATGTTAAAACTCTTCCATTAATTCCAACAGGAAATCCACCTATTCCCTGATGCTTTTTAAAATAAATAATCGTTGAATTATTTTTAATTTCTAATGAAATTGCTAAATCTGGATTTTCCATTAATACTTTCTTATCTTTGTTATGTTCTAGAATCATCGCTCCTATTATTTTTGATATTTCCATTGAATTAATAGGATAAGATTTATCATGTCTTATTGTTTTAACTTTAAAACTATTAAAATCAATTTTATTAATCAATAGGTTTATTGATTTAAATATTTCATTAATTTTATTACTTTTTACTTCATATGCTTTAATGATTTGAAAAATTCCAGGAATTCTAGAGAGGATTGTTAAAATCTTATTTTCATACTTTTCAATATTTTTAATTACCATATGATCAAAAGACTGTGATATTTTAAGAAATGTAAATTTCTTCAAAGCTTTTAATACATTCAAATAAAGGCATCTAGTAAAATTTGATCTATTTTTACCCTTTAATGTAAGTTCACCATACTTAATATAAAAAAATGAATCCATGTTAACTATCTACCTTGAGATGCTTATCCAATCATACTTTATCTTCTTCTGTCATTTCAGGAGAATATTGATTATTAATAATGTGTTTGTTATATCAATCTTCAGTAAATTTAATTAATTGATTTAATGAATTTCTATCAGAAATTTTTAATTCCACAAGGTGGATTTCATGATTATCACATTCAAATAGATCAGGATTTGCATAATCCTTTGGTTCTAAAAAAGCAACAGCAAATAATCCACAACTAGCATTACGTAAATATAAATAAAGTAATAACTGAGCAATATATTCATTAGGCATTTTAATAACATTATCATTCGAAAATCACTCTAATCTTTTTAGATTTTTAATTTTTACAATGGGAATACCATTTTCATCTTTTTGCATTTGAAATGCATTATTAATAATTTTGTATGTTAATTTATCCAAACTTGTAGTTTTAATTTCAAGCATTGGGTATCCTTTATCATATAAAAAATTATTATTTTCATCAATTGGTTCACCATCTGGTACTCCACCAAAAATTTTATTTGATTTAAAAACATCTCACCCAATAGTTTTAGGATCATATACCAAATATTTGTTTTTCATTATCTTTTCAACATATGATCTAATTTTTGGTTCAATTTTATTTCCAACTATTGCTAAAGTAGGATCTATTTCTTCTTTATAAATGTTAACAATTTGGCATCAGATTTGGAATGGACTAACATACTTATTCAAACCTATTATAGCACCAATTCTTGAACCAGTAATTTTTTTAGGATGAAATTCCTTAATGTAATCATTAGAGAGATAAATTCTATTATCTTTTATAAAAAAATCTTTATTTATTTTTTTTAAAAATGGCATGGTTAGTTTGAAAAATGTAAATCAAATTGATTACCAACTTTAAACGAATCATCAAGTTCAATGATTCCTGAATCATTAAATTTACTATCCTTTATATTTAATTCTTTTTTACTACATATCATGCCTTGCGAAGGAAATGATAATATTTTCCCACATCTTATAACTTTGCCATTTGGTAAAATTGCACCATCTAAAGCAACAACAACCATTAGACCAACTCGTGCATTAAAGGCTCCGCAAATTATTTGAATAATTTTTTCACCAATATTTACTTGACATTTTCTTAAATGTGTGTTAAAAATATCTTCACATTCTAATATTTTTCCTACTACAAATAAATTCATGTCTTGATATTTAGATAAATCTAACAAAGTTATTTTTTGAATTGTATTAACAATAACATGATTTAATTTGTAACAACCATCATGCAAATGTAGATATCTACTAAAATTAAAAATGTTTATGAAAACAATTTCATTCCTATCGTTTAAACCATATGAAAAATCTTTTTTTGAAATTGTTTTAATATTGTTTGTATTTAAATTTGAAACAACTAAAAGTGTATCATTTAATGAATTATTATAAATAGCAAGATACATATAATATCTAATATTATATAATGAACCTTACCTTAAAAAATATATGAAAAATGTTTGTTTTATAGTTGATTCTTCATCTGGTATTAAAAATGGAGATTATGATAATGTTTTTGTTGTTCCTTTAGTTATTACTGTAACCAACAAAAATGATAGTTCTACTAAGATTTATCATGATGGTATTGATATTAATGAAAAAACATTTTGTGATTTTTTACATGACTCACAATTTAAAATTAACACATCACAAGCTTCAATTGGGGAAATAATAGAAGTTATTAATAATGTTTATGATAAATATGATGAAATCTATGCTATCCCTATTGCAAGTCATATTTCATCAAGTATTAATACATGAAACATTATTAAAAAAGATTATGAAAAATTACATGTTTGTGTGAATAATGAAGTAGCAATCGGCATGAAATGATGTGTCGAAGATTTACTTAAAATGTGAAAAGAGGGCAAATTAAATAAAGATTCATTTAATGATTACTTTAATAATTATGTAAACAGTAATCGTATTGGTGTACTTAGTTTAAATAATGTACAAAGATTGGTAGATGGTGGTAGATTAAGCAATTTTAAGTCATTAATTCTAAAATTATTTAAACGTAAAATTGTTATTTTCCGTGATGAAAAAGGAATTCACTTTTATAAAACTTCAAATTCATTTATTGAAGGAATTAATATTGCTTTAAAAGGTATCAAGGAAAAATTTGCTAATTTTGATCTTTCAAAAATTAAAAGATTTGGAATATGTCGTGCACCAAATAATTTAAATAATGAACAATTTGAAGAAGCAATTAAATATACTAAATCCTTAATAAAATGTGAATATAAGGAATCTAGTGATATCATCCCTAATATAATTTTGGCACATACTGGAGATGATTGTTTCTATATAGTATTTGATTTTGAATAGTATGAAAAAAATAGCTTTTGTAACAGACACTAGTTCAGGTTTAAAAAATTTAGAAATACCAAATGTATATGTAGTTCCATTAAATGTTTTGGTTACTACATATGATGATAACAATGAAGCAACTACAAAATCATATCAAGATCAAATTGAATGTACAAATCAGATGATATGTGAGTGATTAAAATCTGATAAAAAAATTAATATTAAAACTTCACAAGCATCATTAGGAGAAATTCAATTAATTATCAATCAAATATGTGATAAATATGATGAAATTTATGTCATCCCAATTGCAAGTACAGCTTCAGGAAGTGAAAATTCTTGGCGAATAATAGCACAAGATGAACCAAAAATTCATATTGTTCACCAACATATGGGTGGTCCGATGTTAAAATGAATTATCAAAGATTTAATATCTTTATCTGCAGAAGATAATTTTGATATTTCTGTTTTAAATGATTACATTAAAAAATCAATTAACAAAATTTTTGGAATTATGTTAGTTAAAGACATAAAACAACTTAAAAATGGCGGCCGTGTTACTAAATTAACATCATTGGTTTTACAAAAATTAAATTTTTCATTGTTAATATCACTTGACGAAAAAGGAATGAAATTATTCCGTGTAATTAAAAATTTTGATAAATTGTCAATGTTATTTTTTAAATACTTTAATAAGAAAATTCAAAATTTTGATAATAAAGCAATTGAAGAAATAATGTTTATTAGAAATACAAATGAAGATAAATCTTTAATTGACTCATATATACAACAAGTAAAAAATAGATTTAAACAAACTGATGTTAAAATTACTGAAGAGATTATGCCGGCAGTATTAATTGCACATGCTGGTCTCAATTCTTTTATTTGCGCTATAAAATTAAAATAATTTAAATGAAATAACTAAACATTTTTAGAATTAATTACAAAAGTTATAGGCAAGGGAATATATGATCATATTATGTATATGATTAAAATGCTATCTATAATTAAAAATTTATGTAGTATTATATTTATTTATATTTTAAAAGTTGATTTTCAAAATCTTTTATTTTTTTAATAGCATTATTTTTGTAATCGTTTAAGTTCGTAAAATTATATTATATACAAAACTACTTATATTTAAAATGGATACATTTTATTGGCACATTTAAATTAATAAATTTTGATTCGTATTCAGTTAATACAAAATTATTTGGATTTTTATCTTTATAAAAATTATCTGTATAGTATTCAATTACTACATCTTTATTTAATCTTAATAATTCAAGTGAATACTTGTAATAATTTTCATTATCAGTTTTAAACTTGATAATACCTTTCGGAGACAATAGTTGTTTATAAATTGGTAAATAGAAATTTGATATTAATCTTCTTTTTTCATGTCGTTTTTTTGGTCAAGGATCATTGAAATTTAAATAAATAACATCAAAAAAATTTTTAGGAAATATTTTTAATAAATCTGAAGCATTTAATTGCAAGAAATATAAATTTGATAAAGTCTTATCCAATAGTTTTAATTTATTAATAGCTTTTAAAATAACAGTAGCAAATTTATCAATCCCATAAAAATTAATATTTTTATTGTTTTCAGCCATAGAAATAAGAAAATTACCTTTACCCATCCCAATTTCTAAATGATTAGATTTTTTTGTTATTTTAGGAGAAGATAATAAATAATATTTTGAAGTAATTATTTTTTCACTATCGTTTTTTATTTTTCTTAACCGACTCATTCTTAAACAACCTATTACTACCAAAAAAATCAATCGATTGGTCTAAAGAATCTAATGTTAAATCTTCACTCAATTTTGGTAAATCTTTAAGTGATTTAATACCAAATATATTAAAGAAATTTTGTGTAACTTCATACAAGTAAGGTCGACCTGGTTTTGATGATCTACCGACACACGCAATCAAACCCATCTTTTCTAATCTTTCCAATGAGTTTAAAGCATTATGTCCTCTGATTTGTTCAATAATTGAATTTGTGCATGGTTGATTATAAGCAATTATTGATAATGTTTCTAATAATGATTGTGATAATGGATTTTTTGTTTTAATATCAAAAATCTTACTAATAAATTCATGGTTTTCTTTTTTAGTTAATAAACGATAAGTCTTATCAAAACAAGCAATTAATAATCCACGATCAGGGTTAAAAATAAATTCTTGTTGCATTTGTTTTAAAATTTTATGAATTTCTTCTGTAGGAAGATCAACTGCTTTTTTTATTGTACTTATTTCAATTCCTTCGCTTCCAACTGTGTATAACAAACTTTCAATTATTGATTTAACATTTTTTTTCATAGTTAGTCTCCATTAATAGATAAATAAATTTCATTATCATCATTTAATTGATTAATTTGAATTTTATTGTATTTTACTAAGTCAAGTATAGCAAGAAATGTTGTAACAATAAATTGTTGTGACAAATTAAACACATCTATTCTCTCTAAATATTCACTAAATGTAATTTTTTTGATTTTATTAGTTATAAGAAAATTTCATAGTTGATTTTCTACTTCATTAATTGATAGTTCTTGGACTAATATTTTTCTCCGAGCATATGCTAATTTATGATATTTTTCAATAGCTGATAGGAAAGCATTAGAAATCTTTTCTAATGCAATATTATTTGGCATTTTTTCCACAAATAATGAATTAGGTGTAAACTGTTCAATTTCATTTTCATTTTTTGAATATGATTTTTCACGTTCTTCCAATTTTTTAGATAAAACTATAGTAATTTCTTTATATTTACGATATTGAATAATCCTTTGAACTAATTTATCTCTTTCATATTCAAATGATTTATCATCTTTAATTAAATTATCAACTGGTATTATTTTCTTAGATTTAAGCAGTAAAAGATATGTACTCATTTCTAAATATTCAGTTGCATCATCAATATTAATAGTATTGATTTGTGAATTAACAAAATTTAAATATTGTTCTGAAATTAAAGCTATATCTAAATTTAATATGTCCATTTTGTGTTCACGAATTAATGTATCTAACACATCTAATGGACCATTATAATCTTTAAGCTTAATATTTAATTGTGTCATTATAACTCACAAAATATAAATAAATTATATATTTGTATTAAATTTAATTTTCATTAGCAGATTTTAAAGAATTATTAAAAAACACTAATTTAATTGGTTATTTATCGCAAATTGGAGTATTTCGTTTGTAATAATTAATAGTGAAATCTTTATGCTTAATTGATTTAAAACAAACAAATTCATGTAATGGAAAATTCATAAAGATATTGCATTCATATGATTTGTTAAGCGTAGTAATGATTAATTCATTAGCAAATGGAAAAAACAATTTGTAAATGGTTTTACCACCACAAATATATACTTTCTCATTTTTATAATCGTTAATAAATTGGTGTAAATCGTTATAAACAATACAATTATTTGGAGCTTTGAATAATTTATCAATTGTTAAAATAATATTTTTCCTATTTGGTAATGGTTTACCACCCCAGGAAATAAAAGTTTTATCACCACATAAAATAGTTTGATTTAATGTTGTGGTACGAAAATGTTTCATTTCTTCAGGAATATTCCATGGTAATTTATTATTTAAACCAATACCATGATTAATATCTTCACATCATATCATTGAAATCATATTAAACAGCTACTTTACCTTTAATTATTGGATAAGGGTCATAATCTTCAATTACAAAATTATCTAATGTTAAATTCTCAATATTTTCTGGTAAATTTATAAGTTTTAATTTGGGTAAGGATTTTGGTGTTCTTTTTAATTGCTCATTGACTTGATCAATATGATTTATATAAATGTGTAGATCCCCGAATGTATGAACAAACTTTCCAGGTTTTAAACCAGTATACTTAGCAATAATGTATGTAAGTAATGAATATGATGCAATATTAAATGGAACTCCTAGAAATACATCAGCTGACCTTTGATATAATTGACATGAAAGTTTATCTCCATCTACATAAAATTGAAATAATGAATGGCAAGGTGGTAAAGCCATCTTACTAACATCATTAGGATTTCAAGCACTAATAATTAATCTTCTTGAATTAGGGTTTGTTTTAATCTCATTAATAAGTCATTTTAATTGATCAAATCCATTAAAATTTCTTCATTGTTTACCATAAACTGGTCCGAGATCCCCGTATTTGGTAGCAAATTCATTACTTGATTTAATTTTTTCAACAAAATCTTTAAGACTCTCACCTTTATAATCAATAGATTTTTTAAATTTTTCATATGGTCATTCATTCCATATATTGCATTTGTTGTCAACTAAATATTTAATATTTGTATCACCTTTAATGAATCAAATTAATTCAGTAATAATGCCTTTGAAATAAACTTTTTTAGTGGTCAATAATGGAAAATATTCTGAAATATCATATGTAGTTTGATATCCAAAAGTTGAGATAGTGTCAATAGATGTACGATTTTTTCTTACCTTACCATTTTTAAGAACATATCTTAATAAATCTAAATATTGTTTCATTTTAAATTACCTTTTCTTGAATTTTGAATTATTATCAAGTTCATCAAACAAATGAACATTTTTTCTACTTTTAGAAAGAATTGTATCCATTCGTTGTAATTCCTTATTCATAATTTCATACAAAAAATTTGTAGTGTGAATAGTTGTTGTTGTAATATACGAATTTGGTTTTAATTTATCTAAACAATTTACATAAACTTTTTTATATTTTTTATTTATTTTAATTTTCACTTTATCATCTTTCATCAAACCAGATGAACCATAAAGAACAATAGGAACAATAGGTGTAGCAGATTTATATGCAAATGATAATGAACCAGCATGGAATTCACCTAATTTATTATTTTCATAAATTCTTATTCCTTCAATAAAAACAACAACTGATCTTTTGTCTTTTGAAATATTAACACTATTGTATATTTTAGAAGTTGAACGAATGTCAGCTCGATTAATAAATATTGTATCAATTAATCTAAAACACATATTGAATCTATTTATTTTTTTATTCAATTCATCTTTTGCAACAAATCTAAAATAAGGAATTTGTTTTGATTCATATAACAATTTAAAAATAATTAGCGAATCAATTGATGATTTATGATTAACAACATATAAGCTATAAATAGCAGGAGATTTTGAAAAACCAGTAGATTCTACTTTAATATTTTTTATGAATAAAGCATTTTTAACTAATTTATAAATAAAATAATATCGTTCATCAATTGGAAAAGAATCAGGATAATTCAAATATCTATTGTATTTGGATTTAACTTTTAACATTCTTATTCCAAAAATTAAACAAACAAATGGTAAGGCTAATCAATGACCAATAGCTTTAAAGAATTTCATGATTTAACAATATTATATAAATATAATACTTATACATTTGCTTGGTTATAATATAACTTCAAAATAAATTTATGAAAAAAAATATTAACAAATTTTATGCTGACCCAATTTTAAAAGAAATTAATTTTGGTGGTGATAACTCATGAATGTTAGATTTAATCAACACAGAAGAATTTGAACGTTTGGGAAGAATACACCAATTAGGTTTTTCTAATATTATTTTCCCATCTGCAACACATACTCGTTTTTCACATAGTTTAGGAACATATGAGATTACAAGAAGATTTATTGAACATTTAGAATTAAACAAAAAGAATAAATTAGAATGCAAATATTTATTGTGTGCTGCACTATTGCATGATATTGGTCATGGACCATTTTCACATACATTTGAAACTTATACCAATACAAATCATGAGGAATTTACAAAACAATTAATTTGTAATAAAAATAGCAATCTTTGTCGAATTCTTACAGAAAATGGAATTGATCCAAAAAAAGTTATTGAAATTTTATCAAAAAAAACAATACATAAATGAGCAGTATCATTAATAGATTCGCAAATTGATTCTGATCGAATGGATTATTTAAATAGAGATAGCAGATATACTGGTGCTGCATATGGACAAATTAATCCAACATATATCATTAAAGGTTCGGTTTTAATTAATGACCAAATTTGTTTTAATAAAAAAATTATTTCTGAAATTGAGAATTTACTCATTGGTAGATTCCATATGTACAAACAAGTATATGAACATAAAAATACAATTAAATATGAATTTCTAATTCAGGCTATTTTTAAACGTATAAAATACTTATTTTTAAAAAAATATAAGTTTGTTGATAAAAGAAATTTAATTAATTCATTTAAACCAATTTTTGAAAATAAGAATTTCACAAATGAACAATTCTTAGAATTAGATGATTCATTATTTTCTGTATTTATCGAATCTTTAAAATATGAAAATGATCCAATTCTCAAAAAATTATTAAAAGCCCATACAAAACCAAATTTTATAACAATTAAACAAATAAAAACAAACAATAAAAATTCTATTAATAAAGATTTTTTATCAGGATATTACACAACTAAAAATGTATGTATTTACCATACAAATATTGACCCAATTTATATCAACGATAACGGAAAATCTATTGAATTATCTAAATTAAGTGAAATTATTAAAAAATTAAGTAATGTTTCTTATAAAGCAACTTATGTTGTTAAAATTAATTAACTAACTTTACAAATTTTCTATATGTTTCCCAAAAATGTTTTTTATGATTTTGGTGAAAATAATGAGTTAATTCATGAATTATTAATTTATCAAATGAGTTAATATCAAATGATAATGAAAAAATTGAGAATGTAATAGAATGGTTAGCATATCTATAATATGCAAATGCATAAATCATATCATTGAATAATATATGATCACATCTGCTATTCATAATTTTTGCTCAATATTTACAACGCTGTTCAACATAATTTTTTGCTATATCAATTATGACAGATTTAAGCAATTTATATCTTTTACTCATATCAGTCAAATGTAAATATATTTTCCCTAATATAATTTCATAATAATTTTTTCTATCAACAACATTTGATACAAAATATTTCTTTCCGAAAATAGTAAATGAATTAACATGAGCATTAAAATAAATACCATTTTTTAATTTCTCACTAACTTTGAAATGATTAAGTAATTCAAAAGTAAAATAATCATAATTTTTTTCAATAAACCCAATAGTATATTTTGGATTAATAAAAACAACAACATTATTGTCTTCGTCATAGCTAAATTCATAAATGTTTTTGATATTTTTTCTTTTATAAATCTTGCAAGTTAAAAGATTATTCTTTATAAAGAATGTGTAATAATCAAAATTATCTCCATTACATATTTTTTTATTAACCATTAATAATTATTATCTTGCCGTTTATAATTTATTTTGCATTTTTTCATATATGCAGCTAATATATTTTCATAATTAAAATCTAGCATCAATCCTAATTCTATGTATTGGTTAAATACTTTTATTACAGACTTTTTATCATTAATAATAGAAGAATATTTATAAATCTTTAAAAATTTTTCTGTTAATTTTTTCTTACTCATTTTTTCAATATTAGTATTAATATTACCTATTTGTTTAAAAGACACATTAAAAGCAATACATAATGATGTAATAAAATGAATTCCATCAACATATTCTTCAAGAATGATTTCCTTATCACTAGGTTTTTTAAAAGATCAAAATTTAAAACACTTTACTTCATTGGCTAATTCACTTAGTTCTACACAAAAAGCTAATTTAAGTTCTTCAATAATATTCTTATAACAAACTTTATGATTTTTATGAATATATTGATCAAGTTTTCTTTGATTAATAAATATTTTTTCTAAATTAAATTGTCTCATCGAAATAATTATAGGTAATTAATTATTGTAAATATTTAAGTTGATATTAATATCTATAATATAAATACATTATGGATTGATGCTCAATCGTTTTAATAATTCTTGGTTCGATAGCTATTATTCTAGGATTATTACTTTCTAGTAGTGGTTCTAGTTCAGGTTTAAGTACTATGGCTGGTCAGGATCTTGAATTATTTAAAAAAACTAAAGATCGTGGTTTTATAAAAGTAATACAAATGGTCATGTTTGCTATTGTCATTTTATTAACTGTTTGTTTGCTTATATACAAAATTATTGATAAATAATGCAAGATAGTATTACTGATAAAATTAAACAGATATCTAATCAAGTGTTAGAAATTATTTTGCATGAAGATAGACCAATACCTCGACATATTTTATTTAACAAAATTTGTCATTCATTTGATTTTTATGTTGAAAATAGTGATTTTAACATTGCAATTGATAATCTGTTAAAATTAGGTAATATTAAAAAAAATAATAAAAATGGATATTTAATTGCTGGGTACATTAATGGAAAAATAGATGACTCTAAAACATATCAAGGTATCATTTACATTAATTCCATTCTTAATGGTTTTATTAAATTAGTTACTAATAATGAAACGATTACTTTTTTTGTGCATAGGTCTAATTTGAATAATGCTTTGAATGGTGATCTTGTTGAATTCAAAAAAATGGAAACTAGGGCAAAATCATTATTAAAACATGCTATAGTTACAAAAATTATAAAAC
Source organism: Mycoplasmataceae bacterium UBA3729 (assembly GCA_002372615.1). Taxonomy (GTDB): domain Bacteria; phylum Bacillota_I; class Bacilli_A; order Mycoplasmatales; family Mycoplasmoidaceae; genus Malacoplasma_A. The sequence continues at coordinate 77,123 of DFHG01000009.1, read as the reverse complement.
ATAATAAGAATAATTATGTAGCAACTTTTAATAGTGAATTAGGAAAGGAATGAATTCACCTTGATGATTCAAAAAATTATTTGAATGTTGTTTTAAATGATTCAAGTGGACTAGTTGATGGACAAAAAATTTTAATTAATATATGCAAATATGAAAATGATAAAGCATATGCAAATGTATTAAAAATTATTGGAAAAAAATCTGATCCAGGAATAGATATTTTATCAATTGCAATTGATGCAGGAATTAATCCTGAATTTGATAATGATGTATTAAAAGAATCATCTAACTTAAAATTAGAAATAAATGACAAACAATTATCATTACGAAAAGATTTAACAAAACTTCCAATAATTACAATCGATCCAGCCACATCTAAAGATTTTGATGATGCTTTTTATGTAGAAAAACTGAAAAATAACAATTATAAGCTTTATGTATGTATTGCTGATGTAGCTCATTATGTTAAATTTAAGTCAAAACTTGATGACATAGCATTACAACGAGGATGCTCATTATATTTAATCAACAAGGTTATTCCAATGCTACCAAACATTTTATCAGATAATATTTGTTCCTTAAATCCTAATGTTGATAGATTTTGTTTGACTACAGAAATAATTTTTGATTACAATGGAAAAATCATAGATTATTTAGTTTATCCTTCAATAATTAATAATCATCAAAGATTAAACTATGATGAAGTTAATGAATTTTTTAACAATAACAATGATGATATTACAAAAGATGAAGCAATTAAAAGAAGTTTACTTTTAGGAAAAGAATTAAGCAAAATCTTAGATGAAAACCGAACAAATCGAGGTTATATTGATTTCAATATACCTGAACCAAAAATTATTTTAGATGAAAATGGTTCACCAATAGAAATTAAATTGTCAGAACATGGTGAAGCACAAAATATGATTGAAAATTTTATGTTGTCAGCAAATGAAGTAGTGACTTTATTTGCACAAAAAAATAAATTACCATTTATCTATCGTATTCATGAAAAACCAAATGATGAAAAAATTAAATCTTTATTGATAGAAACCAAAAAAATTAATTTCAAAATAAATACCGATTTAACTAATATTAAACCTATTGACATTTCTCATTGATTAAAAGATAACTATGGTAATGAAAATATGGATTTAATAAATATGCTACTTTTAAAAACTATGTCAAAAGCAAAATATTCAACCAAAAATATTGGTCATTTCGGATTAGCTTTAAAAAATTACACACATTTTACTTCACCAATTCGGAGATATCCTGATTTAATTGTTGGTAGATTATTTTGAATGTTTATTTTTGATAGAAATTCATATAGTGATGAAGAAAGAAAAATGCTTATAAATAATCTTAATGAATTTTGTATAAAGTCATCTGATGCTGAAATATTGGCAATAGATTGTGAACGAAATGTTAAGTCTATGAAATTTGCTGAATATATGGGAAAACATATCGGTGAAAAATATTGTGGTGTAATAAGCGGAATAACAAAAATGGGTATTTATGTACAATTAGAAAATACAATTACTGGTTTTATAAATATGCAAAATCTAGGAAATGATTATTATCAATATGATGAAAATATAAATGAAATGATTGGAAAAAATACAAGACAAATATTTTCTCTTGGGACAAAAATTATAATTGAAGTTGTTAATGCGAATAAAGAATTGCAAAAAATAGATTTTAAGTTTATAAAATATTTAAACAATAACTAATAATGAACAAATACATATTATTCAAAAATAAAAAAATTAATTTAAATTACTTTATACAAGAAAGCTATGAAGCAGGTATTGAACTAAATGGAAGTGAAGTAAAATCCCTTGTAAATGCAAATGGTAATATTGATCAAGCTTTTGTTATTTTTAAACACAATGAAGCATATATCATCAATATGTATATTGCTCCATATAAACATACAAATACTATTGAAGAAAATGATGGGTATCGTAATCGAAAATTATTACTTCACAAAAAAGAAATAATTAAAATTCAATATTTAATGAAAAAAAATCGTTGAGCACTCATCCCAAACATGGTTTATCTTTTAAAAAATAAAATAAAGATAGAATTATCACTCACTAAATCAAAAAAAAAATCTGATAAAAGAGAAGACATTAAAAAACGAGATGCTGATCGTGAAATAAGACAATATTAAATTATGTTTGACAATATTTCCTTATATATATATAATATGTATCATATATACAAAAATCAAAGGAGAAAAAATGGCTTTTATTTCTACAACAGAACGACAAAAAAGAATTCGAAAAATTCAAAGTGCTGATACTAAACAAAAAACATTTATTTTTATATCATTTATTATAACTATTCTATTAGTTTTATTCATTTTAGTTATTGGCTTGTTACCAGTATTACCTTCTAAAATACAAGATAATTTATCACCATTTATTGGTGTTAATGGTGAATGATTTAATGAACATGATCAAATGACACTTTATGGAATTGTAATGATAACTTCATTATCAGTTACAATTGCTATGCTTATTATCTCATTTGTTCTTTTCTTAACAATGAAATCATTACGTTGAGGCTTTAAAGAAACAGTTGATTTAATGACTACACCAATTCCTGGTAAATCTGGTAAATTTGCAAATAGTAAAGCTAAACAAATTGTAAAGCAAAGAATTGCTATTGATAAAATTGATAAAAAGAAAAAGAAATAAAACATAAATTATTTGATAAATAGAACTATGATTATCCATAGTTCTATTTTTTTATTTATAAATAATTTAATAATATTTAAATGTTTCATAAATGTTTAAATGTTCATAATTAAACTTGTTTTCAATGTTTTTATCATAGATATATATAATAAAAGAACTTTACATTATGAAAAAAAAGATCCAACCTAAATTGCATGAAGTTACATTTAAATGCGCATCATGTGGTTCTGAATACAAAATTTTATCTACTATCAAACAAGATAATGTATCTATTGATGTATGTAGTAATTGTCATCCTTTTTATAAAGGTAGCTTACAAAATCAAAAAGTTAAAGGAAGAGCTGAAAAATTATCTTCAAAATTTGAAGCTGGCAAAAAATCAATTGGTACTAAAAAAGTAAAACAAATTAAAAATACAAAGAAAACTAAGAAACAAAACATTAAATCTTTAGATGAATTGTAATAATTCATTTTATTGTTTATCCTATTAATACTTTAGATTACATCACTAATGGAATTTGATAAAAATTTATTCTTATCGTTGGAAAAAATTGCTAATGAATATGAAAATTTAAATAAGCAACTAGAGGACGGTAATAACAACATTGAACAATTTAAGAATATAAATAAGGCAATAAAACACAATAAACCTATTTATGATGCTTTTCTTTCATATAAAAAATTAATTGACTCAGGTCAACAGGATGAGAAAATATTAAATTCTAATAGTGATAATGAATTGATTGAATTAGCTAAATTAGAACTAGAAGATATAAAAAAACAAATTCCTCCATTTGAAGAAAAATTAAAAATGCTTTTGATACCGCAAGATCCAAATAATGAGAAAAATGTTATTGTAGAAATGAGACCAGGTGTTGGTGGTGATGAATCATGTATTTTTGTTGGTAACTTATTCGATACCTATAAAAAATATTGTGATAAACAAAATTGAAAAATTAAAATTAATGATTTTTCAACCAATTCACATGGCTATGATTATATTTTCTTTACTATTAATGGCCAAAATGTTTATTCTAAATTTAAATTTGAATCAGGTGTGCATAGAGTACAAAGAGTGCCTGCCACTGAAGCAAAAGGAAGAGTGCATACTTCTACTATTACAGTTGCTGTTTTACCAGAAATAGATCAAATTGAATTTACAATAAATCCAAGTGATTTAAGAATTGACACATATAGAGCTTCTGGTGCTGGTGGTCAACATGTTAATCGAACTGAATCTGCAGTCAGAATTACTCACATACCAACAAATATAGTTGTAGCTTGCCAGGAGGGACGCAGTCAAATTGAAAATAGAGAAACTGCTATGTCATTATTACGAGCAAAATTGTGACAAAAATATAATGATGAACAACAAACAAAGATTTCAAACCTACGTAAAAACCAAGTTGGTTCTGGAGACCGAAGTGAAAAAATTAGAACTTATAATTATCCTCAAAACCGAGTAACTGATCATAGAGTTAATTTATCATTAAATAAACTTGATATTATTATGGAAGGCAATCTTGATGAAATTATTAATGCTTTAGTTGCACATGAACAAGAAGAATTACTTAAGAAAGTAAAAAATAGTGGTATATTATAAATTAACATTTCAACAATTAATTAACAATATTGATAAAAAATACACAAATAAGAATATTAATCATCAAATTATTTTTTCTTTATCTAAAATTGTTAAAAATTCTCTTGATTTGATTACTTTTAGAAACAAACAAATTGATTTTCAATATCAAAACTACATCAATAAATTAAATCAATATTACAAAAAATATGCACCTATTTCAAATATAACAAAATTAGTTCATTTTAATAATGCTGACTTTATTGTTTTAAAAAAAGTCCATTATCCAAGAAATGAAACTGAACTTTTATGTTGAGAAATTGCAAATCTTATTAAAAAAATGAATAAAAAAATTAAGATTATTGATTTCTGTGCCGGTACAGGCTGTATGGGAATAAGTCTTAAAAAAAATAATATGAATTCAAAACTTACACTTTTAGAAATTGACAAAAAGGCTATTTGCAACATAAAAAAGAATTTAGTGTTGAATAAAGTTGAAGCAAATATTATTAATAATGATTTTTTTAAATATATCAAAACATGTAAGACTAAGTTTGATGTAATTTGTTTTAATCCTCCTTATTTGAACAAAAATGAAATTCAAGAAAATCTTATAAAATATGAGAATAAAATTAGTTTTAATAATTCCAATGACCCAATAGAGTTTTATAGTGAATTATTTAAAAATTTAAAACAAATAACAAACAAACAATTTATTGTAGGAATTGAATATGGTTATAATCAAAAAAAACAAATTAAAAACATTTTAGACAAATACAAATTATCTAACTATACTACTTTTTATAAAGATCTGAATAATATTGATAGATTTGCAATAATATATAAAAATAGTAATGATTAAACAATTACAAAATGACTTATATTTAGTACAAGATGAAAGAGTTATAAAAAATAACTCTTATATTTTAGTTAATGATAATGACTGTTTGATAATTGATCCATCATTTGACACAAATGAAATAATTCAATTAATCAATAAACATAAATGAAATGTTGTTGGTATATTACTAACTCATGCTCATTATGATCATATTTGTGGAGTTAATAAAATAACTAATATTTTTAATTGCAATATTTATTGCAGCATTAATGAAAAAGATATTCTCCAAAATCATCACTTGGCTGAAAAATTTAATGTTCATAATTTTAAAATTAATAGCGATAAAATTATTTATTTTGAGAAAAATCATCTAGTAATTAACAATTTCAATATTAATATAATTGCTTCACCTGGACATACACCTGGTTCAGTTGCTTATCTTTATAAAAATTATTTATTCATAGGTGATACTATATTCAACGATAGTATTGGTAGAACAGATCTATACAAAGGAAATAGTAATGATATATTTTCTTCTATAAAAAAAATAATGAAATTAATAAATGATGAAAATTATATTTTAACAGGACATAATGATACAGGATTAAAATATAAGCAAATTAAAAAAATTAATCCATATATAATACATTTTATTAACAACAAATAAGTAGACTATGAATAATAAAATAAAAAATATTTTAGTAATCGGTGGTGCCGGATATATTGGTAGTGTTATAACAGAAGAAATAACAACTAAATATAATGTTATTGTTTATGATAATCTATCTACTGGATATAAAAAATTAGTAAATAAAAATGCTAAATTCATCAAAGGTGATATGTTAAACACAACATTACTTGCCAAAATTATTAAACTACAAAAAATTGATGTAGTTATATTAATGGCTGCAAGTATTGTTGTTTCTGAATCTACAAAAAAGCCTTTAGAATATTTCCAAAATAATATTGGTGGCTTATTATCAGTTCTTAAAGCAATGAAAATAGGTAAATGTAACAAATTATTATTTGCATCTTCAGCTGCAGTTTATGGTAATTGCAAATTAATTTGTATAAATGAAGAATGTGATAAATCACCATGTAACCCTTATGGATGAAGTAAATTGATATGTGAACAAATTATTCAGAATGTAGCACAATCATTTAATTTGAATTACATTTTATTTAGAATTTTTAATGTAGCTGGGGCAAGTAATACAGGTAAAACTGGACTAATGAATACTAATTCTACTTTATTAATCCATTGTATTAATAAATCTATTATTAATAAAAATAAATTCCAAATATTTGGTCATTCATATAACACAATTGATGGTACTGCTTCACGTGATTATATCCATGTATCAGATGTAGCTAATGCTTTTTGTATGGGTGTAAAACATTTATTATCTCATGCCAACACAAGGTTTATTTTTAATATTGGTCAGAATAAAGGATATACTGTAAAACAAGTTTATGATTTAGCTACTAAATTATTAAAAATAAAATCAAACTTTGAATTTTGTAAAAATAGAATAGGTGACCCTTCAAAATTATTAGCAAATAACAAAAAAATTACAAGTATTTTGAAATGGAGACCAAAAAAAACACTTCAAGATATGATAATAAGTGATTATTATTTTCAATTAAAAAACAACAAATAATACCAAAACAACTCTAATATTTTGAATAACATATTATTTATATAATCTTAAAATAAGTATAATTTATCATACTAATAGAAAATTTTAAAATCATGGAAGAGAATAATACTAAAAAAATAACAAAAAAAAGTTCAACCGAAAAAACTGTTGCAAAAATAAAAACTAAACCATTGTCAAACGCTGAAATTAAAAAAGCATTTGATGAAAGAATTAGAGCTTGATTTGAAGCAAATAAAGAATATAAAATATTGGTTTCACCAACTAAATTATTAGAAGCAAATGCTAACATAGGTTTACCTACTAGATATTGAAATCCTAAGATGAAACCATATATCTATTCAAAAAAGAATGGAAGAAATTACACTATAGATCTTTTAAAGTGTATGGTGTTCTTAAGCAACGCATATAATTTCCTTTATGATTTAACTAAAGAAGGTGGTCAAATTCTTCTTGTTGGTACACATGGTAACATTATTAAAGAACATGTTAAAGAAGAAGCTAAACGATGTGGATGTTACTTTATTAACCAAAGATGATTGGGTGGTACATTAACTAACTTTAGAACAATTAATCGTTCAATCATGAAATTAAATAAATTAATCATGATGCAATTGAATGAGGATATTAAAAAATACTCAAAAAAAGAACAATTGCAAAAATATAAGGAGACAGAAAAACTTGCAAAATTTCTTGGTGGAATTAGAACAATGAAAGGTTTACCTCAAGCAATTATTGTTATTGACCCAATAGTTGATCATAATGCAGTCGTTGAAGCAAAAAAATTACATATCCCTGTTATTGCTTTAGCAAATGTTAATGCTGACCCTGATTTATTTGACTTTACAATTCCATGTAATACTTCTTCTGTAAAAACAACTTATTTATTTACTTCAATACTTTGTGATGCAATTTGTGAAGCAAAAAATGAACCTACAAAAGTTGCAGGTAAGAGTGATGATGAAATTATTTTACCTAACTTAGTAAAAAACAATCAATCTGCTGAAATTATTAATCGTAAACAATTTACAAAAGCAGCAACTGTAACTGAAGAAAAAGCAAAATAATCTATCGATATAAATAAAAGAACATTGTTGAATTATTTTTAATACTATTTGTTTTAATTGTATTTTTTAAAGTTATTAATTCTTGGTTCTTTTTTTTATAATAATCATAATTGCTTATTTTGTCATTAATTTCTTGTGAGGATAAATTATTATTTTGTGCTTTTTTAACCTTATTTTTAGCATTAAATAACTTTATAGAATTAATAAATAAATTGAATTTGCATTTAAACATATTAGACATATAGTATTTGCATCTATATTTACGTGTCTTAGGAATAACATTAATTTGGTTTAATAAAATCAAAATAAAACCAATAGAAACTAATAAAGCAGATAACACATATGAACCAATAAATGTATATGTAGAATATCTAAATTTTTCAAGAACTAACCTTATAGTACCATAATAGAGCAAATAACTAGCTCCAATAGTTCCACATTTGACTTTAGGAATAAACTCTAAGCAAACATAAATTAATATGAATCCAATTAAATTTAATGTACCTTCATATAAAAATAATGGATGCATTCAATTTGAAATAGTGCCATTATTAACATACATATAAGGTAAATATTTTTCCAACATATTAATTAATCACTGACTATTAACTGACATACCATAAACTTCTTGGTTAAAATAGTTTCCTCATCTTCCTAAAATTTGACCAAGAAAAATACATGGTAATACAGCATCAAAATACACTCACATTGATACCTGTCTCACTTGTAGTTTAGTAGATAATTCATCTCTAACAAAATAAGAAGGACGTTTTAAAATTAAGGGAAATCAAATTAGTGCTATTAATATGGTGAATGCAACACCACCTTCGATTGCCAAACCACCATCTCTTAAATTAAAAAAACGATGCCAATCAGCATCACCTAAACAACATGATCAAAATCTTGCACCTAATATTGCAACTGGTATACCTATTAAACAAAAATAATAAAACGGATCACCTTTAACCTTATATCAACATACTAATTTAATAATTGAAAATGTGATTGCTAGTATAAATCCTATCATCACAAAAATTCCATACCATGATACTTCGAATTTACCAATAGCAAAAGCTATTCTACACTTTTCATCTCACATTTTTAATATGTTATTAAAATAAAACATTACTTATTTTTTCCTTTTTAATACAGAATTGTAATTGGTAATATATTCTTCTGCAGAATTATATCCTTCTGATTTTAATTTGTAATCATTTATAACAATTTCAATCATATTACTAATGTCTCTTCCATAAGTAACAGGAATATTATAATGTGGAACATTAACACCTAATAAAGTTTCATATTTTTGTATATTTCCTATTCTTTCAAAATATTGACGTGACAAATTTTGTGTATTTACAAGGTCAATAATGATATCTATATGAGTTGATTTTTTAATAGTAGAAATACCAAACATTCTTGCAATATTAATCAATCCGATCCCTCTAACTTCTAGAAAAGTTTTTGATATTTTAGTAGGTCGTGCAAATAATCTAAAACCAATGTTAGCAATTTCAACTGCATCATCTGCTATAAATAAAGCACCATGTTTAATTAATTGTAAAGCAACTTCAGATTTACCTACACCAGATTCTCCTCGAATTAAAATACCTATACCGCTCATATAAATAACAGTTCCATGAAGCATAACATATTCAGCTAAATTTAAATTTAATCATCCAGAAATTGATAAATACAATTGATGTGAATGTAATTGTGAAGTAACAATTGTTGTTTTATATTTTCTTGATATTTTTTCAATTAATGAAAAATAAGTAAAGCCATTACATAAAATTATTAAAGGAGGATATAATTTTAATACATTACTGATATGTTTAATTCTTTCAGAATCAGTTGATAATGAAGCAAGATAATTATTCTCATTAACTCCTCAAAGAATGAGTGAATTAATCTTAGTAAAACTTTTATTTGGTCCAGATGCTAATTGTAAACCTGCCCGATTAACCGAAGGTGATGAAATATAATTATTTTTAATATCACCTAAATACAAAACTTTATTAGGAAATTTACCTAATACTGTCCTAACAGCAATTTTTATTGTTTTTGATATTAATTTTTTACTCATTTTAATATTTAAAAATAATTATATTATTTAAGATGATCAATTTTATTGATAGTAATCTTTTGATCCATTTTCAATAGAGTTAAATTTCTATTTATTCGGTATTTACAGTGTCATTTATTTGATTGAATAAATTTAATAATCCCATTTATTTTATTTGATGAAATTCTTAACGGCGATATTTCAATAAGCAATAAATAAATAATTTCAAAGATAATTTTTTTATCATTAATATTATTAAAAAATTTTACATTATAACCAGCATTTTTTCATTGATTATATTTTTTAACACAAATTGAGTAAATACGATTTGATTTTTTATTATATGTTATTGCATTTTTATAAATTTGCATGAACTCTTTTTTTGTTAATAAGGAAATCTTTTTTCTTCATTTATTTCTTAAATATAATACATCACTATTTGTTGAATCAATACTGTAGTTAATATTGTTTTTATTACAATATTCTTCTAATTCTCTTTTTCTTTTATTTATTAAAGGACGATAAATTTTTAATGATGAATAATTATTAATTTTTTTAATTCCATAAAAATAAGTAAAGATCTTCCTATTTTTTTGCATTAAAACAGATTCAACAAAATCATCTAAATTATGTCCAATTAAAATTTTATTAATTTTATTTTTTTTAGAAATATCAAGAAAAAAATCATATCTTTTTTGTCGAGCTCAATTTTCAAAATTTTTAATTTTTTCTAATTTATATACATTTGGATTAATATTTAAAACACAACATTTAATTTTGTTTTTTTTGCAATATTGGCGAACAATTTTTTCATCATTATCAGAATCAATTCTCCAATGGTAATTAACATGACATACTATAGATATTTGTTTTTTGTAAATATCTAATAATGCCATTGAATCTGGACCACCAGAAACAGCAGCTAAATATGTATTATTTTTGAGCATTAGGAACTTTTGGTAAACCAGGAATTCGATAAATCCCTTGAGAAACAGGAATTACGAATTTTACCCCATTAGCTATAATAATATCTTTAATAATAATTTTGTCTTTATCACTATATGTTAACTTATGTAAATCACTCGAATATGAAATAGGAGTTTTAGCCATACATACATAATAACCATTTAAATTGTCATACAATTTAAGTTTATCTTGTGCTAATTTCTCATACTCAACTTTAGTTTTAAATCCATACACTTTTGATACAATTTTGTCAATTTTTGTTTTTGTTGAATCATTTAAATTGTATGTATATTTAATTTTAATTGGTTTACATAAACATTTACTTAAAATTTCAACAATATTTTTAAATGATTTTTGACCAACCATTGATGGGCTAGTAACGCTGTATAAAAGTTTTTTTGATTTAAGAAAATTTATCAAATAATCAATTTCTTCTTTTTTGTCATTAGGAAATAAATTTATTGCAATAATTGGATCAATACCAAAATTTCGTAATGAATTAATATGTTGCATTAAATTTTTAGTCCCTATGTCAAATCTTTCTTTTCAACCTAATTCCAATTCATTGCAATGATATAAGATTGATTTAAAAGTTACACAAAGTATAATTGCATCAGGTTGAGCATATTCACGAGAAAAAATATTGATAAATTTTTCTGCTCCTAAATCACTACCAAATCCAGCTTCTGTTACCACATAATTTGCATATTTAAAAGCTGTATTAATTGAAATAGTACTACTACAACCATGAGCAATATTAGCAAATGGACCACCATGAATTAAACATAGGTTGTTATTATAGGTTGCTACACAATTTGGATATAATAATTTTTTAGCTAACTCTTTAATTGCATTATCTAATTTAAAAGATTTAACATATATAGGTTTCTTTTTTATATCATATGCAACAACAATATTGTTAATTCTATTAACAAAATCATCCATACTTTTAGAAAGACAAAGTATTGCCATAATTTCACTGGCTGCTGTAATATCAAATGCTGTATTGTAATTAATTTTGCTATTAATCTTAACATTTATATCACGCAATGAACGATCAGATAAATCCATTACACGATGTCAACATATTGTTTTTGGATCAATATTTAATTCATTCCCATGATATATGTGATTATCAATTATTGAAGCAATTAAATTATTAATAGTTTCAATTACAAAAAAATCACCAGTTAAGCCATAATTAATAAGTTTTTCAGGAAGAATTTGCGATTTACCATTTCCTGTTGCTCCACCTTTAATACCTAGTGTTGGACCAATTGATGGTTGTCTTAAACATAAAATTGATTTTTTACCTAATGCATTTAAACAATCATTTAACCCAATTGCTATTGTTGTTTTACCTTCTCCTGATGGTGTAGGTGAAATTGCCGTAACTAAAATAAGTTTTTTATTATTTGGTTTTTTGTAGTTATGTGTATATGTTTCATATTTAACTTTGGCACATTCATTACCATATAATTCATAATCGTTGCTTTTAATGCCAAATTTATTAATGATCTTTTCTATATTTCTCATTGTAATCTCCTAAATGATTAAATAAATTTATTGATATTATTAATAATTTTTTCTTTACCAACAATAGTGATAATTTTATTCATTTCTGGTCCATGTTCCTTACCTATTGATACTATTCTTAATGGTAAGAAAAATGACTTATTTTTAATTCCTTTAGAGGCAAATTCATTTTTCAAATTACTAATTAGATTTGTAGATGATTCAAAAGTTAAGCTGGTAATGCTACTTAACTCCTCTTTAAATCTTTTTATTACCCGCATTGATTCAGGTAATTTTATAAATTCTTTTAATTCATTACTTAAATTATTTAATTCCATGTTATTAAATGTAGATTTAATCAAATCATTAATTTCAGAAAATGAATCAATTTGTGGTTTAAATATCAACAATAAGTTATCAAAATTTTCTTCTGTTGTAAATTCATTTAGATTAATTTTTACAAAAGGTTTTATGAGTTGAATGAATTCATCATTAGACAATAACTTAATGTGTTGATTTGATATTCATAAAAGTTTATTAAAATCAAAACAAGCAGGTGATTTAGAAACTTTACTTAAATCAAATTCTTTAATTGTTTCTTCTAATGAAAGAATCTCTTTATTATTGTTGGGGGTTCATCCTAATAATGATAAAAAATTAGTTAGGGCTTTAGGCATTATGCCTAATGACTTATAATCTTCAATAAATTGTTTTAATGTATGATCTCTTTTCGATAATTTTTTACCTTCAGAATTAGTAATAATTGAAAGGTGACCATACTCTATTGGTTGACTATCAAATCCTAAAGCTTGTTTAATCATAATTTGATATGGTGTATTAGATAAGTGTTCTTCACCACGAAGAACATGTGTAATCTTCATATCATAATCATCAACAACAACTGCAAAATTATACATTGGATAACCATTAGATTTTAATATAACGGGGTCAGTAAGTGCTGAAGTAGGTACTGTCATATGACCTCTTATAAGATCATTTCATTCAATATTAGTATTGTCTTTAATTTTTAATCGAATAACAAATGGAACATTATTCTTAATATTTTGATTAATTTCTTCTTCCGTTAAATTTAAACATTTTCTACTATATTTAGGAGTAGAATGGTTTTTTAATGATTGTTCTCTTTCTTCTTGTAATTCTTTTTCAGTACAAAAACACCTGTATGCTTTGTTTTCTTGTAAAAGTTTATAAGCAAGTTCTTGATATCTATCTAATTTTTTAGATTGGATATATGGACCATATTTTCCTTCATTCCAAATAGACTCATCAGGTATAATGCCCATTCATTTTAAATTAGTTAATTGTGAATCAATTCCTCCTTCAACTTCTCTTTGAATATCTGTGTCTTCAATTCTTACAATAAAATCACCGCCGTTATGTTTGGCAAATAAATAATTAAATAATGCTGTTCTAGCACCACCAATATGAAAAAATCCGGTTGGACTTGGTGCATATCTAGTTCTAATTTTCAAATTTGACATATTTACTGATTAGCCTCTTCTACTAAATTTTGTTGATCTATAAGATTCTTTTTTGACTTTATTATATTCTTTATAATAAAAGCAATAAAACCAAATACGCCAACAAAAAATGGTAAATACATAAAAAAGAAACGTCAAAGTAACAAACCATTATTAATAAATAAATTTAAAAAACTAGTATTTTCTTTATTATTCAAAACTATCACATTTAATTTATCTGTTAATGTTTTTAGTATAAATTCAATAGAAAGTTCACCACCAGGTAGAGGAATGTATTTATTCGCTGTGATTCCACAGTTTGCACAATTAAATAACCCATATCAATTAATAAATTTAATATCAGGAGTTTTAATAACTGCATATGAAAAGCAGAATAATAAATAAACATAAAATTCAAATATTAAACAAATAAAGAAGATCCCATTAGTAACTTTTCAATTTCTAATATTTTCTTTAAAATACAATAGCATTACCTCTTGATTTAAATATTTATGAATAACTTGATGTTTTGATAAATATTTTCATTTGAAAATTTTCTTAATTTTATTAAATAACATTGAAACTCATAAATGAATGTGTTTGTTCACTCCAATTAATATGTAAAATGTAAGACTACATATATTTAAGAATACACCAAGAAAATTGAATCAAAAGCAAGAGACTCCATTAGCACTAACTGATAATAAATGATAATTTTCACAAACATAAATAAAAGATGGAAATGTGACAATTATACAAACAAGTTGTCAAATTAAAGATGTACTAATAACTATAGAGGTGGCTCGAGTTAAATTAATACCTTTTTTCTTTAATCATCAAATAGAAAAAGGGTCAGTAATAAAATTAGCTGGTGAAATAGCAACCAAAAACGCCATACAAAAACCATATTCCATTTTGTCTCAAAAAGACAATTTAATACTATATGATTTTAATCTTCAACAATGAATGACATAAGAAAAATAGATTTTGAAAATAAAAAACATAAAAAGAGGTAATAATCATAGACCATTATTAACATCATCATCTTTAAAAAAAATGTTAAAAAGTTGCTTAAAATCAATTTTTAAAACAAAAATAATTTCCAAAGTAATAAAAGTAATACAAGCAATAAATGAAATTAAAATAAACAACAAATTTTTTTTTGAAAAAAAATTTTTTTGCTTATTGTTATCAAAAGAAATAAAGTTTTCAGCAGTATCAACTGATTTTTTTTGGTTATCAGTCTTTACTCTTTTATCACTTTTTGTTGACATTATAAATATTATTTTATCATATATGCATATATACTAATAATATTCAAATTGCAAGTACAAATAAATTATTTAGATGTTGATGGAGGATCTATCTTAGTTTTCTTGCTACTATGTACATTAATAGCTAAATAAATTCAAAGTGAGAAAATACCACCAATAAAATTGCCAATAGTTGTAAATAAAAAGCAACTATAGAACAATTTACCATAAACTGAAGTTGTTCATTTAACAAATTCAAGATGATCTGGATTAGGTAATGTAGTCAATAATCAAGCTAAAGTTGTTGAAAACATATTTGCAACAATATGTTGATATCCAGTTAGTGTAAATAAGCCTATAAGTAATAAAATAATAATAATACTTGCTATTTTATTTTGAAATATAATTCAAGCAATAAGTGATCCAATAACCAAAATATTACAAAAAATACCGCCTATTAATACTTGTCAAAATGGCATATTAATTTTTTTAGAAATTAAGTTAATAAAATTAATTGTTACTTGATTAATCTTAAACCATTCGCCATCACTACCACTAAATACCGGTAATAAAAAAATTAAGATAGCGACAATAATAGAACCAATATAATTACCAAAAAATGTAATGAATAAATTAATAAATAGTCATTTTCATTTAATTTTTTTATGAAGACAACAGACAAATCCAACACAATTGCCTGTAAATAAATTTGCACCTAACATGAAACAAGAAAGTAAACCAATACCAAATATAGCTGAACCAAGTCAAGAATAAAGCATAGAAATAGTTTCATTATTTGCGCCAGTATTTACAATAACTAAATATGTTGCTGTATAAGCAATACCAATCAAAATTCCTGCAAGAATTGATGCATAAATTTGTTTAATTATTGGTTGAGTAAGTTTAGCTTTACTAATTTCCTCAATTATAATTGGTTTATTCATAAATTAATTAGATTATTATAATATTTATAAAACAATGAACAAGAGCAAATTTTTATTAAAAAAATTACCATCTTTATTGATTCCACAAATGGAAATTATTCATTATTTAACTAATTGTTTAATTTTATTTTTTGTGCCAATTATATTACCAAGTATTTTGAATAATATTTTACCAAATACATTTTTTAGCAACTATAGTCAATTGTTTGTTGGAACAATTGTTAATATTACTTTAATTAAGATGGCCATTAATCACAAGTATTTATTACCATTACTTATTTCTTGCGCGTTACCATCACTATCCTCTTTACCAAACGGATTAATATCAACAATAACAATGCCTTTTATTTATAGTTGTTATATGATGCCTTTTATTTGATTAGGAAATATTAGTCTTATACTAATTTTTAGAATACTATATAAAAATTTAGAAATTAATTATTTTATTGTTGGTTTCATAAGTTTAATAATTAAACCAGCAATAATATGTCTACCTTTCTTAATTCTTTCATATGGTGTTAATTTAATTCCAGTGAATAGTGTAGCATTTAGTAGTTTCCTTTTAGCAATGTCAGCTTGACAAATTTGCACATTAATGTCTGCTATTTTATTTAGTTATCAAAAATAATGTTATGAGAAATTATGATCGTGAAGTTTTAATGTCTAAAAATAATGATGCTTTAGTAAAGGATGATACTAAATGTGTCACATGTGGATTATGCAAAAAAGTTTGTAAAGATGATGTGACAATTGCACAAATGTTTAAAGTAGATCCAAATATTGAACCAATATGTATAAATTGTGGTCAATGTGCTAATATTTGTCCTACTAATGCTATCCATGAAATTTACCAATATTTAGAAATCAAAAACTTATTAAAAAATAAAAAAGATAAGAAAATTATTTTTTCTATAGCACCAGCTGTTAGAGTTGCTTTAGGAGAACTATTAGGATTTCCAGTAGGCACTAATTTAGAAAATAAAATTCCTACTATTTTGAAACAAATGGGTGCTGATTTTGTATTTGATATTACTTTTGGTGCTGATTTAACAATTATGGAAGAAGCTATGGAACTTGTAAATAGAATTAAAAATAATTCAAATTTACCCCAATTCACAAGTTGTTGTCCTTCTTGAGTAAAATATTGTGAAATATTTTATCCACAATTATTGAATAATTTATCATCAGCAAAAAGTCCAATTGCTATGCAATCTTCAATTATAAAAACATATTTTGCTAATAAAATTAACAATAAAAATATTATTCATATTGTAATAGCACCTTGTACAGCTAAAAAATCTGAAGCAAATAGAAAAGAATTAAGTATTTCTAAAAAAGATACAGATTACATACTCACAACACGTGAATTTGGTATGTTAATTAAAGAATTTAGTATTGATGTCAATAATTTACTAGAAAGTAAATTTGATTCTCCTATGCAATTAGGGTCAAGTGCAGGTGTAATTTTTGGTGCTTCTGGGGGAGTTTGTGAAGCTGCATTAAGAACAGCATACTATTTTGCAACAAATAAAGATTTACCAAAAGATAAACTTGTATTTAATTCAATTAGAGGAATGAATGGAATAAAAGAAACTCAAGTTGATTTCGATGGAAAAATAGTAAAAGTAGCAGTATGTAACGGAATGAATAGTGCTGTTAAACTTATTAATAAGCTATTAAATAAAGAAATTTATTATGATTTTATTGAAGTAATGAATTGCATTGGTGGATGTATTTCAGGTGGTGGTCAACCAAAAATCAAAATTCCTTTTATAAATGATACAAGACTAAAACGAATGAATGCTCTTTATAAAGAAGATGAACAAATGGAAGTTCGTTTATGCCATAAAAATCCTGAAATTATTGCACTCTATGATGAATTTTTAACTCATCCTGGATCTAAATTATCTGAAGAAATTCTTCATACACATTTTGAAGATAAATCTTACTTGATTAAAGCATATAAGAAATAAATCTTGTTACATAAATTAATCTTTTAACAATTTATCTTTTCTTGCTTCATATTCTTGTTTTGTAATAATTTTCTTTTCATATAATTCATGTAACTTTAAAAGTTTATCTTCTTTAGAAGAAAATTCATGTACATCATTTTTGACAATTTGACAATTTTTGTCAGTAAATTTACCAGAAAGAACTGAAATAAAATCTATCAATCATCAAATTCCTAATCCACCAAATGTAAGAAAAAACAAAATACCTGTACCAATTTTACCAACATATATACGATGAAACCCACCAAGAAAAACCATTAATAATACACATACTATAAAAGATTTTTCACTACGACCACTTTTTATATTTTTTTTATTACACATATTAATAACTATTATATATCTTTTTTATTACACATATTAATAACTATTAATTTAATATTACATATATTATAAACAAAATTCTATATATAAAGATTTTACCAACTAATTAACTATTGATAGTTATAAATTCATATTGAATAACATCTTCTATTATGAATTCTTTAATCTTAGTTGCATAACCAACATCATAATAAATATAACCACAAGTATTGAATGATATATTGTACCATCTATTGTTATTGCTTCAATAAGCCCACCAAATTCTGACCATCCAATTAAATTTCGATCAAATTTAGGGACATAAGCAAGCAAACATTTAGGACCATTTATGCCTTCTGCAGAATTATTCAATCTACTAATGCTACAATCATAAGTAATATAAAAATAGATTGTTTTTGATTT
The DNA here is from genome assembly GCA_002372615.1 of Mycoplasmataceae bacterium UBA3729. Classification (GTDB taxonomy): domain Bacteria; phylum Bacillota_I; class Bacilli_A; order Mycoplasmatales; family Mycoplasmoidaceae; genus Malacoplasma_A. The sequence goes on along the minus strand of DFHG01000009.1, from coordinate 58,308 downwards.
GATGCACTTTTTTTCTACTTCAACTTTAAATTTTTAATATATTTTGGATAACTCTTACAACTTGTTAAATAAATTGTTGGTGTAACTGTTGTTAATATAACACAAGGTAAAAACAATAATTTAGCTAATTTATTCATATATATATATATATATTGGCAAACTAATTAATTTTTTTGTGCAAGTAGTTATGAACAATATAATTTGATAACTATCAATATATTACATAAGCAAAAACAAAAGAGATTAAAATAATTTTTTTAATTATTAATTAATAGCGAACAGTAGCAACTAATTAAGTCTTTATTTTCTTCAAATCTTGTTGCTTTAATTGCAATTCTTGTGCATTTTAATAAATTAATAAGATTATTTTTAATTTTTTTTATGTGATTTTTTAAAAAAATTTTATCACAAATAATAGTTAAATCAATGTTATTTATGTATTCATTTTTATTTAAAAAAGATAAAGCTTTTTTTAAAATTTTAATTGAATTAATATTTTTATTACTTTTTTTAGTATCAGGAAAATATGTTCCTATATCTTCTTTTGATTTAGCACCTAAAACAGCATTTGCAATAGCATGGAGTATTAAATCACCATCTGAATGCGCAACAATTTGATAATTTACTTTTATAGGAACTCCGCCTAATTTAATAGTGGAATTTCTTTTTTCAACTAATTTATGATAATCAATGGAGTTACCTATTAAAAACATATTAATTTAAGATATTAATATTATAAAAATAATATTATGCAACTAATTGATGGTAAATCAATATCATTATTGATTAAAGAAGAAATCAAAAAAGAAATTAATTTATTAGGATTTAAACCCACTTTAACAATTATTCAAGTAGGTGAAAATATTAGTAGTGATATTTATATAAGAAATAAAATAAAATTAGCGAGTGATTTAAATTGTGAAACTAAATTACTTAAATTTAATGAAAATATTACTGAAGAACAATTAATTAATGAAATTAAAAAACTTAATAATGATGTACACACAAATGGAATTTTAGTTCAATTACCTATACCTAAACATATAAATGAACAAAAAATTATTGAATCTATTTCACCTAACAAAGATGTTGACTGTTTTTGTTGGAAAAACATTGGTAAATTATGAACATGTAGATATAGTGATGTAGTATTAAAAAGTTGTACTCCAATGGCAGTTATTGAATTAATTAAACGTTCTAATATTCAAATAGCAGGGAAACATGTTGTGATCATTGGGAGAAGTAATATTGTTGGCAAACCATTAGCTGCATTATTCTTATTAGAAAATGCAACTGTTACAATTTGCCATTCTAAAACAGAAAATATTAAAAAAATAACCCAGCAGGCAGACATAGTAGTTGCCGCTATTGGCAAAGCTAAATATTTTAATGGTGAATATTTCAACAACAATGTAGTTGTAATAGATGTAGGAATTAATAGAGATCCTATTACTAAAAAAGTATGTGGTGATGTAGATTTTGAATCTGTAAAAGAAAAAGTTGCAGCAATTACTCCAGTTCCTGGTGGTGTTGGCCCAATGACTGTAATGATGGTAATGAAAAATCTCATTTCACTTGTAAAAATCCAAAAAGGTATAAAATAATGAATCTAGCAATTGTATTGTTTAGTGGAAATGGTAATAGATTTTGCTCTAAAATTGATAAAAGTCTAATTAAAATCAAAAATTCTTATCTTTTTACTTATCCAATCAATACATTGTTAAACAATAAAAATATAGAAAAAATTATTGTAACAGTAAATAATTCAAATCAAAAATTCATTAATACTTTTTATAAAAAACAAATTGCTACAAAAAAAATAGAAATAATTAAGGGAAGTAACAAATCACGGCAGCATTCCATTAATAAGGCAATAAAATATTTAAAAAATATATTAAAAAAGAATGACATTATTATAACTCTTGATGGTGATAGACCATTTATAAATAATGAAATTATTAACAAATCAATTGGAGTATCAAAAAAACATAATGCAGCAATAACAGTAATTAAAAATTATGATTCGATATTAAAAATTAATAATGAATGTAAATATATAAATCGTGATGAAATATATTTAGTACAAACACCTCAATCATTCAAATATAAAATTTGAAAAGAAACTAATAAATCTAACACGGATTTTTTTTCATCAATTAAATATAAAATTACAAATAAAAATTTAATATTTGGTTCAAGAAAGAATTTTAAAATTACAACTGTTGATGATTTGCAGTTACTTAAAATCTAATAATAATTAAATAAGAACCAGCGCCATTTAAAATAACTAGTGAATAATCTGATTTATTAATTAAATTAAATTCATTCCTAATATTTGGATAAATTTGGAAACAGTAATTTTGCAAATCATTATATGTCTCATTTTTATCAAAATTACAAATTAATAAATTATTATAAAGTTGTTTTGCATTATCATGAGAATGGAAATTTTGGTCATTATCTAATTGTTGATAAACTAATTTAGTATTACATTCTGTATTCACTGGATAAATATCAATAAAGCATCTTATTGGTTTTATATTAACAATCTTATTACCTAATTCAGATACATGAGCAATTTTTAACTTGCTTAGAAAAAATGGTACATCACTACCAACATTAATTGCTATATCTTTTAATTTTTCTTCTGATAAATGACCAATTTTATTATGTTTTAACAAAAAATCAATAAAAAAAGCAGCATTAGAAGACTCCCCGCCAAAGCCCGAACCAATAGGAATATATTTTTTTATTATTACTTTATAGTTAACAAAGCTATTAGGAAAATTTTTTAAAAACCAGTTTTTTGCTTTTGTAATTGAACAATCTTTTACATTTATTTTATATTTGCCATGAAATAAATATGATACAGAAAATTGATTTGACTTTTTTATTTTAATTTTGTCAAATATTTTTTTATAAAGTTGAATAACAGTACTTATATTATGTTTTTTATAATTGATATCAAAATTTTTGACTTTCAAAATTAAGTTAATTTTACTGTATGACTTTTTAAACATTGTTTTTTGTATGTTGCAATAACAAATATAAATTATAAATTTCTTTAGGTGTTAATTGTTCAGACCTAATATTTTTATCTAATTTCAATTTGTTATATGCATCATGTATGGTATTAAGATAATAAAATAGTTTTAAATTATTAAGCATTGTTTTTCTTCTTGCTAAAAATATTTGCTTAATAAATTTAGCAAAATAGATATTGTATTGTTCATCATTTTTAATAATTTTTACAAAAGTTGAATCTACTTTTGGAATTGGATTAAAGTTATATCTATCTATATCAATTAATAACTCGGTTTTTGAATAATATTGAGTAAGTGCACTAAAAGAATTATAAGGCTTTGTATTGGTTTGAGCAATCAATTTTTCCGCAACTTCCTTTTGTAACATACAATAACATATTTTAATTGAAGATTGTTGTAAAAATTTAATTATAAATGGTTTACTAATGGAATATGGAAGATTTGTGACAAAAATAGGATTTTCATATTCTTTAATTATTTGATTTAAATTACAAGTTAATATGTCATCATTTAATAAATGTATATATTTGTTAGTTGAATATTTTTTTGAAAGAAATTCACATAATCTTTTATCCAATTCAATTAAATATATTGGTTTTTTAAAAATTAATAATTCATCAGTTAAATAACCAGTGCCTGGTCCTACTTCAATGATCACATCAAAATTTCTATCATTAATTAAATAAACTAAATCTTTACATACTTTATTATTAACTAAAAAATTTTGACCTAGTTTCTTGGAAGGAACAAACTTCTTATGTGATGATATATTTTTAAAAATTGAATTAGACATTAACTAATAACAACATTACCAATGCTTCTTTTATATTGTTTTTTTCTTTTATAAACAATTAATTTGTGCATCATATAAGATTGAAGAATAGAAAATAATGCATTGAAAAATCAATAAACACCAACACCAGTAGGTGTAAAAGCTACGATTATAGATAAAACACCTGAAAATGCATATTGAAATAGTTTTCTTTTGCCACTTTCTTTACTACCTTTAAATGACATGGTTGTAGCATTTCTATTTCGAATTTTGGCTAATCTTGTTGGTAATCATGATGAAATAAATTGGATTGGAATAACTATTAATAAAAAGAATATATAGATTCAACCATCTTGAGTAAAATTACTAAATATTCTTGTTAATGGTGTGTATGAGAAATTCCAAATATTAAATAAAATTGTAGCTTTCAATGGACGCAAAATTGTAACTACACGATAAACAATTAAGAAAATAGGAAGAGTTAATAATATTTGCTCAAATGCTGCAAATGGTTTTACATTATTTTTTTTATATAAATCCATTATCTCTTGTTGTTTTAACTGTTTAGAATTAGTATCTTTTAGTCCTTTATACTTGGCATTAATTTCTGCTAATTTTCCATTAACTTCAGACATTTTCTCATTTTGGATAGCAGATTTAATAGTTGTAAGAATAGTAAATACTCTAATAATTAAAATTAACACAAAGATTGCTACTAATGCATTGAGTCCACCTCATGCTGTGTGTGAACCCCAACATATTTGCATTGTTAACCATGCACCTGGTCAAACAAAAAATGCATAAAATGGACCATAATTCATTGATCATTGATTGAATGTATGGTATTGTTGTAAAGGTGAACTAACTAAATCGTATTTTCAATCACCAGTAGTACCAAAATTAAAGCCGAATTCAAGACCTGAGCCAACAGATGTGCTTGATGCAACTAACGGATCAAATGAAGATTGAAAACAACCTCATAAACCCATTGTAAAAAAGAATAATAAAATCAAAATTTTAGTATATTTCCAAATTTTTAATAAAACTGATAAGAATTTTGATGATTTTGATTTAGGTTTAACTCAAAAAGGACTAGCAACATCATTATTAGTTGATGTATTATGCAATGAACTGTAATTGAATGCTGGCTTGTTACCTATTAATCAAATCATATTTATATTATTTTACTAATTAATGATTTAAAAGAAGTGCCATTCTTTATAAAATTATTAACATCATAAGCCTTTTTCACAATAACTAATAAATCTATGCTTCTGTTAAAATTATCAATTTGTTTCATAAAAACTCTTATTTGTCTTTTAATTTTATTTCTTTTAACAGCAGTAGGAAAAATTTTCTTACTAGTTGAAATAACAAATCTAATGCTAACATTAGTTTTATTTGGCAAATATTTAAAAATAAAAAAACTATTTGAAATAATTAAACCTTGATTAAATAATTTTTTAATTTCTTTTTTATTTTTAAGAGAGGTTAATAAAAACTTAACGTTCATCTGATGAAGATATGCGTTTACGACCTTTTAATCTTCTAGCTTTTAAAACTTTTCTTCCTTTTGAAGTAGACATTCTATTTCTAAAACCAGAAATTTTTGCTCTTTTTTTCTTATTAGGTTGATATGTCCTTTTCATAATCTTATAATATTATATAAATATTATTACACTACTTGAGCAAGTGGAATTATGAATTATGATTTACAATTAATAAAAAATAAATATGTAGATATCAAAAATAATATTAAAAAAAACATTAATAATGAGAAAACATTTAATGATTTTATTAACAATATTATTTTGCACTCATTAAATGGTAATGAAATAATTTTTTTAGTTGCTAATGAATTTATCAAAACAACTATAACTAATAATTATCTTGAATTAATTGAACATGCAATTAATGAAACTCTTAACTCAAATTTTCAATGTGTTTTCTTAACAGAAAATGAATTAAATTTTTTTAAAGAAGATAAAACAAATAATTTAAATAATAGTATTGTAAATTTTAACAAGGCTAATACAAATATAAATTTTTTATTTGAAAATTTTGTTGTTGATAATTTTAATAAAAATGCATTTAATGCTTTGAGAACAATTTTAAACAATAAAAAATGGAATCCTATTTTTATTAATAGTTCAGTTGGATTAGGAAAAACTCATTTATTAAATGCTATTGGTAATGAATATTTAAAATTCTACCCAACAACTAATGTTTTATATGTGACTTCAGACGAATTTATTAGAGAAATATATAAAGCATTATCTTCTTCTGATCATAATGAAATAGAGAGAATAAAAGATAAATATCAAATGGTTGATGTTTTGTTAATTGATGATATTCAATTTTTTTCTAAAAAAGATAAAATTAATGAAATATTTTTTAATATTTACAATCACAACATTAAAGAAGGTAAGATCATTATTTTAAGCAGTGATAAACCATACAATCAACTTGAAAATTTTGAAGATAGAATGAAATCTCGTTTTGCTCATGGTTTAAATATAGAAATTACTAAACCTAGTATTGAAGCAGTTGTAAAAATTTTAGAAAGCAAAATAAAAAGTAATGGTGAAGGATATATTTTTCCAAAAGATACATTGAATTATATAGCCCGCAGAAATCAAACTGACATAAGAAAATTAGAAGGCTGCCTTAACCAAATTGTATTTTATGCATTTAATAATTTACCACCTAATTCAATAATCACAATACAAACTGTGCAAATAGCAACTGAAAAAAGTCGGCAAGATGAAGTAAATAATTATGGATATGATGTTGATCCAGAATTAGTAATTGAACAAATTTGTTTAGCTTATAACATTGATATGAAATTAGTAAAATCTAAATCAAGGAAAAAAAATATCTCAAATACACGTCAGATTTGTATGTATGTATTAAGAAAAAAATTCAACATGCCGTATGCACAAATAGGAACATATTTTCAAAATAGAAATCATTCAACAATTATTGAATCAGTAGATAAAATTGAAAAAATAATTAAAAATGATGAAAGTTTAAAAAAATTTATAGAAAATATTTACAAAAATATATAACTTCCAACATTCCAACACTCTATATAATAATAAAATTAAATAAATATAATATAAAATACTTTAATTTATGAAACTTAAAATAAACAAAAATAAATTATTAAAATCTTTACAGTTAGCAAATAATTTCACTGATGATAGTAATATTAATCCAATTTTATCAGGTATATTATTTAAAGTTACTGATGATAAATTACTATTAACTTCTTCTAATTTAAATTCTTATAGTCAAATTACTTTAATTAACGATTTTAATTGTGATACAAAAAATACATCCTTTTTAATAAAAGGAAAATTGTTATATGAAATTATTATTAATTTAAGTTCTAATGAAATTACTTTGGAAATAATTGATGAATCAACATTAAGAATTAGCGATAATGATTTCTCATGTAATTTAAATTTATTATCACCATCTTCATATCCTGCAATATCTTTTGATTGTAAAGATTGATTAAATTTTGAAATTTCTAAAAAAATCTTATTAAAAATTTCTAATAAAATGCCATTATTTGTTTCACAAGACACCGATAAGAAATCTACACTTGGTGAAATATTATTTGATTCATTAACTGAAGAAAATAAAATTAAAATTTTAGCAACTGACTCATCACATTTATTTTGTTTTGAAGATCAATTCAATGGTAATAAAACTAAATTTACTTTATCTCCTAAACTTTTATCGTTTATCAATTCTTTATGTATTGATACAAAATCTGATGTAATTAACTTTTATTTAAAAAATAACAAAATAATAATTAAAAATGATAACAATTTATTCTTTTATACACTTTCAGAATTAAACTATCCTTCAACAACAAAAGTATTTACACGTGAATATCCTAATATTTTTAAAATCAATAAAACTACATTAATAAATGCTTTAAATAGAGCATTTCCATTAGCTACTGCTGTTACTCAAGATAACGATAGAAATTCAATTAAATTTACTATTAAAAATAATTCAATATCAATTTTATCACGAAGTGTTAATTTTGGTGAATGTTACGAAGAAATTCCAATCACAGAATCCAATATTAATAAATCATATGATTTTAAAATTAATGTAAAATTTCTTTCACACATCATTAAATGTTTTGATAATGACATTATTACATTCAATTTCAATAAAGAAAATCATCCAATTTTATTTACTGATGAAAAAGATCCGACAATTAAATTTATAATCATGCCATTGGTTAATTAAATTATGTCTTTATTAGCAGGTATTATTGGTCTCCCTAATGTTGGTAAATCCACATTATTTAATGCTATTACAAATTCAAATGTAGAAGCTGCTAATTATCCATTTGCTACTATTAATCCTAATGTAGGTGTTGTTAAAGTAAATGATGAAAGATTAAAATTATTATCTGATTTAATAAAACCAAATAAAACCACATATGCCATTTGTAAATTCATTGATATTGCAGGATTAGTTAAGGGTGCTAGTCAAGGTGAAGGTTTAGGTAATCAATTTTTAGCTAATATTAGAGATGTTGATGTAATATGCCATGTTGTTCGTTGTTTTAATGATAAAAACATCACCCATTTTTACAACTCAATTGATCCTATTAGAGATGTTGAAATTATTAATCTTGAGTTAATAATTGCTGATTTAGAAACTATCAATAAATACATTGCAAAATTGATACCTAAAGTCAAATCAGGTGATAAAAAATTACAACCTGAATTAGATGCATGTAATAAGGTTAAAGATACATTAACTAATAATAAATTAGCTAAAAATACTATGCTTTCTGATGATGAAAAGAAAATAATTAAAAAATTAAATTTATTAACATTCAAACCTATTCTTTATATTGCTAATATTAATTATTCTGATATTACCAATCCTAATAATAATGAACTTTATAAAAAACTATTTGCATATATTCACAATAATTCAACCGATGAAATTATTCCTATTTCTGTTGCTATGGAATATGAGATTTCTAAATTATCAGAAGATGAACAACAAGAATTTATTAAAGATCTTAATATTAATGAAAAAGGATTAGATACTTTAATAAAAAAAACGTATAGTTTATTAGGTTTAAGAACTTTTTTTACATTTGGTAAGGATGAAACAAAAGCATGAACTTTCATTGATGGTATGACAGCTGTTGAATGTGCTGGTTTAATTCATACAGATATTCAAAAAGGTTTTATTAAAGCTGAAGTTTATAGTTATAAAGATTTACTTGAATTAGGTTCAGAATTAATGGTTAAAGAAAAAGGAAAAATTAGACTTGAAGGCAAAAATTATTTGATTCAAGATGGTGATGTATGCTTTTTTAGATTTAATGTTTAAATTTTACTAGAATAGAAAATTCCATGAGGATTATTACTATTTCAATTTATATGATCTATAGAAATCAATGGTAATTCTTTTGTACCAATTTCCCCTTTAATAATACCAAAACATTCAGTGTAATTTTCATTAGTAGGATTCTCAATAAAAACATAATTAAAATTTGATCAGAATTGATGATCGTTTTCAATAATTGAAATTTCTACCCCAATATTTGCGGCATCATAAACAAATTGAATAAAATTTCCTTGGACTAAATTAAAATCATCTGTAATAACATTTTTGGTAAAAATAACTGTTATTCAAGCTTGAAAATGTTTTATTACAAAAAAGTTATTTGTTACTTTAGAATTTAAAAAATCAATTTCATATTGAGCAGAGATATTACAACTATTACTATTAAATAAGGAGTATATACTTTCTCCTTCAGGTGTTATTTGATACGAATATGATGATACATCTAATGTGAATTTATTGATACACAAAAAATTAAAATAATCAAACAATATTTCATTTATTTTTTTTTCATTAGAAGATAATGATTCACATAATTTGTTTTGTGCTTCTTCAACACTGGAACAGTCAGCAAGTCTAATTGATGGTGTATTGAAATTATCAAATACTATTTTTTTTATATGAGAAAAATAATCATTGTTATTATTACAAGAAGTTAAATACAATGGGCACATTAATAAACATGTAAATATTTTTTTAATTTTTAATCTCATTTATACCAACTCTATCAATATATTATCTAATTTATCAATATTTTTTACTCTTAAATAATTATTTTTAATAATAATTTGTTTTTTATCAATTTTATTTTTAAAAAAATTATATGCTTTTAAATTATCTTTATTTTTTAAATTTATACCTTGGATTAATCTTAAACCCATCATTAATATTTGGAAATAATATTCTTTTTGTTTATATTTTTGATTAATTTTTTTTAATGAATTAATATTACCTTCATAATGGTAATAATTCATTTTTTCAAATCCATATGCACCTAAACCTAATCCAATTCATTCTTTTGTTTGTCAATATGCAAGATTATGTTTTGATTGATATTTTTTATCAATGCACCAATTACTTACTTCATAACGATGATATTTGTTTTCATTCATCTTGTTCATGATTAATAATAATTGTTTATCAATTAATTCATCATTTTGTTTATATGATGTTTTTGATAAGATTGAATTATTTTGTATTTCTAGACTATAAAACGAACAATGTGGTATTTTGAATTTTTTAATAAATTTAATATTAGTAATAATATCATTTTGATTCATTTGATTAAAACCATAAATAAAATCACAACTTATGTTTGTGATTTGGTGTTTTTTCAATATTTTAATACCATTTATTACATCAGAAAGGTTATGTTTCCTATTAAATAATTTGTTAATCTTATCATTAACAGATTGAACTCCTATTGAAACTCGATTTATTCCGCACTTACTAAATGTATTTGCTTGCTGTTCATTAATAAATTCTGGGTTACATTCAATAGTAAATTCATAATTTTTACTAAGTTTATTTTTACACAATGATAATAACTTTAAAAGTAAATTATTGGAAAGCGAATTTGGTGTTCCTCCACCTATGTAAATTGTTTTAAATTGATGATTATTAAATTTTGAAATTTTGCAAATTAAGTAATTAATATATTTTTCAATTTTAATATTATCATTTTCAATTAATCTCATAAAATCGCAATAAGTGCAAATTGATTTGCAAAAAGGGATATGAATGTATAAATGTTTTATTTTTTTATTCATTTATTTATCTCTTTAAATATTGTTGGTTTGTTGTTTTGATTAAACAAAATATGTTCACCATATTTATTTCTAATCCAAGTAATTTGTCGTTTAGCATATCTTCTGATTTTTTGTTTGATTAATTCAACATCTAATTTATGTTTGTAAGTTAATGATAAATAAATGTCATAGTATCCAATAGCTTTTAACGCTTGATTTTTTGATCAATCTATATCTTTATATTTTGATATTATCCCTTTTACTTCATTAATCCATCCTACTTCAAACATTTCATCTACCTTTTTGTTAATAGAATTGTATAGATCATCTCTTGTCGGGTAATTGCATTCAATCATCAAATAATCATAAATATTTTTGTTTGTTGATTTAGCTAAATTTAAATTATTAGTTTTATTGATTATTTGCAATGAGCGTATTAACCTTCTCCTATTGCTCGCACCAATTTTAGTAGCAATTTCTTTATTTTTATCATATAGCAATTTATAGATAGTTTCAGTGGATAATTCTGTAAATTCATCAGTTCGTTCATCTGCTAGTAGTTGATAATTTTTAATAATTGCATCAATATATAGATTAGAGCCACCAACCAATATAGCTAACTTTTTATTTTTTGTAATTTCTTGTATTTTTTTTTTACATAATTTTTTAAATTTAAAAACATCTCATTTATCAACAATACTAATAAATTGATTTAAATGAAATTTAGCACTATTTTTTTCTATTTTGGTTGGAGCATTCGTACCTATTTGCATATCTTTATAAACTTGAAATGCATCAGCATTAATAATTTCACCATTAAATTTATTTGCGATTTCAATAGCTAATTTTGTTTTATGAGTTGTAGTTGGTCCAACAATCACTAATAATTTAGGTAATTTTGTGTTCTTCATAATTTTTAATTTTTTGTAATATGTCGTTTACTGCTATTGAGGCTTCTCCATGTCCAGTAATAATCATATTTGGTCTACTTTCATAAAAACAACAATTACCAACAGCATATATGTTTGGTACATTGGTCATTTGATTTTTGTTTACAATAAATTGGTTAAATTTATTGGTATTAAATTGTGTTAAAAATTTAAAGTCAGTATTATTAATTTTTTGACCATATTGAACCAAAATATTGTCATAATTAACATATTTAATTTTCTTTGTAGTATTTTCAATTATTTTAAGACAATTTTTTTTAATTTCAACACATGAGTAATTTAAATAAACATTAATATTTTTAAATTGGTACAAGTGCTTAACATTTTCTCCATTAGCTCTAAATTCATCTCGCCTATGGATGATACTAATATCACAAGATGATACATTCCGTGCTATGTTGATTGTTCAATCAACTGCTGAATCACCACCACCTAAAACTATAATTCTTTTGTTTTTATAAAATTCATAATTTTTAGGTATGTAATCAATATTGCTTTTATTATCAATAGGAATTTTTAAAAGATTAGGTTGAAAAATACCATTTCCTATTGCAAAAATAATGTTTTTTGTATAAATTTCACTATTGTTATTTAATTTGCAAATGAATGTTCCTTTGTCTTCTTTAAAGTCCAATAATGTTGTGTTCAATAAAATGTTGGGATTCGATGATTCTAATTGTTTATTAATATGTTCAATTAGTTCGCTTCCTAAAATGGATTGATAAGAAGGATAATCAGTAATCATTTTATGTCCAAATAAATGTAATGGTTGACCACCAGTTTTACTAGTAGCTTCAATAAGCAAAATTTTTAGTCCTTTTTCTTTTGCAAGATATGCACAATAACTACCTACTGGGCCACCACCAACAATTAAAATGTCATATAATTCATTTAAAGGTGTATTTTTAATCATTATCATTAATGATTAATTATAATATTAGCATGTCTACTAAAATTGACTATAGAATTAAAAAAGTTTTAATTTCAGAACTACAAATTAAGAAGGCTTGTAAAAAAGCTGCAATTTGGGTTAATAAAACCTATGCAAATCTTAAAAAACCACTTATTATTGTTGCAATTTTACGTGGGGCAGTTTTATTTTTTGGTGAATTATTAAAAAATATTTCCATTGATGTTGAAACAGATTTTATTGCTTTTTCCAGTTATAATGGGAAAACATCTCAACAATTTAAACCTAAATTAATCGCAGACATTAGATTTAATATTAAAGATCGTGATGTTTTAATTGTTGAAGATGTTATTGACACAGGTTCTACTATTTTTGAAGCAATTCAATTATTTAAAAAAAGAAAACCTAAATCTATTAAAGTCATTTCATTAATTAAAAAGAAATTAAATATATTGACTTTTAAACCAAATTATTCATGCTTTACAGTTGGAAAAGAATTTATTGTTGGTTTTGGATTAGATTATCAACAAATATTTAGAAATTTGCCTTACATAGGTATTTTAAAAGATAAATATATCAAAAATTAAGGAACGATGATGAAAGAAAATAATTTAATAATGAAATCAGAAGGTAATAAATCAAATAACAATGATTCTTCTTTTACTAGGAATAGTTCTTCAGCCTCTCAACCAACAACTGGTAATAAAACTACATTTAAAGATTGATGAAAATATCTTAAATGATTTTTAATCATTGGTATTATTGGTTTATTAATTTTTACAATTTGATATTTATCTGTTCCGCATTATTCTGTTATTAGTTTAAATTCTCAAGGTATTACATATGGTTCAAAAATAGATGATAAAGGGAATAAACAAGAATGACTTGAGTTACATTATGGTAAAAATGCAGCAAACAAATCATACAAATGTTCTAATCATATTGATGCAGAATATTATGTAACAACTGCTCAATCAGATACATATAAATTCTTTTTTCAATCTGTAAGTTATGGTAAAATTTGTGTTTTAGTAAAAGATATTATTGTTAATGACGCTGAAATTATTGTAGGCGAAGAACATATTTCACATGTTTTAATGCATAAACTATATTCAAGTGAATTTGAATATACATATGCTCTTACTAATAATGCAAAATATGTTAAAGAGGGTAATAATATTTGAGTGCAAGTAGATGGAGAATATGTAGATGAACAAAATTTAAATTTGATTAATCATTTTAATATAGCAGTTACTGATGCATCAACTCCAACTTCAAATAATTTTTTATCAATCATTATCCAATTATTACCAACTGTATTGATGGTTGGTTTATTTTTCTGATACTTTTCAAAACTATATAAAATGCAAGGTGGCAGTGATGGTGAATCAATTTGATCAGTTGGTAAATCACAAGCTAAAATTGCAAAAAGTAATGTTAAATTTAATGACGTTGCTGGTTTAAAAGAAGAAAAAGAAGAATTAATAGAAGTCGTTGATTATTTAAAAAATCCTAATAAATATGCTGCAATGGGCGCTCGGGCTCCAAAAGGTGTAATTTTATATGGACCTCCAGGAACAGGTAAGACATTATTAGCTAAAGCTGTTGCTGGTGAAGCTAAAGTTCCATTCTTTCAAGTTACTGGATCTTCATTTGAAGATATGTTAGTAGGTGTTGGCGCTAAGAGAGTTAGAGATTTATTTAACAATGCAAAAAAAACTGCACCAAGCATTATATTCATTGATGAGTTTGATTCAGTCGCTGCCAAAAGAGGAAAAATAGATATTGCTGGTGGTGGAGCAGGTATTGCTGATCAAACAATTAACCAATTACTTGCTGAAATGGATGGATTTAATACAAAATCAGGCATTGTAGTTATTGCTGCTACAAACCGATTAGATGTTTTAGATAATGCTATGTTACGTCCTGGTCGATTTGATCGCCATGTTCAAGTTAATTTACCTGATTTAAAAGAACGTGAAGCAATATTAAATATCCATGCAAAAAATAAAAATATTTCAAACAAAGTAAATTTAGCTGATATTGCACGGAGAACTCCAGGTTTTTCAGGGGCGCAATTGGAAAATGTATTGAATGAAGCTACTTTATTAACTGTAAGAAATAATAAACCTGCTGTTGGTATGAAAGAGATTGATGAAGCAATAGATCGAGTAATTGCTGGTCCTGCAAAACATACAAGAGTAATAACTGAAGATGAAAAAAAACAAATTGCTTATCATGAGGCAGGACATGCTTTAGTTGGTTTAAATATGCCAGGTAGTGATGTAGTTGAAAAAATTACAATTATACCACGTGGACAAGCAGCTGGATATACACTTGTAACTCCTGAAAAACAAGAATTGTCAATTCAAAAGAAATCTGATTTATTAGCTATTATTACAGCAACACTTGGTGGTAGAGCAGCTGAAGAAGTAGTTTATGGAAAAGATAAAATATCTACTGGTGCAAGTAATGATCTACTTAAAGTAACAAATATTGCTAGAGCAATGACTACTCAATTAGGTATGACTGATATAGGTATGACCCAATTCATACCTAGTGAGGGTACTGTAAATCCTTATTCTAAATCTTACTCTGAATCAACTGCTTTGAAAATTGATTCTGCTATTGAGAAAATTATTCAAGATCAATATGCTAAAGCAAAACAAATTATCAAATCTAATAAAGAAGAATTAGACTTGATTGTTGAATCATTATTGATTCTTGAAACAATTGTAAAAGATCAAATTGATTACATTCACAAAAATAAAAAATTACCTATTGATGTGATTGAAAAGAAGAAACAAATGCAACAATCAATTACATCAGAAGTAAAAGATACAAATAATTCAAATAAAAAAATTAATTAAATGTTTTTTTAATTATTAATTCAATTTCTTCAAGTGGTCTATATCCTTGAATTGTGTTTATAGGTTTTCTATCTTTATAAAAAATCAAAGTAGGGATAGATGCAATTCCTAAACCTAAAGCCAACCCATTTTCTTGGTCCACATTTACTTTACAGAAATAAATATCTTTATGTTTTTCTACTAATTTATTAATAATTGGTGATAACATTTGGCAGGGGCCACATCAATCAGCAAAAAAATCAATTACAACAAATTTATGATCTTTTAATATTGATTCATATTCATTTTGACTAATATGTTTTATTTCCATATAAGAAAAATTATATAAATTTTTTTATTACATTTTGGTGTTTATACCTTATTTACAGATATTAATAAAAGAGGTGCATGAATGCAAAAAGTATTAATATATCTATTAATTAAAAATGATTTTAATTGGGATAAAACATTTAATGATTTAAAGAATAGAATTTCAATAGACACAAACAAAATAAATGAAATTATTAAGAGAATAGATTTTGAATATATATCAATTATTTCACCTAATTATCCAAAATATTTGACTAAAGTATATAAACCACCATTTGAATTATTTTATCTTGGTAATTATAATTTGTTAAATAAAAAAAGGATTTCCATATTAGGACATATTAATGATAACAATTTACCATATATTAAGTTGTTAATTAATAATGAGTATGTGCTTTGTTTTGATTATTTGTTGATGAACAAAAACGACATAAAAGTATTAATAAAAAATAACATTCCATCAATAATTTATTTTTGTGATCCAGCAAAAACTAAAGAATTTGGAGAATTATTAAATGACAATATTTGCTTAATATCAGAATATTGTGTTAAACCAAAAAAGGCTGAAGAAAGTTATTTCAATAGATTATTTTTCGGATACAAAGAAGCATTAATGATAATTGACAAAAATATTGAGTTAAATGAATTTCAAATTTCCCACATTAATAACAATAAAATAAATGTAATGTCACTATTTAAAAATAATAAAAGCATCAAAAATATTAATCCAATCATAATAAATGAATTAGAAACGCTAAAATTAGTTTTTATATATAAAAACTATTAAAAAATATCATTTTTATTTATATTTTTAAATATCATAAATAGATATATTAATACAATTTATGAATAATCTTTTGATTATTGAGTCTCCCAACAAAATCCATACTATTTCTAAATTTCTTGATAATAAGCAATATAAAATTATTGCTACAATAGGACATATTCGCGACTTACCATCTAATCAATTAGGTTTTGATGAAAAAACTTTAGAACCAAAATGGATCATCTCTAAATCAAAAGATTCAAAAAATCGTTTAGAAATTATCAAACAAATTAAAGATGAAGCAAAACAATCAAATAATATTTATTTAGCAACTGACCCTGATCGTGAGGGTGAAGCTATTTCATGACATGTATATAGTATTTTACCAGATGAAGACAAGAAAAAATGTAAAAGAATTATTTTTAATGAAATTACTAAGACAGCTATACAAAATGCATTAAATAAGCCACGTGATTTAGATTGGTTATGAGTTAAATCACAATTCACAAGAAGAATATTAGATCGTTTAGTTGGTTATAAAGTTTCAAAAGTTGTTAGAAACAAAGTAGGTGGTAGAAGTGCTGGTAGAGTTCAATCTATTGCATTAAAAATGATTTATGATCGTGAAAATGAGATTCAAAAGTTTAAGCCTACAAAATGATGAACATTATTAGTTGATTCAGAGAAATTTGGTAAATTAATTTTAAGAAGTATAGATAAAAAAATTAATGGTATTAAATGAAATCAAATTGATGATAATGAACATGGCACAGGTATAAATTTTTATGATGAAGAATCACCTAAAAAGCTTAAAGAATTGTTATCTGATAAATATCAAATTTATAAAATAGATGAACCTAAATTATATAGTATACGTCCTAAAGAAGCTTATAAAACTTCTACATTACAACAAGATGGAATTAATCAATTAAAGTGAAGCGTAAGTAAAGTTACTTCAATTGCACAAAAATTATATGAAGGTATTAAAATTGATAATGAGCATGTAGCATTGATTAGTTATCCAAGAACAGATAGTACAAGAATTTCAGAAAGTTTTATTGCACAAGCTAAGAAATTTATTGAAACTACATATGGGAAAGAATATTTTAAATTACATAAATTTAATGAACATACTAATAATGTTAATTTTCAAGATGCACATGAAGCTATAAGAGTTATTAATCCATTTATTACTCCTCTTTCATTAAAGAATAAAATTCCTAGTGATGAATTAAAACTTTACAAATTAATTTGATATAGGACTTTAGCTTCTTTAATGAGTTCTGCTAAATATGAAAATACTATTGTTCGTATTAAAAATAATGATTGCAAATTTTATACATATTCAAGAATTCAAGTTTTTGCTGGTTATAAAAAACTCTATGTTTATGATGAAACTATACCAACAAGAGATTTAAAATTATCACAAAAAATTATCAATACTTATATTAAAGTAAAAGATGTTTTAATTGATGAACATACTACTTTACCACCTCCTAGATTTAATCAAGCTTCATTAATCAAAGAATTAGATAACGCTGGTGTAGGTAGACCATCTACATATAGATCTATGGCTAATATGGCTTTAGAAAGAGGATATGCTCAACTTGTATCAAGAAGTTATGTAATGTTACCATTGGGTAATCATGTTATTGAATTTTTAAGTAAATATTTTGATTTTATTTTAGATGTTAGTTTTACTTCTAGTATTGAAAATGATTTAGATAAAATTGCTAATGGAAAAGAAGACTGAAAAAAACCTATTCAAGTATTTCAACCAATATTATCAAAAGCTTTAAAAAAAGTAGATCAAATTAAACCTACTAATGATAAAGTGAATAGAAAATGTCCTAAATGTGGCGGTGATTTAGTTTATCGCTATACTAAAAACAAAGGTATTCAATTTATTGGATGTAGTAATTTTCCAAAATGTAAATATGTTGAATTTCCTAATGCTATTCAACCTATTGATACTGGATTAAAATGTCCTAAATGCGGTCATTCATTAGTAATTAAAACCACTAAAAAAGGTAGGAAATTAGTGGCATGTAATAATTTCCCACAATGTCATTTCATTATGAAAACAGATGCAAATATTATGAAAGAAATTGATGAAGCTATAAAAAACCATTCTATTCCTAATGTAAAAATTGAAGAAGCAATTTTAGCCAAGAAGAAAAAATAATTTTAAATTAATTTTATGCAAAATTTATTTTGTATATAATCAATGGTTAAACAATTAAGCATTGGTTTCTATTTTGTTATTAACATTTTCTTCAATAGGTTCAAATAATGTTTTTTTAAATACAGCAATATCTCTTACTTTATCATCATCATTTTCTAGATTGACTAATTTAACACCTTGTGAGTTTCTGCTTGTTTCTCTAATAGTATTAACAGCAAGTCTAATGACTTTATTTTTATTTGTGATAATAAGAATTTCATCATCTAAATTTACAGCTTTTGTAGCAATAAGTGGTCCAGTTTTTGTTGTAACTTTTAATGATTTTACCCCTTTGGCATTCCTATTTGTTAAACGATATTCATCAATATTAGTTAATTTTCCTATACCCTTAGCACCTATTGATAAAATATATTTACCTTGTTTATTAGTTGATAAACCAACAATATGGGCATTTCCTAAATTCATTCCTTTAACACCATGTGCAGTTCTGCTCATATTTCTTATTTTGCTATGATCAAATTTAACTGCTTGTCCATTACTTGCACCAAGAATAATTTGGTCTTGTTCAGAAATTTGTACAACATCAAATAATGATTCATTTTCATGTAAAGTAATACAACGTTTACCATTTCTCATAATGTTAATAAATTCTGTAATTGATGTTTTTTTAACAATTCCTTTATCTGTTACAAATAACAAATATGAATTTTCATCATAATTATTTAATGGTAATAATGTGACAACATTTTCACCCTTCTCAATTCCTTGCATAAAGCTAATTGCAGGTAAACCTTTACTTGTTCTACTACCTTGTGGAAATTGGTGTCCACGCATACGGTAAATTTTTCCTTTATTTGTAAAGATAAGAATATCAGTATGAGTATTAGCTACAATAATTCTACTTACATCATCATCTTCATAAGTTGTTGTTCCAATAACACCTACACCGCCACGATGTTGAATTCTATATGCATCAATTGGTAATCGTTTTAAATAACCTCGTGTTGAAAGAGTTAAAATAATATCTTGTTGTTTAATTAAATCCTCATCAGAAATGTTAACATCAACATCATATAAAATTTCGGTTTTACGAGCATCACCAAATTTTCTATTTAGATTTTCTAATCTTTCAATAATATCATTAATTTGTAATTCACGATCAGCTAACAATTTTTGATAATTATTAATTTCATCTTCTAATTGTTTTAATTCATTTTCAATTTTTTCTCTTTCTAATCCACTCAATGTACGTAATCTCATGTCAAGAATAGCTTTTGTTTGACGATCAGAAAGATTGTATGATGATTTTAATTTATTTGCACATTCTTCATCACTAGAAGAATTTCTAATAATCTTTACTACTTCATCAATATTGCTAATAGCAATTTTTAAACCTTCTAATATATGTTTACGTTCTAAATCTGATTTTAAATCATAATTCACTCTTCTATTTAATACTTCTAATTGGTGATTTAAATAAATTTCTAGAGCTTCTTTAATGTTTAATAATTTAGGTTCACCACCAACTAATGCAAGCATGTTAGCAGGAAATGATGATTGTAATTGTGTTTTTTTATAAAGTTGATTTATTAATACTTCTGGAGAAACATCTCTTTTTGTTTCAATGACAATTCTAATTCCTTCTCGTGATGATTCATCTCTTAGATCAGTAATGCCACTTATACCATTTTCATCATCTTTATTACTTACTAATTCAGCAATTTTTTGTAATAAACTTGTTTTATTTACTTGATAGGGAATTTCTGTGAAAATAATAGTTGATTTACCATTAGATTCATTTGTTTTATATTCTCCTTTAGCTCTAACAATAATGCTTCCTCTTCCAGTTCTAAAATAATCATCAATTCCTTTAACGCCTACAATTTGTGCGCCTGTAGGAAAATCAGGTCCATGTAGTACTTCTTTTATTTGATCAATAGTTATATCTTTATTATGAGCAATTAACTTAATTGCTTTAATTAATTCTCCTAAATTATGCGGAGGAATGTTGGTAGCCATACCAACAGCAATACCATTTGTACCATTTGCTAATAGATTTGGGAATAATGAAGGTAAAACAACAGGTTCAGATTCACTACCATCATAATTATCTACAAAATCAACTGTGTCCTTATTAATGTTTTCAAGCATACTATCAGCAATTTTGCTCATTCTAATTTCAGTATAACGCATAGCTGCTGCACCATCACCATCAACTGAACCAAAGTTACCATGTCCGTCCATAAGCATATAACGCATAGAGAAATCTTGTGCCATACGAACCATAGTTTCATATACTGCTGTGTCTCCATGTGGGTGATATTTACCAATAACTTCACCTACTAAACGAGCTGATTTCTTATGTGCTCGTGAAGAATTCATTCCTAATCCATATGCTGCATATAAAACTCTTCTATGAACTGGTTTGAATCCATCTCTTGCATCAGGTAAAGCACGAGCAACAATAACTGACATAGCATATTCAAGAAATGAATTTTTTAATTCATTAGTTATAGGTTTTTCAATAATTTTTGTTTGTTTTAATTGTTCTTTAATTAAATTTTCATCACGGTTATTTGACATATTTATTTACCTATCCCTTTCCCTAAATATCCAAATTTTTAACAAATTTTGCATTTTTAGAAATAAAATCTTTTCTAGGTAATACATCATCACCCATCAAAAATGAAAATTGTTTATCTGCTTCGATTGCATCATCAATTGTGAAACAGTATAATTTTCTTACACTTGGATCCATTGTAGTTTCTCATAATTGTTCTGGATTCATTTCACCTAAACCTTTGTATCTTTGAATATCAATTTTTCCATTATTAGCTTGTTTTTTTAATTGTTCTAATTCATCATCACTGTATGCATAACTAATTTTTTTATCATTAACAAATTTATATAAAGGCGGTACCGCCGCATATACATGTCCCTGTTCAATTAATGGTTTCATGTATCTGAAAAAGAATGTTAATAAAAGAATACGAATGTGTGCTCCATCAACATCAGCATCAGTCATGATAACAATTTTGTCATATCTAATTTTTTCAATATTAAATTCAGTCATAACCCCAGCACCAATAGCAGTAATCATGGCATTGATTTCTTCACTTTCAAAAATTCTTTCAATTTTAGCTTTTTCTACATTAAGAATTTTTCCACGCAATGGTAAAATAGCTTGATAATAACGGTCTCTTCCTAATTTTGCACTACCACCAGCTGAATCACCTTCGACAATATACAATTCACTAATTGTATGATCTTTTGTGGAACAATCAGCTAATTTACCAGGAAGTGAATTAGAATCAAATGGTGATTTTCTTCTTACTGCTTCTTTTGCAGCTTGAGATTTTAAACGTGATTCTTTTGCTAAATTTATTTTATTAATAATTAGACTAGCTTCTTGTGGATTTTCATTTAAGAATTTTTCAAATATATTACTTGTTACTGCATTAACTACTTGTCTTATTTCTGTATTACCAAGTTTTTGCTTAGTTTGTCCATCATATTGAGGATCTGGGTGTTTTACAGAGACAATAGCTGCTAAACCTTCAAGGATATCATCCTTAGAATACTTTTCATCATTTTCTTTTAAAAATTTATTTCTTAGAGCATAATTATTTAATACTTTAACTAAACCTAGCTTAAATCCTTCTTCATGTGTTCCACCTTCAGCTGTGTCAATATTGTTACAGAAAGTATATAAAGAGCTTGAATATGATTGGTTATATTGGAATGCAACTTCTACTTTAATTAAATACATTAATGGTTTAGTTGGATCATTTGGATCAACACGATTTGCACTTTTGGTATTAACTTCTTTAGCTCCATATACTACAGTATCAAATAGTTTATTTTTATCATGATTAATATCTTTAATGTAAGAAATAATACCTTCGGGATAATGATATGTATCTTTTGTATTCATTTGTTCATCAATAAATACAAGGGTAGCTGTTTTATTTAAGTAAGCAATTTTTTTCAATCGACTTACAATACGATCATGGTCAAATGGTTCATTTTCCATTACAGTAAAATCTGGATAAAATTCAACAATAGTACCGGATTTCTTTTCAGTTTTACCTAATTCTTTTAATTGTGTATTTACTTTACCACCATCTTTAAAGTCAATATAGTATTCAGTATAATTTCGAGCTATTCATACTTTCATTCATTTACTTAAAGCATTTGTAACTGATGCACCAACACCATGCAAACCACCTGAAGTTTTATATGCATTATTATCAAATTTACCACCAGCATGTAAAACTGTTAAAACTACTTCTACTGTAGGTCTACCTTCTTCAGGATGCATTTCTACAGGAATACCACGTCCATCATCTTCTACTCTAATTGAACCTTGTTTGGTTAAAGTAACAATAATATTATTTCCATATCCGCTAGCAATTTCATCAATTGAGTTATCAATGATTTCTCATACCATATGATGCAAACCATTCACTCCAGTTGAACCTATATACATCCCTGGACGTTTTCTTACTGCTTCTAAACCTTTAAGCACATGAATACTTGATGCATTATATTCTTGTGCTTGGTTCATCATATGTTGTTCTTCTTCAACAACTAATTCCATGTTTCTATTAATTAATTCTTCATCAGAAATGTGTTTATCTTCATTGTTATCCATAAATTATTTTTCCTTTATATTTACAAAGTAAATAATATTTAATATATTATATATATATATAATATATAATAACTTTTTGTGACAATAATTTTATAATATAATAAAGCTAGAAGCATTATTAGATATATGAAAAAAATTAAATTATCATTAATTACATTGTTTGGAATTACATTAAGTGTAACAACTATCTCTAGTTTAACTGGCTGTACAAATAATAATGAAATAAAAAATTATTATTTGACAGGTGGAAGCACACTATTAAATGGTGCATATGGCATAGCTGGGAGTGATACTAAATCATGACAATTATCACTTGATGGAAAAATTATTACTGATAATATTGATTGAACAATAAGCTTTCCTTTTGCTGATGGAGCAGATGGTATGTCTATAAATAAAGGCATTGTATCTTGGAGTGACAATATTCCTATTGGAGAATACTATTTCTTTGTTATTGCTACATATGATGGATTACACATATCATCTGGAGGATCAATTACATTAAATATAAGTTAATATATTTTAAGCGGTGGTAGTGTTCAATTAAGCTGGAAGTGATAATAAATCATGACAATTATCACTTGATGACACTATTATTACTAATAATATTGATTGAGCAATAGAAGATACTTTTGAAAATCCAATAGTGGGTATATATCCATAAACAATGGTACTGTATCTTGAAGTAAGAATATTGCTGTTGGAGAATACTATTTCTATGTTACTGCTACACATGATGGATTAACAACAAAATCTTCATTAATTCATTCAGTTATAAGTGAATAATACATTTTAAATATGGGAATATTTATTAAATAACATATATAGTACAATGGAAATAAAATGAAATTTAGATTTGATTTAGATGAATTAGATGAAGTAAGTTCTATGATAAGTAATGATTATTATAAAGAACGTAAAGCTTATAAAGATTTAACATTTGATAATCCAAAAAAGAAAAAGCAAAAAAATGATTATTAATTAATAAATTCTTTATTAAACAATATAAATTGTATTAATTCTTAATTTCAATTATTTCATTTTGTTAACTATATATTTAGCAATATATTTACTTAAATCAACTTTTTTGTTGCTTTAAATGTTCTAATAATAACATTTGTGTAGCTATCGCTATGGTTTGGTACTGGTTTTAATTACATCATTAATGGCAAATATTGAATATTCAGCAATAATTGCAATGAAATATCATTTAGGATTAACTTGTGACCTGTTGGAGGAGCTGTAATTGCTCCATGTATTGAAAGAAATGCTGAAGCAGTAATTAGAGTTATAAGTAGTGCACACATTCATGTTTAGTAGACGGGAGAAGAAATTCTATATTTACTTTAAATGATAAAGTTGATATTGAACTAAAAACAGGTAGAAATTTAAAAACTGATTATAAATAAACAAGTAAAAAGGATTATCAATTAAATATGAATCAAAAAAATTTGGTGAAAATATATTGAATAATATAAAAGAAAAATATCTATCATTGTTTATTAAATATGATTTTTACAATATATAATATATAATATTTATATTTATACGTATATATATGTTTAATTATGAAACTCAAAATCATTAAATCTTTGTTAATTCCAACACTCGGCATTACATTAAGTGCAACAACTATCTCTAGTTTAACTAGTTGTACAAATAATAGTGAAATAAAAAAAAATTATTTGATAGGTGGTAGTACACAATTAAGTGGTATAGAAGGTAAAGTTGGAAGTGATACTAAATCATGACAATTATCAATTGATGGAAACGTTATTACTGAAAATATTGATTGAGCAATAAACAATCCTTTTGATGATGAACCAATAGATGGTATATCTATAGAAGGTGGAATTGTATCTTGGAGTGACAATATTGCTGCTGGAGAATACTATTTCTTTGTTATTGCTACATATGATGGATTACACATAACATCTAGAGGATTAATTACATTAGATATAAGTCAATATATTTTAGATGGTGGTAGTGTTGAATTAAATGGTGTATATGGTAAAGCTGGAAGTGATACTAAATCATGACAATTATCAATTGATGAAAGCATTATTACTGAAAATATTAATTGAGGATTAGAAGCCAATAATGGTGCAGCAATAAATGGTATATCTATAAATGGTGGAATTGTATCTTGAGTAGCAAATATGAATACTGGAGAATACTATTTCTATGTTATTGCTACATATGATGGAATAAAAATAAAATCACCACAAATTAAGTTGACTATAGGTCAATATATTTTAGATGGTGGTAGTGTTGAATTAAATGGTGCATATGGTAAAGCTGAAAGTGATACTAAATCATGACAATTATCACTTGATGGAAAAATTATTACTGATAATATTGATTGAGAATTAGAAAACAGTAATGGTGCAGCAATAAATGGTATATCTATAAATGGTGGGATTGTATCTTGAGTAGCAAATATGAATACTGGAGAATACTATTTCTATGTTATTGCTACATATGATGGATTAAAAGTAAAATCACCACAAATTAAGTTGACTATAGGTCAATATATTTTAGATAGTGGTAGTGTTGAATTAAATGGTATACATAATCACGATGGTCAAGACCAATTTTCTTGGCGTTTATTACTTAATGGAACTACAATTACTAATAATTTTATTTGAGGACTAGAAAGTGATAATAATGATGCTGTAAATGATAATATTCATATAATATCAAATGCATATATGCCATATTTTGCTAATGTATCTTGGAGTGGTAATATTGCTATTGGAGATTACTATTTCTATGTTATTGCTACATATGATGGATTAAAAGTAAAATCAACATTAATTCATTTGGCCATAAGTTAATAATATATTTTATTATTTATAAGCAATTATTTATTTTAAACATCTTTTAAATTCACATTTAAATTATAATTTGTTAAGAATAATAATTATTTCATTTATTGAGTCACTTCCAAATGTTTACCTGAATATTAATTAAAATGATAAAATTTAAATTGCTATGAATTATGAACTATCTAGTCACATATTTTAAAGTTTTTTATATTCAATAAAATTTGTTAGAAATTTATGTAGTCATTTTAATAGATTAATTGTCCGAAAATCAATGTCATTACCTAAAAAATTCTCTTTAAATATTTAAAATAAATTTAAATAGTTGTGAATTATTCAAATTCATTATGTTAATAACTTATTTTTTTAAACATATTGACAAGCCACAACTAAATTTTTTCAAAAAGTGATTAATAATTTTATTTTCAAATTACAAAAAAATACTAAATATTATTGATTCTTCAACAAATTGAAAACAAATTTTTGATAATAAATGGTATATAGTTTAAAATATTTTTTTAAGATTATATATGTATTTTTTATGCATATATAGTTTAAGTTTTATGTCAAAAAATCATTTTTTTTGCAAAATTATTTAAATTTTTTATTAAATTTGTGTATAGTTTTTACAACATTGCTCAAAGAATTTTACTTTTTTGTATTACATTAAATTAATTAATATAATAACATATGTTATAAAGAAAGTAGTTAACACTCACCTGATTTCTATATTAGATTTGGGTTTATGCTTTAGATAAATATATCTAATTTGTGTTAACATAATTGTTAGCACAATTTTTTATAACAATAAACTTTTAATAAGGGAGATCTATACAAGCAATTAATGGATTTTAATAATCAAAAAAATATAAAACGTCCTATCAATGAAAATATTAAAGAAGCTAATATGTTAGTAATTGATGAAAATGGAAATAAAATAGGTGTTATGACTCGTTCTAATGCACTAAATGAAGCCAATGCAAGAGGATATGACTTAATTCTTATTGTTCCTAGAAATAATAACAATTATGCAATTTGTAAAATTGGTGATTATGGGAAAATGTTGTATGAACAAAAAGTTAAAGAAAGAATGAGCAGAAAAAAACAATCTGTCATTAAAATAAAAGAAATTAAAGTTCGTCCACAGATTGCAGAGAATGATTTAAAATGAATGGCTAATAATGCAATTAATTGATTAAATGATAACAACCATGTTAAATTTAAAATTAGAGCATTCGGTCGAATTGGAACAAAAGCTGAATTGATTGAAGAAACATATAAAAAATTCTTAAATTTAATTGGTGATGTTGGGAAAGTTTTATCACCTCTTAAAAAAATGACACCAGTTTTATATGAAGCAACTATTGTAAAAAACAAATAAAGGAGATTATTTATGGCAAAGATTAAACATAAAACAAAAAGAGCATATGCTAAGCGTGTTAACGTTACAGGTAAAGGTAAAATTAAAAGAAAACATGCATACCGTTCACATTTAGCACATAATAAAACAACTAAACAAAAAAGACATCTAAAAAAAGATGCAATTTGTAATAAGTCTTCAATCAAGACTTTAAAATATGCATTATAAAGGAGAATAATTATGAGAGTTACAAATGGTGTATCAACACGCAAACGTCGTAAAGCAATAAAAAGAAAAGTAGAAGGTTCTTGAGGAACTAGACATACTTCTTTTAAAATTGCTCATCAAACTTATGTACAAGCAAATGAATATGCTTACATAGGTAGAAAACAAAAAAAACGTGAATTTAGAAAATTATGAATTGCACGAATCAATTCAGCATGTCGTCCATTAGGAATAACTTATTCACGTTTAGTTAATGGTTTGAAAAAGAAAAATATTCAAATTAATCGCAAAATGTTATCTGAACTTGCTATTAATCAACCAAAAGAATTTGCAAAAATTGTTGAACAAATAAAAACAAAGTAAATTATGATTGTAGATTCAAAGAGTATCAAAATTGTAAGCAATATATATATATATGCTTAAGTAATTCATATAAGAAAATAGGAGAAAACTTCTAGTCTTTCGACTAGAAGTTTTTTATTTTTTATGGTTAATAAATCAAACCATAAAAAAATAGTTGTATGAGCATTATTTGATGATGGTAATTGTTCTTATAAAAAAAGCATTCAAAAATATTTTGATGGTAAATTTGAAGTTCATTGTTTTGGAATAAATGAAAGACCATTTAAAGATTTAAAAAATTATAAATATCATTTAATTGATTTATCTTTAACAAATTTTAAGTTAATCGATAAACTAAAAAAAATAAAAAAACCAGATATTATATTAGCAAGTCCACCTTGTGAATCATGGTCTACTGCAGATTGTGGTGGGAGAATGTTTTTATCATGTAAAAATAAAATTTGACATGTAAAAAATAAGAAATTTTATGATGAGTACAATAAGAAATGTCATAAAGTAAAAAGAAGAACATTTATTCAAAAAGAAAAATCACGGATAGTTGGAGAAAACACAATTGGTGCTACTATTTTAATTATTAAATCATTTGTTCCACAAATTTGAATTATTGAAAATCCAGCAACTTCTAAAGTATGAGATTTTCAAAAAAACCATTGATGTTTTTATGGGAATCATAATAAAACTTATTATTCAAGTTACGATTCTACTTTTTCATCAAAACCAACAATTTTTAAATCCAATTTAAAACTCACTCTTGATAAAAAAAGAATTCATGGTAATAATGATCATATGGCGCGAGGTAATTACGATAAGCGCAGTGCTATCCCCTTTAAATTGATCAAAGTAATTATGTTGCAATGTATTGAAAGGATAAATAATCATGGTTCCAACTAGTGTAAACAAAATAGAAAAAATTTTTTCACAATATATTAATAAAAAAAATGCAAAAATTTGGAATATCGGTACAGATATATATCAAACTTGACAACGTTTGAATAACAATTTATTAAAACATAATTTGTTAAACATTACTGAAATACAGATACTGCCAACCATTAATCCAAATAAAAATCACAAATATGAGAATAATCCAACTAAATATGGAATAATTTATGCTAATGGAAAAAATATAACTCCTAATCTTAAAAACAATCATTGATCAGAATCTGGTATTAGACAATTTTTACAGGTAGGCAGCGCAATGAACATTATTATGTATGATGAAAATAGTAGTGTTTTTGGTAGATTTGATGTAGCTGCAGAGTTTAATGATATATGTAAAAACTTAAATGAATCATGATGATTAAATAAAATTAGTAATTTGATCTTACATTCATTAATCTCTAATCAAAAACATATCATAGATTTAGGTTTTTCAATATATTTTGCATTATTATGTCAATTAGTACCAGACGTGTTTATTAGATTTCATGAAAATTATCAAATGAGCTATAAAGTTCAAAGGAAAAAGACTCCTTCGTCATGATACACAAAAAGTGATGAGTGTATTCAACAAGGAATCAAAATTTACAGTGAAAAAAATACATACAAAGGGTTAGTTGATGTCATTCTCAATAACAACAATAATGAGAATTTATTGTTATCAATTGTTGACAACATTTATTCAATCATAATTAATGATGATGAGAAACAATTATTAAATGAAAATGATCATACATCGAAAGAATTAAATGTATTAGAAAGAAAATATAGAAATGAATTTAGAAATAATGTTTTACATACTAGATCGATAAAAGATGATCAAAGCATTATTAATACTGATTTAGTGGATAATTATAGGTCACCTATCCAGTCAATAAAGGAAACAATTGAAGTTGCCCATATATGAAGTGTTAAAAAAATTAAAGATGATCTTGTATTTAACCAAAAAAATAATTCTTCAAATGATATTAATTTAAATCAATTTAAAGATGATATGACTAATGCAAAAAACGGATTACTATTGAGTTCAAATTTACATAAAGCCTTCGATCGGCATGTTTTTAATTTTAATATTGATGGGAAAGTTATATACAACAAAGAAAATTTAAAAAAAATAAAATTATTAGGCATTGAGCAAGCTCAAATTAATCCTAAAATTCTAGATAGTGAAATGATTAAATTTATTATTAAAAGATAAGTAATTTCATTTATACAATTTTCAAATTTAGATATTTTATAAATAAACAAATATACAAAAATATTCCACACATATGTATATAACATACTTTATATGGATGAGAGTGATAAATGTTTGAACATTCATTAGAAAATGGTAAAAAACAATTTAAACAAGGTTTTATATTATTTTTAATTAGTTTTGCACTTTGTATCATTCTATGAACTATTTATTATAAATGTTTAAGCAGTGTCAATATTAATGCAATATGATTAGTTTGTTTTTATGGACCAATTATGGCTATTTTAATAATTTTGTCAGTTTTTGCAGTTATAAAAATAATATTTGGTGCTGTAGTTTATCATGCAGAGCGAACTTCTAAAAAATAAAGTATAAAGTAAAATAATAAAAAATAAAAAATGTCCTCAAATTAGGGGACATTTTTTTATGGCGGAAACGATGGGACTCGAACCCATGCATCGCATAACGATCTAACACCTTAGCAGGGTGTCCTCTTAACCACTTGAGTACGTTTCCAATTTGTGTAAGTTAATTATACATTAGTATATAAGCTAGATTATTAAATTTGAATCACTTTTTAATAGTTAAATATGCCACGAGTCTATACATAAATAAAAAATTAACAACGAAATTTTATATATATACATATATATCTTAAATTAATGAAATATAATAATATATGTATATAAGAAGTAAATATGAGCAAAAAAATCAAATTATTTATTTTAACATCAAGTTTATTAATTACAAATACTGTAATTGCAAGCTTATTAACTTCATGTTCCACAAAAAATACCATTAATGATATTTGTGGATGTGATAAAAAATATGGTATCACCATGGCAACATACAACCGTATGGAAAGTGACTTTAAAGATTTGTATGAAACTCAACAAAGTATTAATAAAGATAAAGGAATTATCTCTGAACAAGAATATCATGCAAATTTATTAAATTTTAAATCTAGATTAAATTCTTTCCATGCTACTTTATTTAACAAAGATAACAAATTTTTAAGTTACACAATTAGAACAAATACTTTGAAAGATTTTGCTAATGATAGTTATGGAATTAAATTATCAAGAGTAACAAATGTTAATTTAAATGATGAATTAACTGAAATCAAAGATTCAATGATGAGTTCATTATTGATTTGCATAAAAGATTATAGTATTGATTCTGATACTGCTGCTGAAATGTTAGCAAATGCTGATGCTCAATTTGGTGAATTTAAAAAAGAAGCTATTAAAGAATTCGGTTATGATGATATTGTTTCTATAATCCAATATGTTCAAGAACACATGATTTCATGTTTTGCTAATATTACTGAAGAAATGGATGCTATCATTACTCAAAAACAATTAAAAGAATTTTTAAATGAATATGAAATTAATGTAAAAGATAATCTTAATGAACAGTACTATTGAGATAAAATTTATGGAAAATATGGTGTAGGTAACAAAGAAATAGAATTAGATGATTTTAATAACATTTTTACTATTTCACCAAAATCTGGTCCATTACAAAATAATGATGCATTGCCATTACAAAAAAATTTAGATAATAATTTAATTCCTGGATATACACTAAAACCAATTTTACATCATATGAATGCTAATTCTTACACAAACACTTATTCTATTGATGTTGATTATACTTTAGTAAATAATCATTATGTTGGTAAAGAAAACGAAGCTAAATTAACTGCTCATTCTTCTCAATTAAAAGATAAATCTATGTATGAAGATGAAGATGTTTCTATTTTTGATTTAAATGCTAGCAAAGAAGAAAGAGAATACACTAATTATCAATTACCAATAACTAAAGAATTTGAAGAGCAACAAATTAATAACACCTATTTAAATAATAAAGATTTTACTTTTTCTTGATCTACAAGTAATGAATATGGTTTTGATGATTTTTGAACTGATCCAGATTCAAATAAAGGTAATTTAAATGTATCTTCTTTAGCTTTTAGTGGAATGATGATTAATGGCGTTCTTCTTCATGATATTATTGATCAAGCTGAAAAACTTTCATTATCTGGTGGAAGCTATGAATTAAAAGGTATTGAAAAAGTACAAAATAAAGATAACAAACAATGAAAATTGTCTGTTGATGGTGAAGAGATAGATGGAAATGATGTTCAATGACAATTAATTTCTACTAATGCTACAGTATTACCAGATTTTATAAAGATTAGTAATGGTATTGTTTCATGAATTGATGAAATTATAGCTGGTGTATATGAATTTTATGTATTAGCTAGTTATAAAGGAACAAAAATTAAAACACCTTTAATTACTTTAGATATTTCTTCTATAGAATCAAAAAATGTTGAAAATTTTAATCACACTACAAAAAACATATTACATGATGAAAATATTATTGATCAAAAATTAATTGATTTTGTTAACAATGTAAGTTTTAGTTTAGATTATACTGAGATTGATTATGATATTGTTGATGAAAAAAATAATAAAGGTGAAGTAAAAGTTGATAATTTTAATATTTCTTATAAAAATTCAAAAAATATTTTTGAGGCATCTAATTTATTTAATCAAAATATTAGTAATGAGATAAATGAGCAATCAGGTATAACACAAAGATGATCAAATAATTTATTCAATACAATGAAAAATAATTATGATAATGTTTTGGGTTTAATAAATAATGATGATTTAATTGAAGATTCTAATAACATAAAAGATGATTTTAATTCTTTACTAACTTTAAGCATTGTTAATTCTAGTATTTTGACTTTTTTATTTATAGCTTTTATAGTGGTTCTAATTTTTAGCTATATTTTAGACGATGGATGATTTGTTAGACTACCAGGACTTATTTTACTATTAATTGTTCAAATTGCTTGTTTAGCTGTTTCAATAACTCTTCTTATTAGTAGTATCATTCATTATGTAAATGAATTTGATGATCTTAACAAAAATATCGAGAAAATTGGTAGCAATAGTGATGAATATACACTTATAAGAAATGTTAAAAATGATGCTGATATTTTCTCAAATATAGAGAAGTTCAATGAGTTTTTTAAATTTGTATATGATGTTAAAGTAAAAAAATTCTATTATGAAAATAACTATAAAAATGATTGAATTGAATATGCGGGTGGGGTAAGTAATTTAAATATCTTAAAAAATGTTTGTGAAGATCTTTGTGATACACAAAAATGATATCAATTTATATGAATTTTAGATCTTATTGCTCTTGTTGAACTTCCTTTTATCATATCTTTGTTCTGTTCTGTATTGGTAAGATACAATACGGTGAAAGGTATTGATCCAAACGATTACAATGCACTTTTAGATGCTCGTGGTAATTTTTATGATTGGCAAGATAACCATCCATTTATTAATAAATTTACTATGATATTTCGCCTTCTTCAAATGAAATTTTTACTCAAATTAAATCTTAACTAATAATATGACAAAACTAATGAATATTTGTTAGATAATTAGTAAAAAATTTTTTATCTAAATTGTATACATATTGTTTATTAAGAGCAAAGTATAGTTTAAAGTGCCCAATTAATTAAACTTAATTCATTATACCTTTCCTTTGCTGAATGGTATCCTAAAGTTTCCTGATAAATCTCATTAATTTTTTTAATTTCATTATCAATTTCATCTTGCGATATTGTGGAAAAATCAAAACCTTTTGGATAAATCTTTCTAATTAATCCATTAAAGTTTTTAACTCCACCTTTTTCTCATGATGCATATGAATGACAAAAATATACATTAATATCGTCTTTTGCGTTATATATTGATCTTTTAAATCTTTTTCAATCATAAAACTCTAAACCATTATCAGTTGTAATTGATTTGATATTTACACCATAAATTAATTGTCAACACTTTGCAAATGTCTTAGTGTTTTGGTGATGGTTTTAGCTTCTTTACCATATATTTTATTGCCATACCAATGTTTGATTTTTTTTCATATAATGTTAATAAATTAACATTTGTGCTCTTTTTACCAATTACTAAATCCATTTCTCAATGACCAAATTCTTTATTTTGATTAATGTATTCTGGTCTTTCTGAAATAGAAACACCATTCTGTCTTTTACAGTAATTTCTAGTCCGATATTTATGTTTTCGCTTTTGTTTTAAATGACTATGATTTGATGAACAAAATGTTTTCATTATCAATGTATGAGTATAGTGTCATAACTGATATAGGTTGGTCAATTTCACCATTAAAATAAGCTAATTTACTTCTCCCTGCAATTACTTTTAGACTTTGCTTATTATTGAGTTCATTTATAATGAATTCTCTAAGTTTCTCAAATTTAAGAATCTTAGTTTTTTGCTTATTTTTAGATTCATATTTTTTGATTCTGTTAAATCTAGAAATATCAGATGAATATGAGAAAGTCAATGCAATCTTACTAATGCTATTAGTAAGCGTCTCATATCTACCATTTAGTAATTCTCTTTTAATTGTTTTTCTGCTTCTTTTAAAAGCAAAAGCGATTGAATTGACATTTGCTAGTCATTTTCAGTTTACAATATCTCATCCATGATCAATTGTGCCAAATATTGGTTTTAAAATGGGCTTATTACAAATTAATGATTCAAGTTTTCTTCTTTCTCATTGTTAAAGATGTTTATAATAATATTTGTTCATTTGACTCCTTAAGTTAAAAATGTTTTGTTTAATTAATTTTTAATTAAAGAGCTCAAATGAGTTTTTTATTTATGTGGGCACTTTGGATATACTTAGCCAAAAAAAATAAATTCTTTATTTGTTTACTAGTATTGGAATAATTACTACTTATAACATAATAAAATTAATACTATAAAGTATATTAATTTATTTTTGTTACTTTATTTATTACTTTTTATTCTTTATCTTTTCTTTTTTATATTCTTTTTTGCTTTTTTTGGCCCAGGTTTCTTATGTCTTACAATTTTATGTGAATGACTAGCAACAATTCGTCCATTAGAATTATGAATGACTAATTCTGTTTTATGTTTCCTAGAGATTTTCCGTGCTTTTTTAATAGCAGTAGATTTTTTCTTAGTGTGATATGTGCGTCTACCAGCATTATTTATTTTAACATCTCATCCACCTTCTTTATTAGGGACTACATGATGTTCTTTGCGATTTGTTTTTTTCTTTTTTGCCATATTAATACTTATTTATATATCATATTTTTTATTTGTATTTTTATGAATATTCCAATGGATAAAATTTACATTTTATTTAATGGTTCAATACCAAGTAATTTTAATCCATTAGCAATTATTTGTTTGATACAAAATACTAACCAATATCTTTGTTTAGATAGTTGTTCATTTTTTTCATCAATAATAATATTTTGTGAATAGTATGAATGAAATAATTTAGCTAAGTTATATAAATAAATAGATAAAATATTTACTTCATATGTGTCACCAATTTTTTTTAATGTTTCAACATACATACTTAGGTGAACAATAATTTCTCTTTCTGAAGGAAGAGTTAATAAATCAAATGATTTAGGTAAATCAAATTGTTTTTTTTGTAAAATTTGATTAATTCGTGCATGTGCATATTGCACATAGTAAAATGGATTATCATTACTTTGTTTTGTTGCTTTATCTATGTCAATTTCTAAATGACTAATCATAGGACGAGATACAAGATATCATCGTGCTGCATCTTTTCCTATTGTTTTCACCAAATTCATTAATGTTAGTGATTTACCTGAACGCTTTGACATTTTAAATTCAGCACCATCTTTAATTAATTTAACCATTTGTATGATTAAAATATTTAGCATATCATCTTTATAACCAAAAATTCGCATAGCAATTTTTATTCTGTCTGCATAGCTGGTATGATCAGCACCCCAAATATCAAAGCATTTATCATATCCTCTTGACATTTTGATATTATGGTAAGCAATATCAGGAGTAAAATATGTCATATTTCCATCACTTTTAATTAAAACACGATCTTTATCATCACCATATTTAGTTGTGGCCAATCATAAAGCACCATCTTTTTTATATGTATATTGTTTTAATGAATCAAGAGTAGTATTAATTAAATTATTTTCATAAAGTGTTGATTCAGAAAATCATATGTGCATTTTTACACCAAAATCTAATAATGTGTTTTTGATAATGTTTAACATGTAATTTTTTGCAAAATTTTTGATAATTTTACCTACTTGTTTATCTAAAATACCAGTTTGGTCATAATATGTATCTAAGAATTTATTATCATATTGATTTTTTAATTCATGTGCAGCCTCAATTATTTCATTACCATGGTAAGAATCTTCTGGTAATTGATCATTGTAACCAAATAATTGTTTATACCTAATTAATAAACTCATTCCAAGTTTTTCAATTTGATTTCCAGCATCATTAATGTAATATTCACGTGTTACATCAATTCCATTAGCTTCTCAAATTCTTGCTAACACATCACCGATAACAGCATTTCGCGCATGACCAATATGCAATAATCCTGTTGGATTAGCAGAAATAAATTCAATGTTGTATTTTATTTTATTTTTTTTACTAATACCAAAATTTATATTTTTATCAATAATTTCAAAAAGGATATTGTGAAATATTTGATTAGAAATAGTGAAATTAATAAAGCCAGGTTGAACAACACTTATTCTTTGAAAATATTTTTTATTAATTTGTGCAGCAATTGCTTGTGCAAATGACATAACTCTATCTTTTTTGATATTTGTCATTAATGCAATAGTTGTGCAATAATCACCAAATTTAATATTTTTAATCCTATCAACTTCAATTTTAGATGTAGAAATATCTACATTACTAAATTCATCAATTTTAATTGTAGTTTTTAATGCTTTTATAATTTGTTTTTTTAAAAAATTAAAAACTGTATTATTCTGTTTGTTCATCAGTGTTCTTCTCATCAACTAAATTAATAAAATCAATTTCGCATTCTGTTTTACGATTTAAAAAATCAACTTCAATTATAGCAGTTTGATTATTCATATTGATTGATTTTATTACTCCAGATGTGTTAGCAAAAGGTCCTGATTTAATATTAACAAAACTACCAACTTTGTAATTAAATACAATGTTTGGTTTTTCTTCTTTTTTATCAACTTCATTATTTTCACTTACTTGATTAGTCATTAATTTATTGTATTGCTCATCATAAGCATCTTTTTTAGCTTTCATTTTAAGATATTCAGCTTCAGAGATAGGAATAGGCATAGTTCCTTTGCCTGAAGATCCTAAAAATCCTAATACACCATTTGTATTTCTAATACAATATCAAATTTCTGGAAACATTTCCATTTTTACAAAAATATATCCTGGAAAAATATTTACCACTTTAGATTTAATTCTTTTGTAGGTACCATCCGGCAATGTTTCCCATTTAGTAGTTTTAGTATTTTTTAATGATTTAGGTAAATTTGCATCTGTAGGTTTGAAAATATCTTCTTTAGCAACTGTTTTTTTAAAAATTTCAAATTTAGATACACTATCTGTATAACCAAAATTACTAATTTTTTCAATAAGTGTTTGTAAAATAGAATCTTCTTTACCACTTGTTGCCGTAATTACATATCATTGATGTTTTTTTTCCATATAATTATTTCTCCATTAAAATAGTGTCAATAAGTAATCAATTAAAGAATAAAGAAGTGCAATAAATAAACTTACTCCTGCAACAATACCAAAATCAATCATTGATCTTCTAGGTGTTGGTCAAGTCATTCTTTGAAATTCTTTACCAATTCCATATCATCATCTCTTTAAAGCAAAGGCAGAATCAAGTTCAAATGGATAAGCTGCATCTCTTTGCTGTCTTAATTGTGTTAATGAATTCTGATAAAATATTTTGTTATTAGTTAATTTTGCTTCGAAATCTGTTTTAATAGTCTCATATTGTCGCCAATAACTTTCTTTATTTTCAATAAATTCTTTATTTTTTTTATCTTTTCTATATTTTAATAACAATGCATAGTAAGAAATACGTCATTGTTTTTTCTTAACATAGTTTGATTGAATATAGCTATCATTTTGATTTTTAAATAAATTTTCTACATCTATCAATTTCTTTTTATATTGCTTATATGCAATTTTTTTTGAAATTTTCATTTTTTGAATTTCAGCTAATTTATCATTGTAATAATTTTTAGCAATTAATAAATCTCGTTCATTCTGAGCATTAAAAATATCATTCTCTCTTTTATTAATAATTTCAATTTTTTTATTTTTGTAGTTAGATATATTTGTTTTTTTAAGTGATTTTAAATTCTTCTTAAATGTTTTATTTTCTTGCTTAATATTCAAAAGTTCTGTTTTTTTAATGATAAAAACATCATGAAGATAATTATTATCTTTATTAGCAGAATTTAATTTATTTAATGCGTCATTTGAATTATTTTTGATGTTAATGATATTTTCTTTATGTTTAATCTTAAGTTCAT
The DNA here is from genome assembly GCA_002372615.1 of Mycoplasmataceae bacterium UBA3729. Classification (GTDB taxonomy): domain Bacteria; phylum Bacillota_I; class Bacilli_A; order Mycoplasmatales; family Mycoplasmoidaceae; genus Malacoplasma_A. The sequence goes on along the minus strand of DFHG01000009.1, from coordinate 19,356 downwards.
TAATTTGGGAAGATATATTAATTTTAGGTAAATTTTTGAGTTCTTTCAACTCAGATTTGTATGAATCATTAATTTTTTTTAATTTTTTTTCATATTCTTGATTAGCTTTAATTTTAGTGTTTTGATACTGAATTTTCTTTAATTGCTTTTGACGTGCAATTTCAGCTAAACGAGATTTATTTTCTTTTTTATTTTTATCTTCCATAGTTACCATTTAACGAGATTCTCGATGAATTGTTGTTTTTTTACAATAAGGACAATATTTATTTAATTCCAAACGTTTTGCATTTGTCTTTTCTTTTTTAATATGATAATTTCTAGAATTACATTTTGTACAAATTAATGGAATTTTAATTTTCATATTGTGCTTACAAAAAATAATCAATGTATTTTATATATTGATTATTTATTAATATTTTATATATATTTTTAATATAAATCAATATATTAGCACTTTATATATGTAAATATATACATAAAAATTATTAAATTTTGTGCTATTTTTCTAAAATAATGTTAAATCAAATATTAATAATTGATGAAGATTAAAGAAGTTAATTTGATTTTAAATGATATGAATTTACAAGAATCAGAATGCAATTTTAAACTAACAGGTAATAACAAAGTTAAAAAAGTAACAATAACTGATGTTGCTAAAAATTTGAATATTCTTCTTAATAAAATAGTCATTATCGAAGATAAAATAAATACTATTGAAAAGAGAATGGATAATATTGAAGAAAGAATCAATAATCTTGAAAAAAGAATTGATCATCTTGAACAAAGAATTGATCATTTTGAACAAAGAATGGATAATCTTGAGAACAAAATTGATATTGGATTTAAACAAGTGAATAAAAGAATCAATAATATAGTTAAACTTAATAACTTAAAAGAATAAAATAGCTACAACAATTAATTCCTGTAGATTTTATTATGTTTATCATTGTTGTGAGCTACACGATCACAACGTTCAGCAACTTTACTTTCACCAAATCTTTCATCAAAAGATAGATAACCTGTAATTCTACTAATATTTTGGATGTGAGTGCTTCCACATATAGGGCATACTTTATCACCTGGGTTTAAATATGTTATTTTGTATGATAATTGATTTTCTTTATTTGACATAATTCCTCTTTGTATATTTTATTATTATTTGGTTTTATTTATTTTATATAAATAATTTTTATTATTCTATCAGTTTTATGATAGATTTTGTTTCTAATGTTTTTTTGACATCAATGATTCTCTGATTACTACTTCCTCTAAAAAGCAATTTGGGATCATATAAATCCTGAACAAAAGGTCCATCAACAATTACATCACAATTATGAATCATTTCATCAATACTTTCATTAGTTTTAGCTAGTTCTAATAATTCTTCAAATGTATAACCAGTATAAATTCAAATATTAATATTATTCTCTTTTAATTTTTTAGCAAGATATGCAAATTTATCTGGTTGTTGAAAAGGATCTCCTCCACTAAAAGTTACACCATCAAGAAATGGTTCATCAAGAACTTGTTGTACTAAGCTATCCATATTAATCATTTTTCCACCATCGAAAGACCATGTAGATGGATTGAAACAATTTTTGCAATGGTGGTTACAACCCTGTGAGAAAAATACTTTTCTTAAACCATGACCATTTACTAAACTATTTTGAGCAATTCCTGCTAAACGGATCTCATTATTACTCATAATTAAATTTTTTCAATTTTTTCTACTTGTGAATTACGCATTTTATTAGCACGATTAGCACAATCTATACAGTAACGAATATGGAAATTAATTCCTAAATAGTTTATGTTAGTATTTTTATATGCTCAAGTAATAATTTTTTCAATAGTATCAGCTTCAGGATATGAATCAAATTCAACATATGAAATATGTCCTGCATTACATAATTTATGATATGGAGCTTCTAATTTAATTTTATCAGCAATAGAAATTGGGAAAGATACAGGAATATGAAATGAATTAGTGTAATAATCTTTATCAGTTATTCCAGGAATTATTCCAAACATGCGCTTATCAATTTGAATAAATTTACCACTTAAACCTTCTGCTGGTGTAGCATAGCAACTTCAATTTAACTTTGTTTTTGTTTTTAATTCATCACATTTTTGACGTATAAGTGATACTATTTTAATGCCTAATTCTTGTGCTTCTTGACTTTGTCCATGATGTTTACCAAGTAATGCAGTTAAACATTCAGCTATGCCAATAAAACCAATACCTCATGTTCCATTTTTCATTATTGCATCAATACTATCATCTGGTTTTAAGTTTTCACTTCCCATCATTAATTTTTGTTTTGCTACAAAAGGAAGATCTTTAACTTTTAATTTTTTTAATAATTCATAACGATTCATTAAAATTTCAGATGCATCACTAATTCGATCATTTAATAATTTAAAAAATGTGTCAATATTTTTATTTGCAAGAATACCAATACGAGGTAAATTAATTGTAGTAGGAGCATTATTTCCTCTACCTTCACATCCTTCTGGTCCATTTATATTAGACATAATGTATGTTCTACATCCCATTGTTGCTGGTAATAAATTTTTGTCATAAAATGCTTTATTAAAATCAGCATCAATATTCATAAATGTTGGATTCATTCTTTTAGCAGCCACTCTACATGCTAATTTAAATAAATAATAGTATGGATCATTTGGTTCACGATTAACACCACTTTTTATTCTAAAAATAATATTAGGGAAAATAGGTTGTTCTCCTTGGCCTAATCCTTTTTCATATTCCTCTAAGAATGCTTCACATATTAATGCTGCATCCTTATTTGTAGGTAATCCAATGTTTATTGAACTGAATGGTACTTGACTACCTGCACGTGAATGCATGGTATTTAAATTAAATACTACACCTTGCATAGCTTGATGTACAGATTTAATTGTCATTTTCTCAACAATTTCATTAATTTTATCATTGTCATTGCAAAATTCACTTATTTGTTCTTTATATTTTTTTCTAGTTAAGTTTACATATATAGACAAATCATTATCAAAATTTGGATGTGATTGTCCGCCAAACATATCATTTTGTGATGCTTGTAACATAATGCATGAGAGATGTGCAGCTACACAAATATCATTAGGTCTATTAATATAACCATATCCTGTGTTAAAACCATTTTTTAATAATTTACCAGTTGGTAAATGTAAACAATTAATAGTTAGGTTATAACTATCTAAATCATGAATATAGATATCTCCATTTTCATGTAATTTAGCAAGTTTTCTTGGGAGAACCTTATTTAAAATATGTCATTTGTTTGCTTCTGAAGCAATACGTAGTAATTTAGCTGAAAAATTATTTCCAACATTAGCATTATCACGATCAGTTTCAATTCCAATTGAAATAATTTTTTTCATCAATTCACTTTTTGATTCACGGATTTTTGTACGTTCATTACGGTAATTTTGATAAAGATCTGCAAGTTTTACATTTCCTGTTTCTCTTAATGTTTCTACAACAATGTCTTGAATTTGTTCAACAGCAATAGAATCTAAATTTATTTGATTAATTTTATTTATTACTTTATTTAAAATTTCATCGATTTGATTTTTGTTTAAATCAAAATTGTTTGCCTCAACTGCTTTTAATAAAGCATCATAAATTTTATTTTCATTAAATTTTGATTTACAATTATCACGTTTAATTACATATTCCATATTATTTTAAACCCCCTTTACTAATCCTTTATTTTTTGTAATTATATTGATAATTGTAAAAATACAATTATCAATTTGTTTTTTATCCATTTGATCCTCTATAGAATTTTTTAATAAGATATGAATTGTATAAGCAATTGTATCTTGATTAATATTAAATGATTTAATGTATTTATATGATAAAACAAATTCCAATTTATCAATTTCATCATTAATTTTTTGAATGTTTGTATTATTATTAGCATGAAATGTGATATCTTTGATTACCGGAATCAAATTAGATATTTTTTTGAAATTAAATTTTGATTCATTATAATCTTTAATCAATTTATTCAAATTAATAGATAACACATATAGATCTTGGTTATGTAATTTATATGATTTTAATAAATTGTTTTTTAAATTACCAATATATCCTATTAATTCATTTTTATATTTTATAGCTAATGAATCATTGTTTGTAAGATATGGATTTGATGTATGTTCAATAGTTAAATTAGCATTAAATAACTTACTAATTTCTTTTAAAATTGATTTCAATCCAAATGTATTGTAATTAATATTAGCACCATGAATTTCATCAAGTGAATATTTATATGGAGATAAACAAGTTAAATTCAAAAAATTTCTTTCATTATAAATTTTTTGAATTTCAAATATTGGAATTAATTCATTTTTTCTATTAGCATTATATTCCATTACTTTTACCATGTTATTAACTAATCCTAATCTCATAAATTGATGCATTTTATTTGAACAAGGTGAAATTTCATATTTACTTTTTAAATTAAATAAGTTTCATTTTTTTAATTCTTCTTTACTTGTCAAATTATATGTTCTTACTTCATAAAAATAATTATTTGTTAGTAATGTTTTTAGTTTTTCTACAAAGTAATATTCATCTTTTTCATCTTTAGCTGAACTCACTAAAATATTAGCAGGTGATTCTAAATTTAATTCAATTCCTACATATTTGATAATTTCTTCATAAATATCATACTCATTAGTTAAATCTGATCTATACCCAGGAACTAGTACTTTATCTTTGCAAAGTTTAAAACCTAATTTTTTTAATACTTTACCAATATTAATATTTTTAAATTGACAAAATTTCTTAAATTCGTTTTTGTTAAATGGTAACGAAATATCATTTTCTAATTTAATAATTGGATTTATAAATATGCATTTATTAATATGAGTATTTATTAAATTTAAAAATAAATTCATTTGTGTTAATGAACATTTTTTAGAAGAATATTTAGTAGTTATGTTAGAAATATTATGTTTGATTGATGAATTTCTTGGTAATGAATATCTAGTATTGTCAATTAGCAACAATAAACCGTTTGTATTTTTAGAAATACCAAATTTATCATTTACACACACTCCATCAATACCAATAATCTCACCATTATTTTTTCAAACTAAATCATTTTTTGTTAATAAATATTTTTTATTATTAAAAATAAAACTTTGGTTGTCAGCAAAGCATTGATTAATATTCTCATTGATTCTATCTTTATCAAAAATCAATGGAGCTATTCCTGTTAAATATGTTATTCAATTAATTATGTCAATAGTGTAATTTGATGTTTTTACACCAGAATTTAACATAAGTTTTTTTATGTTCCATTCAGAATATTCATATTTATAGTTATTGATTATTACTAATGAATAATTAGTAGTATTTTTTTTATCAATTGTAACTCTATATGATGTATTTTTAGTAAATAAATTATTTGATTGTAGTTTTAATAATTTAAATCCAAAATATTGTGCTAATTCATTAATTAAAAAATATGCACCATTTAAATCATATCGATTTGATGGGATAGTAATATCATAAATTTCATCATCAAATCCTAGTATTTTATTAATATCATCAGATAATTTGATACTGTCATCTAATTTTATGATACCATGAGCATCACAATTATCTAAAAATTCACTATTTAAAGGAGTTAATTCAAAATAACCGCACATCATCCCTTGAGAATCAATTCCCATAATGTTTTTTTTAGTAATTACTTTACCATCATAAAGTTTTGCTCCAACATTGGCAACAATAACTTTCATGTTTGCTTTTAAATTTGATGCACCACACACAATTTTTTTGATAATATTTTTTGATTCATTAACTAATACTTCTGCTCATTGTAAGTGGTCAGAATTATTAATCTTATAAACATTTTTAACTAAACCAATACAAAAATCTTTATTAAGACTAGGATGACGATATACTTTTTCAATTTCCATTCCTAGGTTAATACATGCATTATTCAATTTATCAAATGAAACATTTTTGAATTGTGGAGCATAGTTACATAATACTTTTCTTGATAACAACATAATTATTCTCCTTTATTTGAAAATTGTTTTAGAATAGCAAAATTATTTGTGTATATATCACGAATATCACTAATACCAAATTTAATCATTGCTAATCTTTCTATACCTATACCAGCAGCAATTCCTGTTTTAATATCATTAATACCAGACTTTTTTAATACATTTTGGTGTAACATACCTGCGCCAAGAATTTCAATTCATCCAGTCTTTTTACATAAATTACAACCTTTACCATGACAAATTGGACATTTTACATCTACTTCCATAGAAGGTTCAGTAAAAGGAAAAAATGATAAACGATATCTTGTTTTGGTATTTGGTCCATATAAATATTTAAGTAATGAATTAATAAATCATTTAAGTGTACCAACAGATAATCCTTTTTTCACTCAAACTAAATCTATTTGTGTAAATTGATGTGAATGAGAAGCATCATCATCATCATTACGATATACATTACCAAATGAAATAACACGAATATCTTTAGATTTATTATTTTTAACAAGTTGTTCTGCAGTAGATGCTGTTGTATGTGCTCTTAACATTAATTTGTCATTAATATAAAATGTTTCACTTGTTTGTCTACCAGGATGTTCTTCAGAAAAATTTAAATTATCAAAATTATATTTGATTTGCTCTACTTCATTACCATTAACAATTTTAAAATCATATTTTCTGAAAAAAGAAATGATTTCATTACATATATATGTGATAGGATTTAGTGAACCTTTTGAAAAATCTGCAGTATCAATACATAAATCAGCCATTAGTTTATGAGATAAATCATTAGTTCTATTTTCAATTAAATCTTTATAATGATCAAACATCTCATTAACTTTATTTTTTAAATCATTTGCTAATTTTCCAATTTTAATTTTTTCATCATTATTTGCATTTTTTAATTGTAAATATAAAGGAGCTATATATTTTTTTGTAAATTTATTTTTGTTTATAAACAATTCATTAAGATCATGAGAATTTTTAAATAAAAGCTCTAATTCTTCAATGTTTATATTTTTGTTGTCAGTATACATACATATAAGAAATATATAAAAAAATTTAATATATGTAATATATTATTTGTTAATTGCTTGAGAAGCAGTAATATAAGTTAATTGAACAATATCACTAATTGTTGCACCACGACTTAAATCATTAACAGGTTTTCTTAAACCTAATATAACCGGGCCAATTGCTTGTCATCCACCAATATTTTGTGCGATCTTATATCCAATATTTCCTGAAGAAATATCAGGAAAAATATATACATTGGCAGGTTTAGATCAATTTAAATTTTTAACTTTTTTTTGCATTGTTTTCATTGAATTTGCAGCATCAAATTGAATTTCACCAAACACATTGTAGTCTTTCATAAATTCTTGATCTTGTTTTACAATCTCAAATGCATTTCTTACTTTATCAACTGATTCACCTTTTCCACTTCCTGCAGAAGAATAACTTAACATTGCTGTTCTAATTTCATCAAATTTAGCAATTTCTTTTGAGAATTTAGAAATAGTTTTTGTAATTGACGCAAGTGCTTCAGAATCAGGGTTAATATTAACTGAACAATCACCGAATACTAATTGTTCGCCATTTTTTTCCATGATAAAAGCACTACATGCAACTTTTGTATCTGGATTTGTTTTAACAATTTGTAAAGCAGCTTTTAAAGTATCAGCAGTGGTATATTCAATGCCACATATTTCTCCATTAGCCTTGCCCATAGCTACCATTGTTGAAGCAAGATAATTAGGTTGTGAAGCTAATTTTTTTGCATCATCAATATTAATACCTTTATTTTTTCTTAATTCAAAAATGTAATTAGCATATTCATCTAAATTAATTTCATTAATTACTACACATTTAATTCTTTCATTCAAATTAGATGGAATTTCTTGTCTATTATTAAATATTAAAATTGGAATAATAGAAGATATTTCATTTGTTGCTTCATTTGCAGCAGCTTGAATATCTTTATTCCATCCTTCAGCAAATATAATTGATACATTTTTTTGAGATTGTTTTAAGTTATTTTTAATTTGTTCTAATAAATTCATAAGTTCCCTATATCATTATTTAAGATATATTATAAATTAAAGTATGTTATACTTTTATCATTGTTATGATTGATATAAAAATAGCTATTTACCCAGGTTCATTTAATCCTATACATGAAGGTCATATTGACATTATTAAACGTGCATCTAAATTATTTAATGAACTTTATGTTTTAGTAGCAAATAATCCTAATAAAAAGGAAGAATCAACGCTTTTATCTCGTTATCAAAATGTATCAAAAAAAGTTAGTTCATTAAAATTAACAAATGTTAAAGTTGCTTATAATGATAAATTGACAGTTGATTTTGCTAAGAAATATAAATGTAAATATATTGTTAGAGCAATAAGAAATATTAAAGATTACAAATATGAATTAAATATGGCCAAAATTAATAAAATGCTTGCAAATTCAATTGAAACAATTATTTTTATTGCTAATAAAGAATTAAAAAATGTTTCATCCACAAAAATAAAAAAATTAATGAGACAAATTGGCGAATAACATGGAACTAAAAGATTATTTTTTAATTCTTGATATTGGTAATTCAAAATTAAAAGCAGCAATATATTCAAATAATGAAGAAATTGAAGTTTTCTCTATAAAAACAGGTTCAATTTCTAAAATTTTTTTTAATAAAATTCTTAAAAAATTTAAAGTAAAAAAATGTTTCATTGGTTCTGTTGTACCCAATGCTACCATTCAAGTAAAAAATATACTTAAATCATTTAACTTATATATAAAAGAAATTAAACCAAAAGATTTTATAAATGTTTTGGATTTAAACAAAATTAATGAAAAAATTAATAAAATAGGTGTTGATTTATTAGGATTTTCTTATTTCTTAAAAAATAAATGAAAAAAATCTATTGGTTTTTGTTTTGGTACATTTTCATTTTCTATATTTATGAATAATGGCGCTTTAAATGGTGCAATAATTTTTCCCCATATTAAAGATGGGATTAATTCACTCTTCAAAAATGCAGCATTAATTGATGCATTTAATTTAAATAATTATGACCATTCATTTATTGATTTTGGTAAAAATACATATGAATCTATTATTTCTGGTGCTAACCACTTTTATATAGGTAGTTTAGTTAATTTTATCAACTATTTTTATTTAAAAAATAAAACTGTAAATTATTGTATTACTGGTGGTGACAAAACTAGAGTTACAATGTTAAAGAAAATTATTTCAAATAAAAAGATTAAAATTAATGTAATTGACAATGCAGTTATAAAAGGATATGCTAAATTAATTCTTACTTTTTAACTTCATGATGTGTTCGACATCTTGCTTCATATGATTCTTTATCACCAATTTGAATTAGTGGATCATTAATTGATGCAGGTTTACCATTAATTAATCGTTGCGTATGAGTAGCTTCACATCCACAAATAGTACAAATAGCTTTTAATTTTGTTACATAGTCAGCATATACTAATAGATTACCTATTGAAGTAAAAGGTTCACCTTTAAAATTTAAATCAAGACCTGCAGCATAAACAATATAACCATTGTTTGCTAAAGTATTGCATATTTCACCAATGTTGTCATCAAAAAATTGTACTTCATCAATAGCAATTGCATCATAACATTTACCTTCTTCTTTTTGCTTATTTAAATAATCAATAATTTCTTGTGAAGTTTTTATTTCTATAGCATCAAAACAACGTCCGTCTCTTGATTTTGATTTATTTTTAGTTCTACTATCAGTCATTGGTTTAAAAATAATATAACTGATATCTGCATATTTAAAACGATTGATTCTTCTTAATAATTCTTCTGATTTACCAGCAAACATTGGACCACAAATTACTTCAATTCAACCATTTGCTTTGTGAAATGCATTGTGTTTCATATAAAGTATTATATGAATTAATTTTTTGATTATTTTTAATTCAATGCATAAAAAAAATAATCCCTTCTAATTGTAGATTTATCATGAATTAAAAAGGGATTATTAAAAATATAATTTAAAATTTAAAATTAATTTTTAGTTAGGATAAGGTAGTACTTTTCAGTCATTTGGAAAACCAAAATTAACTATTGGAGCATCTGTGTCAGAACCACTATAGTAAAATGTACCTTTGCTGCTAACACCTTCAACCCACTGATCAAATGCATTTAAAGGTGCATCCTTTCTTAATCCTGGATAAGCTATTCCAATTGAATTAAATGCAACACAACCATAGAACATTTGTTGATAACAACTTGCTGTTAATGTTTTTACCTTTAATAAATAAGGTTCAGTTGTTGTTAATTTAGAACAATTATAAAACATATGACGACAACAAGATGTATTATTTAATGTTTCCGCCATTATTTTAGGAGGGTTTTGTAAAGATGTGCATCCTTCATACATGCAATTATAAGAAGCGAAAGCTAACTCTAATGCAGGTAAAGTTGATACAGTATTTACTAAAGAAGTGCAACCATTAAACATATTATGATAAACATATTCATTAAGAGTTGTAGCTGGTAAATTAGGTGTGTTCTTTAACTTTGTACAATCCTGAAACATACGAGAATAACAACCATAAGTTAATGTAGTAGCAGGTAACATTTTAAGTGGAACACTTTCTAATTCTTTACAATTATTAAACATACGAAAGTAACAGTTACTATTTAATTTTGTTGAATATAAAATAGGTACTGTTTTTAAATTTTCACAGTTATTAAACATTCGAGAATAGCATCGATCCGATAGAGTTTCTACATTTTTCAAGAAACTATCACTTATAGATGTAATTGCATTTGAATCCATGAATAATCTTGAAAAAATACAAGGATCATGTAATTGATAACCACTAGTTTTATTTCCTTGATCTAATAAACCTAATATTGAACCTGATATTTTTACATCACCATTAGTTAATTTAATACATCCTTGACGATAATATTGATCATCTGATTCTGCATCAATATTATTTGGATCACAATAATTTCATCCATTTGGATTATTACCTCTTAATAAATATGTTGTATTAGCTTCAAGAGTTATTTCTTGGTTTAATTTTATTTGTTGTCAATTACCAATTTTTCCATGTGAATATCATGCAAATTGTAAATCTGGAGCTTCAATAGAGGTTGAGGAATTTCAGTATTTCAATTTACTTTGTTTGCCTACTTCTAATACACAATATCCAGAAATAATATCATTGGATTTTTTACTTCCACAACTCGAAATTGTAGGTATCATTGTTCCAAGTGTAGTAGTAATTCCTAAACCATAAATTAATAATGATTTTAGTGTTTTATTTTTCATATTTTTTATTAATATAACCTTCCTTTAATTTTTTTGTATAAAACAATTATACATAAAATATACATTTTTTTAATAATTATTATTAATTGTATATTTATTTGTATTTTATTTGCTTTGTGCTTTGCATGTGTTTAGATTGAATGTAGATATTGTTTCGCATGTAGATGTAGAGAACAATAATAGAAGAAAAGAAGACAAAATTTAAAACATAAATATTTTACATAATATATGCTAAATGATGAAAAAATGAAATATTTAGTATAATCTATAAATATAAATAAGTTAAAAGAGGAGAAAATGAAAAAAAATAAAATATTAAATAAAATTTTGATGCCATTAATTGGAATTGCATCAATTGGAACAATGATACCTGCAATTTCAAGTTGTAGTATGGGTACTTCAAATAAACAAATGTTGGATACTAATATGGTTGTTCATCCTATTGAAAATTCTACATTAGTTTTTTGGAGAGAAATTCCAAATGATACTGTTACTACTCCAAATCTTGAAATTGCTGTATATAAAGAGTATGGAAAACTTAGATGAAATAAAATAGAATTAGAGCATTCTTCAGATAGACAAGCATATAAACTCGTTAAAGGTAATAAATATCTTGTAAGAGGTGACAATCCACACGGTTGAGATGTTTATGATACTTCTACAAGTAAATATAAACAAGCAGCAAATATTAAATTTGAAGGAAGTGTTTATCTTTCAGGCACAATTTTATCTCTTATAGATAATGGAACAGGTAAAACGGAAGCAGGTGATACATCAACTTTAGAGTTACCAAATAGATGTTTTTCATCTATTTTTAAAGGTTCAGATGGTATCGTAAATGTTAATGGTAGTTTTTTACCATCAGAACATTTAGGTGAATATTGTTACAATGGTATGTTTAGAGATTGTATAAATTTAGTAGTTCCACCTTATTTACCTGCAACTACTTTAGCATTTGGTTGCTACAATTATTTATACAATGGTTGTTTAAGTTTACAATTAGTATATTTAAGTTATAGTGGCACACGTGCAGATAACACTTCTTGTTTTGACTATTGAGTTAATAATATTTACTATAGTGGTAAATTTTACTATAGAGGCACTGATAATGCTACTAATTTTGGTTTTCCAAATGGTTGAATTGTAAGACCTTGATAATTTTACCAATAATCTAAATTTTATATATTTCAAATACATAAATTGTGTAAACATAGGTATAAAATACCTATGTTTATTTTTAAATTTGTTTGTTTTGCAAATTAAGTTTGTAATGAATGTTTATAAATTTAGTTTCGATGATACAATTCAAAATATATAGAAATTATAAGTAATGTTGCAAAAAAAGTTGGTTTTTTGAAAAAATGGAAAAGTATATATGTAAAAAACACTTGAACTATATACCCATAATATAGTTCTATGTAAAAGAAAGTAAGAAATGGCAATAGTTATTGCCAAAAATGTGGTCACAAATTGCAGAAATATAAGTTATACAAAAATGGTAGTCAAAAATGATATTGCTAACATTGCCACAGTTACTTAAAAATTGGTAAAAATCATAAAAAGAAACAAAAAATCAAATTATGGTTGTTCAAATACTTTGAATATCTTACCCATTCAAAGAAAATGTCTGAATATTGATGTCATAGATCGACATTTTGAAGGAACACTAAGATATTTAAAAATAAGTATATCTTTATTCCTGATTCAAAAGATAGACATCTTGTTATCTATCTTGATGGTCTAAGAGTTAACAAGAAGATATTTTAATAGCAAGTAGTGGTAAGCATGTTATCGGTTTTTGTTTAGTTGATTATGAATCATCAAATAATTAAAGAAATTTTTTTAAAAACTTTAATGAACCTGGATATGTTGTTTGTGATGGACAAAATGGATTAATTAAAGCGATTAAATCAGTGTGATTTAATATAAAAATCCAAAGATGCTTATTCCATGGTTGAATGAATGTTAGATAAAAGCTAACATTAAATCCTGAAACACAAGCTTGTCAAGAATTATTATGTTTATCTAGAGAATTATTAAAAATTAAATCTATTGAACATGCAAATAATTGACAATCTAAATTCAAAATTTGAAAGGACAAATATTATGAATTTATTAGTCAAAAAAGTTTTAATTCAGATTCCGGTGAAATTTGATTTACCCATGCAAGACTAAGATCTGCTGCATTTAATTTAGGAAATTTACTTTTAAGTGGAACATTGTTTAATTTTCTTGACAATAATGAAATAAAAAGTATGAACAATGTGCTTGAAGGTAGAATAAATTCCACTATAAGACATTTATTAAATTGTCATAGAGGAACGAACTTTGCTGGTCAACAAAAAATAGTTGAAATTTATTTATTGAAAAGAAGCATGTTTTGAAACAAGATTATTGCATTAATTTTTAAGCAAAAACCATACTTTTCTGCAACATAGCTCACAATATTGTAAAATTCCCTAAATGTTAATTTAGCAATTAATAAATCATATGAGACCATTATTTATATTATGATAAATATTATTAAGTTGATGAAAGCGAAAATATGACAAAAATTTCTAAAAAATTTTCAATGATAAAAAGTTTATTAGTAATTTCAATAATTACTTTGCCACCAATTATTTCTACAAGTTGTACTATGCATATTATTATTCATAAGGATACAATTATTAAACTTTTCCAAACTAGTGACATTCATGGTTATTTAATAGATACAACAAGTAATGATGAAGCTACTTTTCAATATCGTTTAGCGTATATAGCTAACCAAATACAAAAAGCAAGAGAAAATATTTTTATTGATGATGTTCTTTTACTCGATGGTGGAGATATTTATCAAGGGCAAATAGTTTCAAACTTTACAGAAGGAGCAGCATTACGTGCCGCACTAGATTTAATGAAATATGATGCCGTAACACTTGGTAATCATGAATTTGATTGAACATTAGGTGTTAGTTGTAGTGAAAATGGTACTATAAAAAAATATGATGTTGCTAATAAAGGGAAATATAAGAATGATAATCCTAATATTCCTGTATTAGCTGCTAATCTTTATTATGATAATGAAGAAGAACCTAATAAAAAAAGAGTTGAATATACAAAAGATTATGTAATTATTAATAAAGCTAATAAAAAAATTGCTTTAATTGGTTATATTCCTAATTATTCGAATGATATAGCACCTGATAAAATTGCACCTTACTATATTGATGATGATCTTGAAGCATTTAATAAAAAAATTATTGAAATAGATAATTTAGAAAAACCTGATATGACCATAGTTATGGCTCATGCTAATCCAGTTCCTATTGCTAATAATTTAAATCATGACTATGTTCAATTAGTAACTGGTGGTCATGAACATGACTTTAAATCAGGAATTGCAGAAAGAACTGGTATACCTTATATTCAAGGTGGATGATTTGGTCAAGGATATGCTTCTACAACAATTAAATTTAAATATGATAATACTTTAACAATTGAAAATTCTGAATGCATTAACATAATTTCTAATGATATTCAATCTAGACTTTATGATAATGATGAAAATAAACAATATTTAGATAAAAACGTTCTTGAACTTTCACATTTTGCATGAGATTATATTGCTGATAAAATGTTAGAAAGATTAGGTTATATTAAAACCTCAATTATTAGAAATAGAAAAATAAATGGAAATGGTACAGCTACATCTGCAGGAAATTGAGTTACATCTTTATTTAAGGAAGGTACTAATGTTGATATTGCTTTTTACAATACTGAAGGAATCAGAGCATCATTTGAAGTTCCTGATGGTGGTAAAAAAGTTATTACATTAGGTAATGTATATACAATGCTACCATTTAATAATCTTCTTTATATTTATGAAGTAAATGGTAAACAATTAAAACAACAATTATTGAATGGTATTAAGTATTCAAATTATGGTGACCAATTAACTGGTTTAAAGTTTAAATATACTATAGATTCAAATGGTAATATTGAAATCACCGAAATTATTTTAGATAATGGTACAGTAGTAAATATGGATGATGAAAATACACTATATAGGATTTGTTTATCAAGTTATAGTTCTAATTTAGAAGGTAGTATTGCTAATGAGTTTGGATTAGAACCAATTAATAAACAAACAGCCAAAATAGATGCTGAAGTTGTTATTGATATGATTAAAAAACATTGTGGTTCAACAGATCCTAATGAATTCCTTATTGAGGTAGATTTATCAGAACGTGGTGTTAGAGTTTAGAGCAACACATAAAATTTAAATAATCAAATATTTTTTATTGATTAATTATTTTTTAAATAAGATTTAAATTAATTAATTTATTTCTAATTTCATCAGATTTTTGATAATCTTTTTTTTGTAAATAATATTGTCAATCATCAATAATCTTAATATTTTTTTTATTTAGTGGGTTTATATATTTAATACCCATAATATTTAATTCACTAATTAAATAAGATAAGTTATTTAATAATTGTTTTTCATCTTTCATTTTAGATATATTCACTAATCCTTTTGCAAGTTCTCATAAATTTTTTACCATATTTGGAAAATCAAGATTATTTTCAATAGATTGTTTGAATTCATTAGTAATAGTATTTTTAATATTTTGTTTAACTTTTTTGTTAATTAAATATAGAGTTGTGAATGCACTATTAATATTTCTAATAAATCTATTGAATTCATTTTTTGTATTTTCTAATTGCTCATATGAAAATGATAATGGTTTTTCATATTGAGTTTGATAAAAAAATCATCTAACTACATTAGTATCATATTTTTCTAAAACTTCTTTAGCTAAAACAAAATTATTTAATGATTTAGACATTTTTTCTCCATTAATATTAATATGTCCCATATGCATTCAACATTTTGCTAAATTAACTCCATATAATGCTTTGTTTTGTGCATTTTCATTTTCATGGTGAGGGAATTTTAAATCTACTCCACCTCCATGAATATCAACTTGACTTCCAATATATTTATTAATTAAATAACTACATTCTGTATGTCATCCTGGTCTTCCATGACTATTTCATGGAGATTTTCATGAAATACCAACATTAGTTTTTTTTCACAATACAAAATCTAATGGATTATGTTTCATTAATTTTTTAGTATTTCTAGTTTCATTCATTAATTTATTAATTTTTTGATGTGATATGGAACCATAATCATTAACAAAATTAACATCAAAAAATACATTACCATCAATTACATAAGCATTATTGTTTTTAATTTGTTTATTTACATAATTAATAATTCCTTCAATATTGTCAGATACTTTAGGAAGAACATCCATTTTTTGAATATTAAGATTTTTTAAAATTTTTAAATATTCTTCATAATAATGGTTAGATAAAGTTAATTCATTTTGTTTTAGTTTGATTGCACGATCAATAATTTTATCATCAATATCAGTAATGTTATGAACATAAATTACATTTTTCTTAATAAATTTTAAATATCTATATAGAACATCAAAAGTAATGATTGGTCTGATGTTACCAATGTGCACATCATTATAAACAGTTGGACCACAATTATATATTGAAATATGATCATTGTCCATATTAATCAATTTATTTGTTGATGAATCTTTGATTCTTATCATATAGACATATTATATAAGTATGTATAAAACTCTTAGGTTATCCTAAGAGTTTTATGTAAGAATATTTATTATTAAATTAATTACTTAATAATTGTATATGTGATATGATTTTTAGTAAAATCAGCTTTCAAATTTTTCATATCTTGTTCAGATAATGAAATTATTGATAGATAATATTCTCCTGGTTTTGTATCAGGAGTAATAAATTGTTCTTGTGTCATAGCCATAGCTGATGAACTATGTTTTGTGAGAAGTTTGCAGAATGTTTTAATTTTATTAGCATCTTTGAAATTGATTTTAATTCTAATTTTACGACCTAATAATTCAAGACCTCTTAATAAAGTAGCATTATATTTAACAACATCAATGTTACCACCAGAAACTAATAAAACAATATTCTCATCTTTTTTAAATTTAATTTTATTAGCAAGAATAGCAGCAGTTGGCATAGCACCTGCACCTTCAGCTACAAGTTTACCATCATATGAAAGTATAGCTATACCTTTAGTTATTTCATCTTCTGTAACAGTTACAATTTGATCTACTAAATGACTAATAATATCAAATGTAATTGTTCCAGGAGTTTTAACTGCACATCCATCAGCTAATGTAGGAGTGCCAGTTGCATATGAAATAATTTTATTTTTTTCATATGACATTTTCATTGCTGGGAAGTTTGCTGCTTGTACACCAATAATACGAATGTTAGGGTTAATAGTTTTAGCACATGTTGCGATACCAGCAATTAATCCACCACCACCAATAGGAACTACAAATGTATCTATGTCATGAATTTGTCTTAATGCTTCTAATGCAATTGTACCTTGTCCAGCAATTGTATTAATAGCATCATATGGAGGAATTTCAATATAACCTTTTTCTTTTGCAAGTTTTTTACTTAATGCATATGCTGCATCAAATGAAGGTTGTGGAGCTAAAATTACATTACCACCAAAATTTTTCGTTGCGTTAATTTTACTCAATGGTGCATTAGATGGCATTACAATGTAAGATTTTATTCCCATTTTTGTAGCAGATAATGCTGTACCTTGTGCATGGTTACCTGCAGATGCACAAATTACACCTTTTTTCTTTTGTGCTTCAGTAAGATTAGCGATAGCATTATATGCTCCTCTAATTTTAAATGATTTAACTTGTTGAGTTGTTTCTACTGCATGGTAGAAATTTGCTCCAAATTTTCTTGATAAATTATTACAATATTTCAAAGTACAGTTATATACTACTCCAGACTTTTGAAATATATTTTCAGCTTTCATGATATCAGAAAACTTAACAGGATTTATTCATTTTTTTTCCATTAATTTTTTGCCTCTTTTCTATAACAATATTAATTATATGACTTTATTTAATTAGTAATGAATAAAAAATAAAAAAGTATCATTTTTATTTTTTATATTTTATTAAATTTAATTATGGTGGTTTCGGACAGAATTGCACTGTCGACACAAGGATTTTCAGTCCTTTGCTCTACTGACTGAGCTACGAAACCATTATGGCGGTTCAGACGGGAATCGAACCCGCAATCTCCTCTGTGACAGAGAGGCATGTTAACCGGTACACCACTGAACCATTTATTTGTAATAGTTATCTCACTAGTATTCTAAAAATAATTAAAGAAAGAAACTATTACTTCATTTCTTGGATTTTTTCCAAGCAATAGTATTATATAGAAGTTTTAATATATTTTTAAATTGTCTACATAAAATTGGTTAATTAATTCTTTTAAATATATTTATCTAAAAAACTATTTTATTTACACTAAATAGAAATAAAAAAAAAGATGACAATAACAATCATCATCTTTTAAATAAATAAATATTATGGTTGCGGAGAGTGGATTTGAACCACTGACTTTCAGATTATGAGACTGATGAGCTAACCAGACTGCTCTACTCCGCGATAGTGGCGGATGCTAAGGGATTCGAACCCCTGCGTACCTTTCGATACCTTCCGGTTTTCAAGACCGGTCCCTTCAACCAGACTTGGGTAAGCATCCAAGATACAATGTATATTATACATTGTTCTTTATATGGTGGAGCTTATAGGACTCGAACCTATAACCAACCGATTATGAGTCGGGGGCTCTAACCAATTGAGCTAAAGCTCCTAAATTTGGTAGCAGGGGTGAGAGTCGAACTCACGACACCTCGGGTATGAACCGAGTTCTCTAACCAACTGAGATACCCTGCCATAATGGTCGGGAAGACAGGATTCGAACCTGCGACCCCTTGCTCCCAAAGCAAGTGCTCTACCAAGCTAAGCTACTTCCCGTAATGGCGCGCCTTGTAGGAGTTGAACCCGCAACCTTCTGGTCCGTAGCCAGACGCTCTATCCA